>DAVZIG010000044.1:0-13741 GCA_052273435.1 Prevotella sp.
TCTTGTACTACTTTATCTGTCTTATGTAAATCTTTTCAAAGAACTCTTTCTTTATTCGCCTTTTTCCTATCAGCATCTCGCTTTACTTAGCTCTTGCTTTAAGTTCGAAAGCGGGTGCAAAGGTAACGCTTTTTTTCATACTACCAAAGCTTTCACATAGAAAATATTCAGAAATATTATGATTTAACTTTTGTTTACAAGTTACACATTATATAATATAAGGGTTTAAAACAATAGGCCATGGCGACAATGCCATAGCCTATTGTTTTAAACCACTATATAGTACTATTTCACACTAATCTTAAACGTCTTGCTCTTACCTTCGGCAGTATCCACCTTTATAATAAATAGGCCGGTGCCAATGTTTTTGTTCCAAGAAGACGCATTTATGTGTGAGTCGCAAGTAACAAGCAGGCCTTCTGTTGTGTAAACACTTACCGAAGCCAGAGTCAGATTAGGCGAACTCACAGCAACAACACCATTTGCAAGAGCATAGCACTTGATATTAGCCTCATCATTATGTTGCTTCAAGTTGTAAGTCGATGTGGTGATGTAGTATCTACCATGCTCATTAGCCATAATAGATATTGGAGCATCGGCAGGAGTAAAAGTTCCCATCTTGGCATCAAACACAAACAACTTATCAGTAACATAGCGGTTTGCAGATATTTCTACATTAACAGTTGCGCCATTACTCATCACCTTTCCATCCTCCTTAGCAATGATGCCCAACGGCAGGAAGTTGATGTTTGAGAGTTTGTTAAGAGCAGCAGCCTGATTACCCGCGACAGTATACACTTGCGGCACATCTTCAATATCGGTGTTGTTAAGCAACTCAACATCCTCATCATCAACAAATTCGTCGTCGGCATCATTGCAAAGCACAACCTTAGCCGTAGAACACAGATTATCATCATTAACTACATTGATATATACTGCCGCAGGTTCCTGTACAGCAGTACCACCAGATATCCAGCGGTCTGTAGTCATCATCAAAGTAAAGTAAGCTTGACTAACTGTCTCGCCCTCCTTCAACTTCACAAAGAAGCCTTGCATTGGCTCAATGATATAATCTTGACTGCGGTTGTATGTACCCTTACCCTCTGGCACGCTATGTGCCTTAAGAACACCATCTACTAAAGTCCACACCTTACGCTCAAAGCTCGGGTTTCCGTTTAGGAATCGATACATACTAAGCGAAGCAGTATACGGATTGCCTACTATGTAGTAGCGATTATTGCTATGAGTGTTGACTGTGAGAGTCTGAGAGATGGCTCCCAATGCTCCCTCAGCCGTTGATGGCTCCACTATCAGCTGGTAGTTGTCGGTCTTGTCGACAGAGGGCTTCATGCCGCTGTTCACTGTGCCATCGGCATTGTAGTAGTAGTACTCACTGTCGTCCTTTGGCAGTCGGAAGAGCGAAGCCGCTGCCAAGGCAGTGGTATAGTCGTCGCCTGACTTCAGTGCAAATCCCTTGCCGTTGGCATAGTTTTCATCCACCTTATTATATATATGGCTCCAATAGAGCAACGCCACATCCATAGATCCGTCGGATATTGTGTCGATGCGCAATGTTCCGTCGTGATAGTCATTGGCTTCATAATGAGTTATGCCGTCGACCACTTCCTTGCCATCGCCGTCCCAGTTGCGCTGATAGACAGGAGCGTCGGTGCGGCTGTTGAGCGTGTTGTCGAAACTAATAGGTTTGAAAGCCTCAGTCTCCTGTCGGCCGTTGCTCTTCGGTGCATAGAAGTCGCCAGCATAGGTGGCCTTCAGTGGCGACGACAGAATATGCCATCGGTTCTTAGCCACCTCCAGCTCGGCATAAGCCTTCTTGTAGACAAGATAGGTTTGGTTGAGCAGCTCTGCCTGGGGCTTGAAATAAATCTCGCTACACAGGTTGCCATGGAAAGTCTCGCAGCTGAACACACCGTCGCCGGTGTCCGAGTGGTCGGCGGTGTTATAGTTCCACTTCACCATCATGTCGTAGGCGATATATGGCGTAGACTCCTCTCCCTTGTCGTTGGTCAGCTTTGTGGCGATATCGTTTCCTTTGCGGTAAACAATATTGCCAAGCGACGGATACACCCTGCCTGTTTGATTGGCTATAGTCACCTTCGAGAACTTCATGGGCGTATAAGCCTGCTGTCCATAGTCGGTATAGTCGGTCGTCTTATAAATCTCAGCCACTTTTGAGCGCATCCAGTTGAGGTCGTTGTTCCAGTTGGCGTTGAACTTATTGTCGGGTGTTGAGTTCCACGTGAGATATTCGGGCACGATTTTAAACTTTATGAACATCTCACCAGGACACGACACCACAGTCTTCGACCCTACACTGTGTTGTTTGTATGAGAAGTTAAGTTCATACCAGTAGCCCTCGCGGAATACTGTCAAGGCATTGTTGTTGAACACAACACTCAACAGCGTATCGCCCTTGTTAAAAATTTTGTTCTGTATGCTTCCTACTATCTGCTTAGTGTTGTCGAACGTTGGGTCGTTGCTGTCGGAGATGAAAACTTCCGACTCATGCAGGAACTCAATCTGAGTGGTACTCTCAAGACTTGCCACGGGCAGATTAAGTTCCTTGTTTTTATCAAGCATAGCCCTTATCTGCGGCAGTCCGATGCGCACAGCGCGCTCGTCGGTAGGATAAACCACATTGCCGAAACCGAGTGTAAGCTTTGGTCCGTCCTCCACAACACGCAGTGTGAAATACAGCGGTTCGGGACAGATAAGATAGGTTATAGTTCCCTCTTTATGATTTTCTCCTATAGGTACTGCTGCAATCTTGTAGGTTCCCATCCATCCACTTAGGAACTTATGATCGTCGAGATTGTTGCTGGCAGAAAGAATTAGCCGATGATTATCGACATAGGTCTTCAGCAGGTTGTATCGGTCAAGATTGACGGATTGATATCCAGCGTCAAGCCCCTTCACTTCAGGATAATGGTCGCGATAGTCTCTCAACGCCTCCTGAAGACCAGAGATAGAGGCGAAGTCGTTCTCCTTGTTGGGCTCGCTCAAGAACCAATCGAACTTCACGGTGTTAAGCGTGATGCTACCTCCATTCACGATGTCGGCAGTCTCAAGCTTTCCTGTGATTTTCACGTCGGGCGTGCGGTCGGCATCACACGACACACGCACCGTAGTCACCACATTGCCGTTGAGGTCGGAAATCACAAACTTCTGCTGCACAATCTCAAAATCATCACTATATGTGGAGCATGTGTTAATAGACTTGCCCCATACACCCGGCTTAGAGGGGTCGTTCTCGTCGGGATAAGCCACCGACACATAGTACTTCTGTCCTAAAACCAAGCCGAAGTGCCTGTTGGCAAGCACCAACACAATATGCTTCTCGGGGTCTTTCTCGAACATTGGCTTGTCGGTAGCTCCTCCTGCATAGGAAGGCAGCATCTTAGTTTCGTCGTAAGCCTTTGGCACTTCTGACGTGCCATATTCGTCGGGGTTACCGTCGCCGTTGTAGTCGATATTGGTGAGTGGCTTGCCCGCAATGTCGCATAAACGATAAAACATCTTCGCATCAGCCACTTCGCTTGTGAATGCCTTGGCATTCTCGTAGTGGGTTGAAATCTTCAGTGTGATTTTGTCGGGCACATAAGCACTTTTTAACCGATCGAGACAAACCGGTTCGTTCTGAGTCACATCAATCTTTGAATGCTGTATATAGAGTCGCAGGTCGTCCACGGCATAGTCGGCACCATTAGTGCCCGAGCACATGTTATCAACTACAATACGGTAGTCGGAAAAATTCTCGGCTCCTGAATTCCTTGGCAACACGATTCGGCTATACATCTGATACCAAACACCAAAAAGTCGTTGGGCATCTTGAGTGTTATTTGCAAAATTGCCCGACGAAAATGACGTGATAAGTCGGCTGTGAATTACTTTGTCGTTAACGTCTTTGATAATGCCGTAAAGCTTAAACACCACCTGTGGTGCCACATAGGATGGTCCTGCCGTGAGATCAGCCACCGCAGCCGAAAATATCAGTTTTGCACCAGAACAGAGGTTTGCCTTGAAGTCGATAACTGCAATCTTACGACTCTCGTCCGAGGCATCAAAATACAAGAAATAACCATACTGTTTGCCTTTAGTCATCGCATAAGTGCGGTCGTATAGAACCGTGGAGCCATTTGCTTGACCATTGACCACTGCCGCCACTTCCTTTGACTTGCATATGACATATTCACCATGAATCATATCCCACTGGACGTTAGGACAGGACTGACTTTTCAACTGCGGATAAGCATAACTGTAAGAGCGTCGGTTCCATCTTGATGCAAACTTTGATATATTATTGTCTGCGTTGGGAGCCTCAACAGTGAGCGTCTGGTTGTCGGTATCGAAAGATATAGGTATTGTTGCCTGTAGATAATGCTGTTCAAAATAATCGAGATTTCGCTCACTATCACCATCGGCATCTATTTGGGCTTGTGTCTTGGGATATGTGTTTTGATACAATACCTCAAAGTTGGCGATAGGTGCAATGTTGTCACCATTTTTAGCATATACAACAAAATAGAACGTTTTACCTAACGAAATCGTGGGTTTTGTCCCTGCTCCTCCATTCAAGTTTCTCCATCCAGTCGAATTATTTACGATTGTGGACATGTCTGCCCATTGGTCATTCATCTGGATATTGTGTCCAGAAAACAAAACAGTGTAATTCTGCATTGTCTCGTCGTAAACACGCCACATAAAGTCATCAGCTTGCAATAAAGTGCTTTTATTGTAGTCTTCAGACTTTATCAGATAATTATCATCGGCAGCATAGAGATGTTTGTTTGTGTTTTTTAGGGGATAAAAGAAATAACAGGGGGACTTGTAATTCACCTTGAGGGCTATATCCGAATTCTCGTCCTTAGCTCCAAACACAATCTGTCGATGGTCCTCAATCGTAATATCATTATACTTGCCACGAATGTCGACCGATGTTGTATTAATGATGTTCTCAGCCATAGCCTTTGCTGGGCGTATATGAAAGATATAGCGAATCTGCAAAGTTGGCTCGTGAGTGAAGTATTGATCGGTAGTGCCTTCGGGATTTTTCGGTCCGAAGTCAAGGTATCGACTCACGTCACAGGCTATGTCTTCACCCTTCCATGTAAGTTCGTTGGCTTCTGCTGGTGCGGTATAGTTCACGCCAATCGTAGTATGGTTAGGTCCTTTTGGCTCATTAGTTGTGCTTGTTTTCCATGAAAACAGTCCACGGTTGTTGCCCTCTGCATCTACTACAGAAGTCAACAAACTGCTTGTGTCATAAGGCGACAGGTTTGCCGCACTCATATCCGTGTTATAGTCATACCATCGGATATAGCCCTTAGGCTCATCGTTCCTGTCAGCCGAACCATTATAGTCCTCAAACGGCAGTGGCAACTCTATCGGCATGCCCGGAGTCACATAGTAAGTATATTCATACTCGTGCACCTGCTGCATACCGTTGATATAGTCCAGATTGTTCACTCCCTTGTAATGAGCAAACACACTTGCAGTTGCTGTCTGTGCATAAATAGCATTGGTATTCGCCATAAAAGCCAACACCAAAGCTAAAATGTATAAGAATTTATGTTGAAGAATGCTCATAATTCATTATTCCTTTATGATTTGTACTTTGTAGGGAATGTCCACCCCCACTCCACCGATGCTCACAACAAACTGATGGACAGCATTACCATTGCGGTTGCCCACCACACCCTCTATTCTCCGCTTCGACTCCACATAAGTGGGCATACGGTTGTAGATGCAGGTGCCTTCGCCGCCGTCGGGTGTCTTTTCGATTGTTTTCCATTCCTTGAAAGTCCATCCTCCGGCAGTGGCTGAGCCAGCTGTGAGTTCCGCTCCGTCGCTGATGCGTATGACATGCGGAATGATATGGAACTCGCCATAGCCCTTGAACTTCACAGTGAGCATCTCGTTGTTCTGCTCTATGCTCGGCAACACTCCGATGGCAGTGAACTGCTGCACGTCGAACTTCACGACATAGTCGTTGAGCTTTATAGGCACAACGAGATAGTCGTTGCGCGAGATGGAGTTCCATTTCGACATTGCCCCACGATAGCTCATAGTGGCATGGTCGGTCTCCATGCCTATGACAAAGTAGTTGGGCGACGATGCCTTCGACTCGTTAATATAGAATTCCACCTCGACTGGAGTAGCATTCTTAGCCTTCACCACTATTGGTGTGTCGAAATTCAACTTATATGTAGCCTTCTTAGCCATGGGGTTGATATGCGGTTCCAGCGCAATGCCGTTGTCGTTGCCCGGCAAGAGATAGAGGTTATTATTTTCATTTGTCGTGATGTCGCTCATCGACACTCCCTTGAGAGTGATGTCGCTGGTTGTTTCGTTGGTGATATTGAGTTTCATCTTTGCCACCATCCTTATCACTTCAAGGTCCACCTTCTGCTTGTCAGCCGAAATGTCGACAGTCTGCTTGTTGCTCATAGGTATGCCATTGTGGAAACCGGCTATCGTCCTGACGTTGCCATTGACAGTATGCAACTGCGAGTCGAATCCCGGAGGCAGAGACGTGTTGGTAGTGGAATAGTCGGTGGTGGAACTCAGTCCCACTTCCTCGGGTGTCATGTTGGCAAAAGAATAGAACGTTGTGGTCCCAGCATTTATCTTGGTGGTGAGCATGGTCTCCATGCTCTTCTTCTGGGCATATTTGCCACTTATGAGCACCTTCTTGACGTATCCGCCCTGCACAATCACCACAAAACAATTATTCATCATCTCGCCCTCAACAGCGTTGACGTCGTCCCACGCCATCGCCCCATAGGCACGCGAGGCGACGCTCTTACCCGAAGACGAGATATTGAGACTTATGCTCACAAGCTTGCCTTCGGCTGTTGGGTTAGACTCGATGTCGGCAGAGCATCCACAAAACAAGAGAGTCGTAATGAAGAGTAATATGAATAAATGTAGAATCTTCATATATCGTGATTTTTCTATCTATTAGTACTACATGATAATGTCTTCGTCGTGTTCGCGCATGTGCCACTTTCTCACGTGTAGCGACACGAGCAACTGCCCATTCTCCTTATATATAATATAGGTGTATAGATGGTTGCGCTGAATGTCGAACGGCACACCGTTTGGTGCTCCGTTGCTGTCGTAGTTGCGGAAGTGTAGTGTGTAGTTGCCTTCGTGTGAACCGTTGCGGTCGAGGTTGACGGTAATTGTCGACGGAGTGACTCCTGTTGTTGTGTTGTCGTATTCGGGCACATATACAGGCAGAGCGTCGGCAAGGTGCAAAGCAGATGTTGCCTTGCTGTCATAGGGATTGAGCGAGTTGTCGAAACGAATGTCCTTAGTTCTCAAAACACTCTTAAAATTCCTTGGCAAGCAATATCCTCGGGTGTTATAGGCATTAAGCGTCATGTCGGCAATGGAGAATCCATAGGATTTCATGTCGTCCCTAAGCACCACTTTTATTTTTGCCATGGCGCGCAGCATACAGATGTCTTCGGTGAGCGGATTGCTCTTTCCAAGCGTCAAGGCAGGCAGCGGAGCAACGCCCCACATCGGTATGAATTTCCTTGTGCCGGTGTTGATGTCGTAGACAAGATTGGCAAGAGGAGTCGTAGCCAGTGCCGTAGCATTGCAGTTGGCTACAACCATCAACTTCTTGGCATCGGCGAGTTTGCCTTTAGCGTTTCTCCATGTTCCCGTGATGTTGTATTTCTTGCCATCGGGATCGCTTACCATAGAGACAAACACATCCTCAATCTCAGCCAGCTCATTGCCGCCGTCGTCGCACACCAAGATATGCATGTCGTTGGTGTTAATCATATTCTCCTCGTCGGTTGCATCCTGCTTAGGGTCGTAGTCAGCCCAGCCATTGTTGGCAGCACGTGTCGGCGTGGCTTCGGCAATCGACATGGTGAAAGCCACACGCACATCGTTGCTACCGACTGCGTTGTCGTCGTCGCTGTCGGAAGAGCAAGCTGCCAGCAGCGCACACATGCATGCGAGCAAGGCAAGCTTCATAAAGCATCTATTTATGTTGTATGATGATAATCTCACGATAGTATGGAAAAATAAATAAAAGCCTACATTTCAGCATTTTGCAACACCACTCGCCACGAGTTCACATAGATAGAGGCACTGAGCCAGTTGAGGTTGTCGTCAACAAAGAACACGAAGTTGTAGTCGTCCTGTCGGTCGAGATATTCCTGGTCGGTCATGCCACTGTTGTAGTTGCCCTTCACGAGCAGTGCATAGTCGACGAGCGGAATGTTGAACACAAGTTTGCCATTGCTTGTGTTGTATACCTTCAGTCGTGGGTGTTTGTCGGCAAACAGTCGATTGAGAGTCATCTCAGCCACCACAGCCGACACCTGTGTCTGATTGTTCGCGGTGCCCACAGTTCCGTCGTATTGCGACCACGGACTATAGCTGATTGAGTCTTCCTTGAGGCTTGCGTTGTTGTAGGCAAGCCATGAGTTGTCGTCGTCGATGGCGAAGGCAAAATCGTCGGCATCGATTTTCTTGCCCGACGCATTCTGTATCACCACCTTTATATTATTGGTGTTCTTGGTGAGCGGCACGATGACTGTGCTCACCCCATATTCGTCGCTGCTTATGGTGGTTTCGTTGAGCAGTCCGTGATATAACGGTGTGAGGTCGTGACTAACTAAACGTGCCGTTCGATTTATCTTGCAGTCGAGGTTGGCAATGTTGCTTGTGGGGTTGCCGTTGGTTGAGTAGTTGTATGAGTCGGCATGACGGTCGTCGCCCTCAGCCCACACTTGTAGTGTGTACTTGCCTGGCTTGATGTCGTCGAACGACATATAGCCGCCAGCTGCATCGATATCAGCCACCGATTCTTTCTTCTTATATGCGAGCTGCCCGCTCTCGTCGTAGGCACATAGTGTGACGGTCTTCACCTGTGAGCTGAAGGCATCGGCATATTTCATGTTCATGTCATACTTGAACCCAATCCTAAGCTCGCGCTTACATTCGTCGAGGTCGTCGTGCATCAGCGAGCATGACGACACGAGGAGCGGCAGCAGCAAGCCAAGGGCAGCTACCGAAACAGTAGGCAATATAGACTTCAAGTTTATCATATGGTGTTTTTGAATATATCTATAGTTCGACATGAAGGTGTGTTAAGAAAAGTCATAACACACCCTCATACTTCGAATATTAACTACTTGCTGTAGTCAAGGTCTACTTTTTGATTTACAACACGCCACTGCAACACGTTGATTCTTGCAGCAAGGTATGTGTGCTCGTCAACTGGAACAGTTGGGTCGATAATCTCATCAGGATTATAAACAGGAGTACCGAAACCAACAATCTTATCAAGTGTTATATTATAAAGGTGGTTGCGCACGATACCATATTCAGCAAGCGAGCCATCAATACCAAGATGCTTGATAGGGATAAAGTAGTAGACCTTACCCTCTGTTCTTACCTGTGCTGGCGATTTAGCGAGTTCTGTGTTAATATCAGCAGCTGTCTTTGTTGTATAATGAGGTGCTGATGTAGTACCAGTATTCACATAGTATGTCTTACCATCATCAGCAAGTTTAGGCACCACCTGATAGTCCTTAGCCGAGGCTGACTTGGCGAACGTGATGTCGTCTTTTGTAATCTTTGTATAAGTTGCAGGCGATGTTGCCGACTGAACATAAACGCCACACTCTTCTGCAATCTGGGTCTGCAGATTTTCCACTCCAAGATAGTCAATACCCTTATAGTGGCAAATCTCTGCTTTCTTCCATGTTGTGCCATCCTTATACATCAGATGTGCAACAACCAAGAACTTTGTCAAATCGTTTTCATATTTATTGGTAATTGCAGCGGTTGGAGTATTTGGCAATGTATACAGATAGGAAGTTTTTGTATTTATAGCGTTCTTCTCATAGTCGGTAAACTTATGATTCACGAGCTTATTGGTTCCAGCAAAAGCAACAGATGTCTCCCAGAAACTGCGCTTATAGTCTGGAGTGCTCCATGGTGTGATGCCTAAACTTGTGTCGGTCCACGAGGGCTCGATTTGCTTCTCAAGCATTGCCTTGCCGTTTTCATCGGCTACGCCCCAACCATCGATAACGGCATACACATCGGTTGTAGAATTGTATGTGCCAACCTTAATACCATATTTGCCGGTCTCCCAGTTGGTGGTACCATCACCTAATACAAATGGTTCAGTAGCTGTAGTTGTGTTTAAGTTTGCTTTCACCTTAGCCACAACACGCTCCACATAGATATCCACTGGATTATTCTCGGCTGCAGTAGATGATTTTTCCACATGCCCAGAGATTTGTGTTTCGCAAACAGTAGCCGCATCTTTCGCGTATACAGAATTGCTCATAACAAACTCAACAGCGCTTGCTCCCTGATTCTTTTTGAACTGAGTGTCTTCAAGAACCGAACGCAAATCGTCCAACGAAACAGAAGCATCGCCAAGAGTTGTGAGGGTTCCTGGGTTGACAACAGCAACAACCTTGGCAGGAGCAGCAGCCGTCTCACCATCGATTACGAGGATTGAATTCGTAATTTGCTCAATAGTGTTCGGTTTATCATCTCTATCTTTTGAAGTGGTTGCTTCAAGCCAGTTTGCCTTAGTACCCACTACAGTTGTTCCTGGCGAATTCTTCATAATATAAGGAGTGCCGTCGGTGTTGTAGAAATAGAAACGAATACGCTCAATTTTACTTTCGTTGTCGGTACCGTCCTCATAATCGCCAGGAGCGGTTCGCGTAGGAGTAGTTCCCACATTTTTGATGTTCACAGCAAGATACTGCTCGTTTACAGATTCGTTGGTGTTTCCACCATTTCCTTCATTTTCCGAAGCGCACGCACCCATCATAAGAGCTGCACATGCCAGCGGAACAAGTTTAAAGATTCGCATAATACTTAGAGTTTAATAATTTATGTTACTTATGTTATTTAATCTCGTCATAAACTTTTCTTGCAGCCTTAGCCTCCTCGCTATCGCCAGCCTTATCGAGATAAGGCTTTGCACCTTCCGCATCCCCTGCGTTAAGACGTGTGCAAGCTGCATTAAGGTTGGCTGTTGGATCATCAGGATACATACGTACCGCTATCTCCATTATCTCGTTAAACTCCTTAGAGCCAGGCTCGTAGGTTTGTGCCACCATATACATCTCGTTTTGCGAGAGCAACTGCGGTCGGGTCTTAACCAAAGCCTTAGCCTCCTCAACATTGAATGGGCGCACCTTATACTTTATGTGGTAGTCGGAGTGGCGCAGGGCAGGATAGCATGCAGCCAAAAGGAACTTGTACTCGTCTGCAAATTCAGTCTTAATCTTAGCCTCACGCTCGTCCTCCTTAATAGATGTATCGTTTGCAATGCTGAGTATCTGCAGCTTGTGCTCTATGTTGCTTTCGGCAACAAACTTGCACAGACCGTCCCAATCTTCTGCAGTATGCGATACCGAGAACAAGTCTTCGTCGAGCCTTACCATACTCTGTACATATTCCATAAGCGTCTGCGCACGTCCCTTGGCAAGGCGGTCGTTGCTCTCGAATCGTCCCTCAGGCGATGCGAAGCCATGTATATTGACAGCCAACACCGTAAGGTTCTTGTCTTCCTTAAGCGTATTGATAGTCTTTATTATACTGTCAAGCTGCTCTGGGTTGCGCCTATATAGCGGGTTAAGCTCGATGCGATTGACGGGGAAGTCGATGTATGCACGCTTGTCAAGCTCGCGTATCTTCTCTGCCACCACCTCAGGTCTAACAAACTTGGCTGTTGGTCGGCGATACTCCATCAGCTCGTATTGTTTGTTGGCAAGATTGTCGCCACATCCGCAAAGGTCCTCGTTAATACGCACCTTATAGTCAACAAGCTTCTTGTCGTAGGTAATAGAGCGCAGATAGGCTATCTGCTGCTTTTTGCCGTTAGTGCGTTTCACGATGTAGGCATCAGCACCATAATTGTTGTGGCGGTTGCGCAGCTGCATAATATGCTGTCGGCTGCCGTTAACCACAATCTTAGGCATAGCCACATCGCCATCGGCAGTTGTTATGGATGGCGAAAGAACAAACTGGTTGTTAGTAGGCATCTGCAGATTGTCGAGGTTCAGAGTCATAGACAACGTAATCTGCTTGTCGGTATTGCTCACTCTTACATTCTCCACCTTTATGCTGCTGTTGGCTATGGATACACCCTTGCACTCTTGTCCTGGGCATGGACATACGGCAAGCAATAGCAATGGCAATATATATAGAAAGTTCAGTTTCATATCGTTCTTTAAGCTTAGTTCTATAATACATATATCAGCGACAGGGCTGCCTTAGTAGGTCCGAAGTAGTTGGTGTGGCTGCTCTTAAGTTTTCTGCCACATGTGCCACATTTATATTTGTCGTACTTTATGAAGTCGTAGCCTATGCCAAGTGAAGTCTCAAGGTTCCAATGTCTTGACAACGGCCATTGGTATCCGCCGGTTACGCCTCCGCCAATGAGCCATCCCTCATAGCGGTGGTTCTTCTGTGTGGACAGCAATCCAAAGGGAAAGTCTACCCCACTAACGTTAAACTCACCTCCCATGAGATGTGCTCCAACAAACCAACCGTTGAAACTCTGGCAAAACCAGTATCTATACTCGGGCGTGAACGACCAATGACGCAATGTAGAATGGTCGCCACCCGACTGTTTCCAAGGGTTTAGTCCGAAAAACATTTGGACTGTGTGATTCCTGTCAATCGAAACCTCGGCTCCGATATTAGGTGTGTTAGTAGCCCAGTAAAGGAAGTTCGTCTTTACGGCTACATTTTGAGCGGACAGTTGCGAGCTTGCCATTGACAATATCGCAACGATTAGAATTGCCAACCTCTTCATAAAATTCACATATATATTAATGTATATTGTGTAGCTTTAGCGAGACACAGACACCATGGTTGCGCCTTAGCCCACGCTTTGCTGCTTTATAGCTTATTTAAGTTTCGCAAGCAAAAGTAGTTATATGAAGTAATAGGAAGATAACTCGCTTCGCTCGTGAAGTTAATGGACAATACCATATATTATATACCGAATTGAATGTTTCATCCACTGTTTAGATAGTAGGTGTTAGTACATCAATCCTTAGTTAATTTACGTTTTGTTTTTTACGTTTTGTTTTTTACTGGTTTATTTTATCTTTCAGGTGTTGATACTGGGGTGTTGTTTTTGGGGTGTATAGTTTTGTTTATTTTATGTTTTTGTTGTTTGTTGGGGTGTGGTTTGTTGTTGTGTATATGTTTTTAAATTGTTTCTGTTTTAAATTATATTTTGTTAATTACTATTGTTATAAGACTTTGCAAATATACAAACAATGCGTGAAACACAAAAATTTTTGACGTGAAAATATAATAGTTTCTTTACATTTTTCGGTCCGGGGGGGGGGGGATTTTTAGACTAAAACTTTGGGAATTAATGACTTGTAGACATATTTAGACTACAACAGACTACACGTAAAAAACATCCGTTTTTTGTTGTATTATTTTATTAGTATTATTGCTGTCCGGTAAACAATTGTTTACCCAGGGCGATGCCCTGGGCTATGTGATTATTGGGCTTTCAGCCCGCCCTTGATCACATTATTAGTTTTACCGGACAGCAATGTATTAGTATACTTGTCAAAGCATTCAAAATCTCTATTCGGTGACACGGAACGGCCATTCGGTGACACGGAACGGAGATTTGATCCACAATGATTCCGGTATAATTATGAGGAACACATCAATTGGGATGCCTGATTTA
>DAVZIG010000045.1:0-12839 GCA_052273435.1 Prevotella sp.
GGTATTAAGCTGGTACTGGAATTTCATATAAAAGTATATATATATAGAAACTGCATGGCAATGACAAGAAGAAAATAATACAGTTTATATAAAAAAACAATGGATAATTATGATTAGCCATTGTTGCTAATGGGAAACTATCCCATAGCACTAATCATAATTATCCATTGTAAATGTCTATTGTCAATAGTTCTGTAGTCGGATTATTATTGACGACCTTCAGTCGTTGTTAAACCGTTCGCGCGACTTCCTTAGTATGGCAGCCACACTCACACTTTTCTTTGTATTGCTCTTCTGCCATTGTTGCTTACGCTCCTCATAGTCGCGTCGCTGGCGTTCCAGAAAGTTGTCAGCCATTGCTTTTATCGTAAACTTATGACTTGCGGTTATTTGAACTTACTGTATGATGCTGATCTTAACGTCGCCATACTTGCTGTTAGGACCACCTACAAGACGAGTACTTGTGAGCGACATATCGTGATTTACAGCAATCAACTCTTTAGTGTTTGAGGTGGTGTTGTAGGTTGTTGTCACCGGAATGAGCACAACCTTATCCCAATCCTCCTTTGTTCTGTCGCCATTCTCGTAGAGATATTTCACAAGGCTGCCGATATTGTTGAACGTGTAGGTGTTGGATGTGCTGCTGTATGTGGCAAGGAACGATGTCTTGAAGTCAGCTATCTTCTTTTTCTCGAAGAACGAGTACATCTCGCTCTTAGGCAGAATCAGAAGAGTTTCAGGCGTGCTAAGGTTATACTTGCTGTACTGTGAGTTGTTGATACGTGTGAGCACAATCTTAGCCGAGTTGATGGTGTCGTTCTTATGGCTGTAGGTCTTGCCATCCTCGCCGATGTATTGTTTCTCCACAATCTCTTTCACAGGCAGACGCATCTCTGTGAAGATGCCAGCCGGGCTCTTGATGTATGTGCAAGTGTTGTCGCTGGCGAGCTTTTGTATTGTAGCCTTATCGTTGTTGACTGTTGTGGTCTGCAATACCTCTTCTGTGCCTGGGAATGCTCCCACAGAAGTGATGATGGTGTCGCGCTTTGTTCCGTCGGTAGCTGTTGTGGTGGTTTTATGACGGAAGTATACATTAAGCTGGCTGAGCGAGATATAAGCCATAGAGCCTAATCCGCCAACATTCTTAAAGTAGAAACCAGGTATCACGTTGTGTATGAACGAGTATGCATTCTTGAAATTCTCAGGATTATCGTAGTAAGCCTTAAGAATTCTGGTGCCATATTTCTTGTCAAGCGATATGCGGATGCCCGGCATGTAGTCGCTGCTGTTGCGTGTGCTCTCGTCCACATTGAGGTCAACCAATGTGTACACCTTGTTGGTCTTGTTCTCGTTGCCGTTGATGTATTCCTTCTCAGGGTTGAAGTTTGAGTAGAAATACTTCTGCTCGTCAACAGGCTTTGTCAACTCATACACCGACATCTTCATTGTGGCAAGCGAGTCGCCATAGAATCCATTATAGTAAAGACGTATCTCGCATGAGTCTGCCATCACCTCACCATTCTTGTCAAGGCTTTGTATGCTGTCTTTTTCAGGGAATGAAAATTCTTCGGGTGAGTAGAACTGTGTCATGAAACTGCTTGACAGATAGGCACCTGTCTCCGGGTCGCGCACCTTTCCAAGATAACCGGTCATGTTGCGTGAAAGCACCGAGTCGGCAACAATCGAGCGTGTAGTCACGGTAAATGTGTCGGTAGTGATGTGCAGTTTGTCCACGTTGTCGATAAGCGACGAGCCGATGTTGTCGGTTGTGTCGTCGCATGAAACAAGGAAAAAAGAGGCAAGCGCAAGGCTTGCCCAGTATTTGATGTTCATAATATATACAAATATTATTGGTTTCCGTTTAGTATCCCTCTAATTAGAGAGCCTCGTAGAATTTCTTGTAAGCCTCGGTGTAGTCCTCACCGGGATAGGCAAGTACGGGGATTCCCTTGCTCTTGGCGTATTCGATAAGCTCAGGATTGGCACCCTCTTCGGCTTCAACCACTGCGCTGCTGTTGTCGATAGCAAGCTTGCAGAACTCCATATAGTCGAAATCGTCCTTGTAGTCAGACAGGCTGTCGACGGTGATATCCTTGAAAACAAGGCAATTCTTGAAGTTGTCGCCGATATTCTTGGTAAGGCCCTCCTTGAAGATAGAAGTGACAACCTTGGCCTCGGCAAATGCTGGCTCTGAATTGTAGGCAGCCTTGATGAACAAAGGCACGATGTAGCCCATCCAACCCTGGCAGTGGATAACATCGGGCGACCAACGCAGCTTCTTGACTGTCTCCAAGACACCACGTGCAAAGAAAATAGCTCGCTCGCCGTTGTCGTCGTATTCCTCGCCGTTGTCATCAGTAGCCATCTTGCGTTTCAAGAAATAGTCGTCGTTGTCGATAAAGTAAACCTGAAGACGTGTCTGTGGTATGGAAGCCACCTTGATAATCAGCGGGTGGTCGGTGTCATCGATTACGAGGTTCATGCCCGACAGGCGAATCACCTCATGCAACTGACCTCTACGCTCGTTGATATTGCCCCATTTTGGCATGAATGTACGGATTTCTAAGCCTTCTTCCTGCATCTTACTTGGAAGATCTCTGCCCATTACTGAAAGTGGAGACTCTGGAACATACGGGGATATTTCCTGATTGATGAATAAGATTTTCTTTGCCATGCTCTTTATGTATTTTTATATTGGGCGTTGGCTTTGCTATGAGCAATAATAGGATTGCATCATGTGTGTGCGCACGTCCGACTGCAAAGGTACAAAAAAAAGTTCAGATATCCATCGTTTTTCTTGAATAACGCTATTTAATGGGTTGTTTTGATATATTTTTAGGGTTATTCTTTTATATTTAAGAAAAAAGTTGTTATTTTGCATCGATAATTGAAGAGATGACAAGCCATTGGCTTAAAATTTATATTAAGATGAAACTTTTCAGAAGTATTGTTGAACTTCAGAATGAGTTGTTTGAAGTTCGTAAAGAAGGTAAGACTGTCGGACTGGTGCCGACAATGGGCGCGCTTCATGAGGGACACGCCTCACTTGTGAAACGTAGTGTAAAGGAAAATGATGTAACTGTAGTGTCGGTTTTTCTCAATCCGACCCAATTCAACGACAAGAATGACTTGGAGCGTTATCCACGCACTCTCGATGCCGACTGCAGTCTGCTTGAGGAGTGTGGCGCAAGCTATGTGCTCGCCCCATCTGTAGAGGAGATGTATCCTACGCCCGACAAACGCCAGTTTGCTTTCCCGCCTGTAACAACAGTTATGGAGGGTGCTCATCGTCCAGGACATTTTAATGGTGTGTGTCAGGTGGTGTCGCGTCTGTTTTATATCGTTCGTCCCGACCGTGCTTATTTCGGTGAGAAGGATTGGCAGCAGATAGCAGTTATAAAGGCTCTTGTGCGCTATCTCGACCTCAAACTCCAAATTGTAGAGTGTGAAACTGTGCGTGAGGCTGACGGACTCGCCAAGAGTTCGCGCAACACTTTGCTTGCAGCCGACGAGCGTGCCATCGCTCCTAATATTTACGAGGCTTTGAAGGCAAGTGTTGACTACGCCAAGACACACACATTGAAGGATACTCACGACAAGGTGGTTGCTGACATCAATGCTGTAGACGGTCTTGAGGTGGAGTATTTCTCAATCGTCGACGGCAACACACTGCTCGATGTGGAGAATTGGGAAGACAGCGACTATATTGCTGGTTGTATAACTGTGTATTGCGGCAAGACTCCGATACGCCTTATCGACCATATCACTTACAAGAACAAATAATTAAGAAAACGCTAAAAACTTTTCCATATAATTATTATGATGATAGAAGTACTCAAGTCGAAGCTACATTGTGTGCAGGTAACACAGGCTAACCTCAATTATATGGGGAGCATCACTATCGACGAAGACCTTATGGATGCGGCAAACATGATTGCTGGCGAGAAGGTGCAGATTGTAGACAACAACAACGGTGAGCGTTTCGACACCTACATCATCAAGGGCGAACGCGGTTCAGGATGCATTTGCCTTAACGGAGCTGCGGCACGCAAGGTGCAGGTGGGCGATACTGTCATAATCATGTCATATGCTCTTATGGATTTTGAGGAGGCTAAGACTTTCAAGCCTACGGTGGTGTTCCCTGAGAATAACAGAGTGGATAAATAATCCTTATACATTTTATGCCAAGTACAAATACTGACAACCGACCGCCAAGCAAGCAGACCGCACGTCAGGCTCAGAAGGCTTTCGACAAGAACTATGGCCATCTGCAACCACAGGCGGTGGATATTGAGAAGGTGGTGCTCGGTGCTTTGATGATTGACAAGGATGCCTTCTCAATGGTGTCGGAGACCTTGCGACCAGAGACTTTCTATGAGCCTCGCCATCAGAAAATCTACAATGCCATACAGACGCTCTCTATGAACGAGAACCCTGTGGACATCATGACTGTTGTGGATGAGCTGAAACGTGAGGGTACTATCGATGATGTGGGTGGAGCTCCCTATATTGTGGAGCTTAGCTCGCATGTGGCTTCGTCTGCACATATCGAATACCACGCCAAGATTCTTGCTCAGAAATTCCTCGCCCGACAACTTATCTCTTATGCGAGTGTTGTTGAGACTAAGGCGTTCGACGAGACTCAGGACGTTGACGAGCTGATGCAGGAGGCCGAGGGTTCGCTCTTTGAACTCTCCCAGCGCAATATGAAGAAGGACTACACGCAGGTTGACCCTGTCATCACGCGTGCTATAGAAATCCTTCAGAAGGCTTCGGCCAATGCTGGCGGTCTTACAGGTGTGCCTACGGGATATGAGGAACTCGACAAGAAGACGAGTGGATGGCAGAGCAGCGACCTTGTGATTATAGCAGGACGTCCTGCGATGGGTAAGACCTCATTTGCTCTGTCGTTGGCTAAGAATATCGCTGTTGACTATAATACTCCTATTGCCTTCTTCTCGCTTGAGATGAACAATGTGCAGCTTGTCAACCGTCTTATCTCCAACGTGTGCGAGATTCCGGGCAACAAGATGCTTAATGGTCAGCTCTCGGAAGATGAGTGGGAGCGATTGGACAAGAATATCCGTAGCCTTCAGGGTGCTCCTCTTTTTATCGATGATACCCCAGGTCTGTCAATCTTTGAACTTCGCACCAAGGCGCGACGTCTTGTGCGCGAGAAGGGTGTGAAGATTATAATGATTGACTATTTGCAGTTGATGAATGCCAACGGTATGCGTTTCGGAAGCCGTCAGGAGGAGGTGTCGAAGATTTCACAGTCGCTTAAGGGTCTCGCCAAAGAGCTTGACATTCCTATATTGGCTCTGTCGCAGTTGAACCGTACTGTTGAGAACCGTGAGGGTCTTGAAGGCAAGCGTCCGCAGCTTAGCGACCTCCGTGAGTCGGGAGCCATTGAGCAGGATGCCGATATGGTACTTTTTGTTCACCGTCCTGAATACTATCACATCCTCACCGACGAAAAGGGCAATGACCTCAGAGGTATGGCTCAGATTATTATTGCCAAGCACCGTAAGGGTGCTACGGGTGATGTGCTGCTTACTTTCCGTGGCGAGTTCACACGATTCCAAGACCCTGTGAAGCAGTCGGCTCCTTTGAACGATATGCCTCCTCTTGGTTCGGAGATTATTGGTAGCAAGATGAATGCGGGCGACGTTCCGTTGCCACCTGACGCATTTAGCGGATTGCCTGATGATGGACCGTTTGGAGAACCGGCACCATTCTAAAAGAAAGTGAAGAGTGAAGAATCCATTGGTCTTTCCACTCTTCATTCTTCACTCTTTATTCTTCTCTCTCAATTTTCGCACACTTTTCTATAAATGCACTTTTTGCATTTGTTTTTGTTTTCTGTCGGAACGAAAGGGGTTTCTTTGCTGAACATTTCACAAAGCTTTTCTTTCAGTAGTTTTATGTATTCAGCCTGATATATTCCGATATCGGATATCTTGTGTGCATCAATGTCAAGCACTGGGTCATAGTCTTCGTTGGAAGCCTGCTTTATAAAGAGCAGGGCAGGACTTACATTGCATTTCGACGGATTAAGTTTGCTCGAGTTGTTTACAATGAGCGCATAGAGCATTGTCTGGAGATAATAGTCGGTATGTTTAGAACTGAGATTTTCGAACACCTCCTCCATCGTCTTTATTTGCGATTTTGAAGGACTTCCCGTTTTGTAGTCAATCACCCTTATTGTTTGCTTGCCCGTTGCTTTGTCGGTCACCATGTCCAGACGGTCGATGATTCCGCCAATGCTCATTCGCCGCTTTGTGCCATCCATTGTGGTGAAGATAATGTCGTTATATGCCTTCTTCTCCAAACCAAGAATGGTGAAAGGAGCGAGGCGCTGGTCGGTCATTAGCAATTGTTGCAGGTATTCCATTATCACATTGCGGTTGATAATCTGCAATCCGTTGTATTCAGGAGGACGTGTTGCATTGGCTGCGGCAGATGCCGATAGCTTGAACAGTTCCTCGTTGAAGGCGCGGTCTACCACCGACTTCATCAGTTTCTTGTCTTTAATATATTTCTGCAGATGTGTCTTCTCCACCGTTCCCTGTCTGTTTGCCATATCCTCGTAGATAATCTGGGCCGCCTTATGGAATATAAGGCCAAACATTCGGTTGTCCACAGTGTCGTCATCTTCGTCTGGTTGCTCTATGTTTGCCACATCCTGATAGAAGAAGAACAACGGACAGCTTATATATCTGTTGATGGCAGAAGGTGATATGCTTTTCATATTGTCGAGCCTCAGCTGTATGTCATTGTCTTTCACTATGGCTTTCGAACTTAGTGGAGTTGGCAAGTTCTGTGCCAACAGATTAAGGTGGTTTATCTTATGAATGCCGTCCACCATGAGTTGCAGCATGAATCTGCTCATCTCTCCCGTATGTCCGTTATCGGTAGTGTTGTTGTAGACAATGGTCACGTCATGGGCACGTTGCAAGAGCCTGTGGAAGTAGTAGGAGTAGATAGCCACCTTGTTGTCGATGGTTGTCAGTCCGTGAGCCTTGCGTATGGAGTAGGGTATAAACGATGCGTCGTTCACTCCCTTTGGCATATTGCCCTCGTTGCACGAAAGCAGCAGCACATGGTCGAAGTCGAGATTACGTGTCTCCAAAACTCCCATTATCTGTATTCCCACAACAGGTTCGCCATGGAATGGGATTGTTGTGGTGGTGATGAGCTGCTTGGATAGTCTGCGCAATGTGGTGATGTCCACATCCATGTCACCCGATGAGGCCAGTTGCTCCAGACGGTTGACGATAGTGTACATGCGGAATACCGACTCCTGGAACAATGCGTCGCCTTCGTCCTTGGCTTTCACTCCAATGCGTTTTACCAGCGAGCCTATCTGTTGCAGCAAGGCTATGTTGCCTATATTCACAATAGCAGCGTTGGGCGAGTTGTCTATCGAGGTGAAGTTGGTGGACTTAGGGAAGAGCAATGCCAGTCCCTCGTCCTCGTCGTTCATGGTAAGCAACTGTCGGTCGGGATAGAACACATGCTCGTCCTTGAGTGTTTGGAATATTTCCTTTGCATTGTCCGAGATATAGTGTGCGTAGGGATGGGTCAGCACTTTCGACACATACAGTGTGCGATAGCGTCCGCCATGCTGCAGTGATCCACTTGTGTAGAGGTCGAACAGCTCTGATATGAGTGAAGCTACTGGAGTCATGCCGAGAGGAAATCCGCTCGTGATGTTCACCTTGTCGGCTTCTGTAGGCAGACTGTGCATTACGGGCAACAAGATGTTCTCGTCGCTCATCACCACAGCCGTATGTCGTCCGTCCTTATATCGCTCTTTGTCGCGAAGCCATTGACTCACGTATCGTGCCTGAATGTTCTCGGTTGAGGCTGTCAGATAATTTATCTGCTTAGGCTTGCGCATGTTGCCGTAAATGTCCATCGAGCGTGTGTCAAGCTCATTGGGGAAGTCTTCAAGGTACATCGAGATATAGTGTCCGGCGTCAGTTGCGCTCGATGTCTTGTGGCGTGGCATATAATACTCGTCGAAGTCCCAATAGAAGTTGGCCTTACCCATCTTTTTCAGTCGGGCAAACAGTTTCTGCTCCACTTGTTGCAGTAGGTTGAAGCCCACAAAGATGTAGCGGTCGTACTTGAAGGAAAGGTCGTCCTTGGTAGCCACCTCGCGGTATACGGCACCCTCATAGCCCAATCCTTGCTCCATGAGACGGTTGTTGTAGTCGTGGTAGATGTCGCTGAAATGACTCCACAAACTAAGGAAGCGTCGCTTGAGTTCCGACTCTTGCTCATCGCTAAAGTTGGCGAAGAAACGTTTAAGCATAGCCCTTTGCTCGTCGTCGAGATATGATATGTCGTCAAGCTCATGAATATCCTTCAGATTGCAGAATATCTTGTCGGCGTTAGCCATGTTCTTGTCAATGTCGTCGAAATCGGCCAATAGGAGTTGTCCCCAACCATAGAAGTGGTCGAGTGTCTCCGTGAGTCCGGTACATTTGATGAACGATTTATGAAGGTCGCATGTCAGCTTTATCGAGTCGCCCACTTGTAATTCTGAATGACGGCGAAAGAGATCGCTGATAGTGATATATGCGGGACTCCACATTGGCTGTTGCGCGTAGCGTGCCAGATGCTCGTTCATGAAAAGTGCGGCACGCTTGTTGGGGAACACCACCGCTACTCGCGACAGGTCAGTGCCCCATTTGTTTATGATGTCCTCGGAGACGTACTCCAAAAAGGTTTTTGTTGAGTTCATAGTTTACCGTTGGTAAAGTCTACCATTATCAATTATAATTCCACTTCCTCTATTCTGTTTGAATAAACAAACCACAGATACCCTTTCACATTCTCGTAGCCCATGCTCTGTGTGAGAGTGATGTATCGGCGCACTTGTTCCACATATTCAGGCTTTGGCGAACCAAACTTGAAGTCAACAATCACCACCTCACCGGTTTTCTCATCTTTCATCACACGGTCGGGGCGATGTTCGTGTACAGTGTCTGTGGCAGCGTCATAGTCGAGGATATTGCATTCATTGAATAGAGTCCAGCGACTTGAGAACCAGTCTGTCACCTGCCTGTTGGCAAATCTCTTATGCAACATCTTGCGTAGTTTGTCAATAGTAGTGCCGCTTTCCTCTATTAGTCCGTCCATCTCAAGTTGTGCGAGACTTGTGTCTATGTCGTCCGTAGTGTTTATTGTGGAGAATAGGAAATGCAGTATTCTGCCTGTTTTGATATAGTTCATCTGCTGGCGTCCTTCCTCATCACCATTCTCGTCACCCTCTGCCACAAAGTCGCGGCTCTTGTTGCTCTGACGGAATTCCACATTATTGCTGAATGTCTCTATGTCGATATTCACGTTCTCTACCTCAGGAGTGAATATGTTGTCCGACTTCTTCTTGGCCTTGGCCTCTTGTATCTCCAGCTCGCCGTAGGTGAATAGCAGTTCCGCTTTCTTGTCCGCAGGATTACCGTCAAGTGTACTTCCTTCAAGTGTCATGTCGGCAATGGCTTGTTCTATCACATAAGAGCGCATGGAACTTGTTCCACGTCGGGCAATGACAAACAAACTTGATGCGGCTCGTGTGAAAGCCACATAAAGCAGGTTGAGATTGTCCACGCAGTTCTGCAGGTGTTCCTCATTGTAGTCGTTCTCGTAGATAGTGCCTTTCATTTGTTTTGCACTGAAGTCAACGGGTATAAGTGGCAACTCATTGTAGGGATATGCTTTTGGCGTACACCATATTGTATTGCTCTTCTCCATTGTCCAGTCGCAGAAAGGAATTATCACGTGTTCAAACTCCAGTCCCTTACTCTTGTGTATGGTAATGACACGAATGCCATCGATGGCGTTGGCCTGTATTGTTTTCGACGCAATGCTGTCGTTCCATTCTTCTACAAACGAGTCAATGTCAGCTGTATTGTTCGTAAGAAATTCAGTCAGGGTGTCATAGAACGCGTATACGTAGGCATCCTCGCCCTTGATGTTCCTTATATTAAATAAGGTGTAAAGTCGTTCGGCGAGTTCGAAGATAGGCATCGATAGCAAGTCGACACGTTGGTCGATGAAAGTGGCAGGCAATGCTTTCTCCAATCCGTCTGTTGTTGCGAACAGTTCATTGGTCTCTTGTTTACTTTTTCCCAATACATGAGTCTGATAGGCATTCGCAATGAAAGCCATGGCAAGACGGTCGTCGGGATGTGTTAGCCATCGCATGGCGTTCACGATGATGTTTACTGATACAGAACTGTCTAGACGATAAGCGTCGTCACTTACAATCTTCACGTCGGGCAGCACTTTGGCAAAGAACTCGGCAATGAGTTGTATCGTGTCGTTGGAGCGTACAATTATGGCAATATCCGAATAAGCGGCTCCAGAGTCGAGAAGCAAGCTCACAGCCTCGGCTGTCTTTTCGAGTATCAACTGTTGGTAGTCTTCTTTGGGCAGAAGGTCTATGCTCACATAGCCATAGTCGTTGCGGAATGGAGGCACTTGTTGTGCCACATCCGAATAAGCTTTCTTCAGCTGTTCGGGAGAGTTGACAGAAGACTCGTCTGTTGTCGTTAAAGAGTTCTTCTGCTCGAGATATTCCTGTTCAGCAGCCTTTTCAAAGAATGCGTTGTTGAATGTTATCACTCTACGCGACGAACGGTAGTTGGTATCAAGCGAGCGTATGTTCAGCATTGAGCGCATGTAAGGAAACTCTCGCTCTATGTTGTTGAGCATTCTCCAGTCGCCCGAACGCCAACGGTATATGCTCTGCTTAACGTCGCCCACAATCAGGTTGCCTTGCTCCTCGCCATGACTCATGCACTCCTCAAGCAATACCTTGAAATTCTGCCACTGTACAGTACTCGTGTCCTGAAATTCGTCAATCATGATGTTCTCCAGATAGTTGCCTATCTTTTCGAATATGAAGGGCGAGTCGGTATCACGTATCAGCGAGTGGAGTAGGGTATGCGTGTCGCTCAGAAGAAACGTGTTTTGCTCCACATTCATTTCTCTCACCTTCTGCTCAATACTGTTAAGCAGACGCAATTGGTTGAGATGTCGCAATGTTAATACAGCCGACCCATACACAGGCCAGTTCTTCTTTCTCACTTCCTCTGCATGTATAGTCAGTGGCGTCAATGTCTCTGTGGCAGCGGCACTGATTCTTTCTCTTGTCTCCTTCGACATTCTATTCGACACCCATCCAGAGTCTCCTCCTTCCTTAAGCACCCTTTGTACGCGTGTTGTTACGATGCTGTTGTCGTAGATGCCATTCTTCATCTTTATAAAGAAACTAGCCGCACCGGTTTTGCCATAGCTCAGCTCGTCAACATTTATTCCGCTTTGGCTAAGTGCGTCGAAGAATTGTGCTGTCTCGTTCTGCATCTCCACCTCTGCTTCGTTGCGCAATTGTCGCAATTCGGCAGTATATTGTTTGAAGAAATTTTCCTCAAGCAGTCGCTCGTTGATTTTCTTACTGTTGGTCTTGTAGTATTCACGGAAGATGTTCTCGCCGAACTTTTTAATCTGACTGATAACGTTCCAGTTCTTGTCATCATCCATATTCTCCCGGATATAATCCATAATCCAACCTAAAAGTTCGCTATGCTCATCAAGCGAGTCGATAAGTTCGTCCACGGCATTGCGCTCTATCTGAAGGTCGTTAAGTTCAATGCGTAGGTTTGCTGTGAGGTCAAGTTCGCGTGCGAGATTGCGCAGGACGCTTTGAAAGAAAGAGTCGATGGTCTCAATGCGGAAGTAACTGTAGTTGTGTACAATGTTGCGCAGGGCAATGCCAGCACGTTCCGCCATGTATTGCTCGCTTACATCAAGATCGTTCTTAATCTTGTCGATGTAACCGCGAGAGTCGGGCAATAATTTCCATATACCGTATAGCTGACTTAGAATGCGCAGCTTCATTTCCTCCGTAGCCTTGTTGGTGAAGGTCACGGCAAGCGTGGAGCGATAGCTTTGTGGATTAAGAATAAGTAGTTTAATATATTCAACGGAAAGAGTGAACGTCTTTCCGCTGCCGGCACTTGCCTTGTAAATTGTAAGGGCGTGTGAGTTGGTCATAAATCAAAGGTATTATAATCTTTCTTCCAACCTTACCTCCGCTGTTTGCATATCCTCTGCAAACGTGCGGTGGTCGGTCAGGAAGTCATGTTTGCCTTGTGCGATGGCGGCATAAAGCTCGCGGTCCATGCCCTCCACATATTGGGCTATGGCATACTCGATATCATCTTTCTGCCAGTCCATAGTGGAGAACTTGTATACGCGCCATTTCTGGTGAATGAAGCAGTAGGCTGATTCAATGGAGTCTTTGCTTATCATGTTTTTACTCCTCAACAATGCAGACCTTCATTGCCAGGTCATCAGTAGGACGGTCGGCACGGTCGGTGTCGACAGCGTTGATAGCCTCCACTACATCCATACCGCTTTCCACTTCACCGAACACTGTGTATTCGCCATCAAGGAAAGGAGTACCGCCAATAGTGGTGTAAGCCTCAGTCTGCTCCTCGCTGAATCCTATAGGATTTGCCTTGCATATCTCCTGAGCCTCTTTCATCAGCTTGTCTTGCATGTCCTGCAATCCGGCACGGTCGCGGTTGCGTCGCATATCCATAATCTCGTCCTTGTGATAGCTTACGAGGTCGTTGAATGTGATGGTCACCTGGTTCTGTTTCATCTGCTTCTCCATCTGCTTAAGCTGTGCAGGCTTATAGGTGTCGCCCCATACAATATAGAATTGGCTGCCGCTCGATTCTTTATTTGGGTTTACCTCGTCGCCAAGACGTGCCGCGCACAATGCGCCACGCTTATGGAATAGGTTAGGCTTGATTTCTGCC
>DAVZIG010000046.1:0-12748 GCA_052273435.1 Prevotella sp.
TTCGTATCATGCCATGATATGATCGTTTCAAGGCACAATACGGTCATATCATGGCATGATACGATAGCATCTCAACTCTATTTGAATTTCAAATAATATGGTAAGTGGTGCGGTTTTATTCCGTACCACTTTTTTTAGACATTAGACGTCCTTCTTTCTGTAAATCTTATATCCTATTGCCGCCACCGCCACACTCATAAGAGGTGAGATAAGATTGAAGAAGCAATAAGGCAGATAGGCGAATGTTGATACTCCGAGAACAGTGCTCTGCGTCATGCCACATGTGTTCCAGGGCACAAGCACGGAGGTGACTGTAACAGCATCTTCTGTGGTGCGGCTTAAGAGACGCCGCTCATATCCCTCACGGTCGAAGGTGTCGCGGAACATGTTGCCGGTGAGGAGAATGCACAGATACTGGTCGGCTATGGCTATGTTGAGCATCATACCTGTGGTGGCTGTGGACGCCACAAGTGAGGTGCGACCCTTTACCATGTGGATGAACAAGCGAGAAATGCCGCCCACCATGCCTCCTGCCGACATACAACCTCCAAAACACATGGCACAGATGATGAGCCATATTGTGCCCATCATGCCTGACATGCCGTTGGTTGACACAAGGTCGGCAAGCATTGTGTTGTCACTATGAAGGGCGGTGCTGCCATACACGCTCTTCATGGCTGCTTTGAATAGCGAAGGATCGATCTCGAGCATTGCCTCACCCTGGAATACAAGTCCAAACACTACCGCAAGCAGCGTGGAGACAAAGAGGGTTATCACTGCCGGCACCTTGCGGGCTATCATCAATCCTGTCAACACCGGCACAAGAAGAAGCCAATGGGTTATATTGAAACGCGATGCAAGAGCCGTGGTGAAGTTGGCGGCATCGTGTGTGGTGGCCGTGTCGCAGAAGAAGCCCGCGATGAAGAATAGCACGAGAGTGATTGTTATCGAAGGCACTGTAGTGATGAGCATGTAGCGTATGTGCTTGAAGAGAGGTACGCCAAGCGCACCCGACGCCAATGTGGTGGTCTCGGACAATGGAGATATCTTGTCACCAAAATAGGCTCCAGATATTATGGCTCCCGCCACAATGCCATCGGCAAAGCCTTGCGCACGTCCTATACCCATAAGAGCAATGCCTATGGTGGCTATGGTAGTCCAGGAAGAGCCCGTCATCACACTAACCAAGGCACATATAGCACACGTGGAAGCAAGGAACACGTCGGGGCTGATTATGTGCATGCCATAATATATAAGTGTGGGCACTACTCCGCTCACCATCCAAGCTCCACCTAATCCGCCAATAAGCAATAATATAACGAGTGCACTTGCCACACTCGACACATTCTTTACTATTGCCTTCTCGAAACTTGCCCATGGCACATTGAGATACCCCATGCCTATAAGCACGCATAATGCCGACACAGTGAGCAGAGTTATCTGCGAGGCTCCCTCAAGTGAGTCGCTGCCAAAAGCACGTATGGTGCAGATGAGCATTGCCACGAGGAGCACAATGGGCATGAGTGAGAGTATTGCCGAAGGGCGTTTCTTGAGATGCTGTTCCTTGTTTGCTGTTTGTTCCATTTGCTGTTTGTTATTCCTGAATTTCTAAAGACTTTTATGTAAAACCTTATTGCATAAATATGCAATTTATCTTAACAGCATGCAAAATTAGTGGATATTTAGCAATAGACAAAACAATATAATGTATAAAACAAAGTATTGTCCGTATATTTATGCAAATACGTATACGTATTGCATAAATATACGGACAATTCTTTTTACAGCGGATATTCATCAAAAGCATAGAGTACTGTAGAGAGATAGCGTTCGCCTGTGTCAGGCAACAGTACTACTATACGCTTGCCCTTGTTTTCCGGGCGTAAAGCTATCTGGGTCGCTGCATACACAGCAGCACCTGAACTAATGCCTACAAGCAGACCTTCTTCGGCTGCGAGACAGCGACCTGTGAATATGGCATCATCGTTTTCTACCTTAAAAATCTCGTCGACAACTTTCGGGTCATAGGTCTTAGGTACAAATCCGGCACCTATTCCCTGTATCTTATGAGCACCACTACTGCCACCGCTCAACACGGGTGACGATGCTGGCTCAACTGCAACAACCTTAATGTTTGGATTGTTCTCTTTGAGACGCTTGCCTATGCCCGACACTGTGCCACCTGTTCCAACACCAGCTACAAATATGTCTACCTTGCCGTCAGTCTGATTCCATATCTCAACACCTGTAGAGATATAATGGGTGTTGGGGTTGGCAGGATTCTCAAATTGCTGGAGTATCACGGATCCCGGAATGGAGTCGCGCAACAGCTCGGCAGCATGTATAGCGCCAACCATACCGTCCTTGCCAGGCGTAAGCTTCACCGTGGCGCCGTAAGCTTTCACAAGATTACGGCGCTCAACACTCATTGTTTCGGGCATTGTAAGAATGAGCTTATATCCTTTCACGGCGGAGACAAGAGCCAAGCCCACACCTGTATTGCCACTTGTAGGCTCGATGATTGTTGCTCCGGGCTTAAGCTTTCCGCTACGCTCAGCATCCTCTATCATGGCTAATGCCACCCTATCCTTCACGCTGCCGCCTGGATTGAAATATTCCACCTTGGCAATGATTGGAGTCTCCACACCATGCTTGGCAGAATAGACTCCAAGTTCAAGCAGTGGCGTATTGCCCACAAGCTCGGTGAGTCTCTTGGCTATATTTGTCATAAACGTATTGTTTTAAATAATTTAATAAGTATCTGTTAGATGGCATCAAACGCCTGCTGAAGGTCGTCGATTATATCGTCGATATGCTCAGTGCCTATGCTAAGCCGTATTGTAGACGGTGTGATGTGCTGCTGGGCAAGTTCCTCGGGCGACATCTGAGAATGGGTGGTGGTCGCAGGATGTATGGCAAGACTCTTCACGTCGGCCACATTAGCGAGCAATGAGAATATCTGCAGACGGTCGATGAACTTCCATGCAGCTTCCTGTCCACCCTTGATCTCGAAGGTGAAGATTGAGCCGCCATCATTTGGAAAGTACTTCTTGTAAAGCTCATGGTCGGGATGTGAGGGAAGTGAAGGATGGTTAACCTTTTCCACCTTAGGATTGTTGGCAAGATATTTCACCACCTTGAGCGCATTCTCCACATGACGCTCCACGCGAAGCGAGAGAGTCTCAAGTCCCTGAAGCAGAATCCAAGCGTTAAACGGAGAAATAGTTGCACCAGTATCACGAAGAATGACGGCACGTATACGTGTAACGAAGGCAGCCTTGCCTGCCACATCAGCAAACACAGCACCATGATAGCTGGGGTCGGGCTTGGCGAGGGTTGGGAACTTGTCAGCGTTTGCCTTCCAGTCGAATGTGCCTCCGTCAACGATTACACCACCAAGACTTGAGCCATGACCGCCAATGAACTTGGTGGCAGAGTGAACAACGATGTCGGCTCCATGCTCAATAGGACGTATAATATAAGGTGTGCCGAAGGTGTTGTCGACGATGAAGGGGATGTTGTGGCGGTGAGCAACAGCTGCCACAGCCTCAAGATCGGTTACATCTGAATTTGGATTGCCGAAGGTCTCAGCATACACCACCTTGGTGTTGGGCTGTATGGCAGCCTCAAGAGCCTCAAGGTCGTTGACATTGACAATAGTGTTTGTGATGCCCTGTGTGGTGAGAGTATGTGTGATGAGGTTGAACGAGCCTCCATACAAGTTGTCAGCAGCTACGATATGGTCGCCATTCTGAAGAATGTTCTGCAAGGCATAGGTGACGGCTGCCGCGCCTGATGCCACAGCAAGACCAGCAACACCACCCTCAAGAGCAGCCACACGGTCCTCGAACACTCCCTGCGTGGAGTTGGTCAGACGGCCATAAATGTTGCCTGCATCACGCAGACCGAAACGGTCGGCAGCATGCTGTGAGTTGCGGAATACATAACTTGTGGTTTGGTAGATAGGCACTGCGCGTGCGTCGGTTGCCGGATCTGGGTGTTCCTGACCTACATGAAGTTGGAGTGTCTCAAAATGCAGTTTCTTGTTGCTCATTGTTTTTGCCCTTTCTTTGTTTTTTTGGTTATTTTACGTGTTTTATCATGAAGACTTGAAGCGAATGCAATACCACATTATTATATATAGTTATGGCTTACGTTGTGGAAGCATAAACTGCTTGTCTTATTTCACGGTTGCAAAGTTAGGGCTAAAAAAGCATATACACAATAGCATAAATACGCTATATGCGATACCACAATTGTGGTATATGCATAGAATATAAATCGGGCTACGACTTTGCAGCCGTAGCCCGACACTATTATTTACGTTTATTATCTGATAAAATCTGACGGTCGCTTACTATTTGACGCTGCGTGACAACACCCTCGGCATATTCCTTCGGCGACATGCCACGGTTGTTCTTAAAGCAACGGTTGAAATAAGGCACATCGTTGAAGCCCACCATGTAGCACACCTCTGTGACATTGAAGTTGCCTTGGCGCAGCAGGAAGCAAGCGCGGTCGACACGCAGCTTATTAAGATATGTGATGTAGGTCTGACCAGTAGCCTTCTTGAAGAATGTGCAGAACGACGAGCGGTTCATCCCAACATGATTGGCAACCATGTCGATGGTTATAGTGCGTGCATAATGCGACTGCGTGAACTCCTTAACTTTCTTCACACGCTCAGACATGCGGTCGGTATCGGAGAATCTACCAACAACCGTAGCCTCGCTCTCGCGCTTAGAGAGAAGCAGCAACAAGCGGAAAGCGTATGGCAACAGCTCCGACTTGCTCTCAGTTGCCATCCTGTTCAACATTTCGGCAATGTCGGAGATTGTCTCCTCGTTGAACGAGAGCACTGAAGACACCGACTTGAGTGCCTCAAGACGCTCAGTCAGTTCAGGGAAAGCAGTGAGACACCGGTCGATGAATTCCGTCTTGAACGAAAGCGTGAGATGAGCAACGCACTGATCGGCATCCACATGTTCAGGATCAAATTTCCAGCAATGGGGTATATGTGGGGGTATGAACACAAGATTACCTTCGGCGAAATCCGTCTCAGAGTCGCCTAATATACGCTTACCTCTACCGAACACAATGTAGGTAAGCTCCCAAGTGTCTTGTCGATGAAGCGGCAACTGTTCTTGCGGCTTCATTCTTCTGTATTCAAAATTATACAAATCCATTCTTATCGTAGTAAATCAATTGTCGTTAAATAAGTTATCTAAATCTATAAAAGTATATCTTCGTGTTTTTATTAATGTACCTTTTATATACATCCATGTTTCTTTGTTGCAAATATACTATTAAAAATTCACATATTCGCAATATTAACAATAAAAAATGTTTCTTTATTTAGTTTTTACATGCATTTTAATACTTTGTCAAAAACCATTTAAAGCAATAATTCAAACAAATAAACCTTTTATATACGGTTTACACCAAAATACAAATATATTATACACAGATAAATATTAAATAGAAATTAAGACTAATAATCAATCGGCACGATAATAAGTTGTGAAAATAAGTTGAAACTATTTTTTATTTTGCTAATAAATAGCCATAACATACTGATAATTGAATTTTTATTTATAATTTTGCTACAACTTATACAATACTCATATATGTTATACTAAAACTAATTAATTCTAAAACAAAATGAAGAAGAACATTATCGCTCTTTCGCTTCTTGCGCCAATGGCTGTTCAGTCGGCTTGGGCTGCAAAGAAGACCAAAACGGACCCTAATCGTCCTAACGTCATCATCATCTATGCCGACGACCTCGGCTATGGCGACCTTGGCTGCTATGGAGCCAAGAATGTGAAAACTCCGAATGTAGACCGTCTTGCACAGCAGGGCATACGTTTCACAGACACGCATGCCGTGGCTGCTACGAGTACTCCATCGCGCTACTCATTGCTTACTGGCGAATATGCATGGCGTCGTCCTGACACAGATATTGCCGCAGGAAATGCCGGCATGATTATCAAGCCAGGCCAGTTTACTATGGCTGACATGTTCAAGAGTTGCGGCTATAGCACATGTGCCATCGGCAAGTGGCACCTTGGACTTGGCGAGAAGCAGGGCACACAGGATTGGAACGCCCAGTTGCCAATGAGCCTTGGCGACCTCGGCTTCGACTATCACTACATCATGGCAGCCACAGCCGACCGTGTGCCATGTGTGTTTATAGAGAATGGAAATGTAGCCAACTGGGATTCGGAACATCCTATCGAAGTAAGCTACAAGAAGAACTTCAAGGGTGAGCCTACTGGCAAGGACAACCCTGAATTGTGCTATAACCTGCAGTCGAGCGTAGGCCACAACCAGTCTATCGTCAACGGTATCGGTCGTATTGGCTATATGCGTGGCGGCGGCAAGGCATTGTGGAAGGACGAGAACATTGCCGACTCCATCACATCACATGCCATCAGCTTTATCAAGGACAACCAGGACAAGCCTTTCTTCATGTATTTCGCAACCAACGACGTGCACGTACCTCGCTTCCCACATCCACGTTTCCGCGGAAAGAGCGGCATGGGCTTGCGTGGTGATGCTATCGCACAGTTCGACTGGTCGGTAGGTCAGATCATGGAAACTCTCGACAAGCTTGGTATAGCAGACAATACCATCATCTTGCTTTCAAGCGACAACGGTCCGATTATCGATGACGGCTACCAGGACCGTGCAGAGGAACTGCTCAACGGACATAAGCCTGCCGGTCCGTGGCGCGGCAACAAGTACAGCACATTCGAGGGTGGCACACAGGTGCCTGCCATCATACGTTGGCCTAAAAACATTAAGGGAGGACAGACATCAACCACTCTTATGTCGCAGATTGACTGGATGGCTTCGCTTGGCAGCCTTATCGGCGCACGCTTCCCGAAGGGAAGTGCTCCCGACAGCCAGAACCGTTTGGGCAACTTGCTTGGCACAGACACCGAAGACCGTCCTTACGTGATTGAGTTTGCATACAACCACGTGCTTTCAGTACGCACTAAAGAATGGAAATACATTGAGCCAAGCGATGGACCCAAGACACTCACATGGGCACCTAAGGCTGAAACCGGCAGCGACCCACAACCACAGCTCTATAACATAAAGAACAACTTATGGGAGGCTGAAAGCGTAGCTCCTGAGAACCCGAAGATTGTTTACGACATGCAGAACATCTTGCGTCGCGAGCGTGCCAATAGCGAGAAGTATACGCACTTTGTTCCGGGAGTGTAAGTTTTTTCTTATTCATCTATGAGGAGTTAAGAAGTTAAGCCATATGCCTTATTACAATAAAAAAGGTAATGGCTTAACTCCCGACTCCTTAACTCCTTAACTCCTTAACTCCTATTATATAGTAATCTCTCCTGATCCATAACAACGGTGGTGATTCTCATCATACACCACACAGAACTGTCCGGGAGCGACACCATGAATAGGCTCATCGGCATGCACCATCATCTTGTCATCTTCAAGCATCTCGATTGTTGCAGGAAGATAACCTGGCGTATGGCGAATCTTGAATGTGACACGACGCATAGGCACCTCGCATGTGAGATAATGGAAATCATGCACAAGGAAATCTTTCTTATAAGCAGTCTGCGGGTCGTAGCCATGACTTACATATAGAATATTGTTGTCAACATCTTTCTTTACAACAAACCACGGGCCACCACCAAAACCCAATCCCTTGCGCTGACCTATAGTATGAAACCATAATCCGTGGTGCCCGCCTATACGCTTGCCTGTCTCCAACTCCACCACATCACCAGGACATTCGCCAAGATAGCGACGAATATACTCATTGTAGTTGATTTGACCAAGAAAACAAATACCCTGGGAATCCTTACGGCGAGCATTGATCAGATGCTCACGCTCAGCAATCTCACGCACCTCGTTCTTGGCATAATGACCAATAGGGAAAAGAGCCTTGCGCAACTGCCAATCATATATTTGAGCAAGGAAATCTGTCTGGTCCTTTACGGGATCAGGACTTGTTGTGAGCCACTTGCGGCCATCTGCGTCTATTTCCGTCTGGGCATAGTGTCCAGTGGCTATGAGGTCATAGTCGTGGCCGCGCTTCTCATGGAAAGCGCCAAACTTAATCAGCCTGTTGCACATCACGTCTGGATTAGGCGTGAAACCAGAGCGCACCTTCTCCATAGTATAACGTGTCACTTGGTCCCAATATTCATGATGACAGTCGACAACCTCAAGCTTGCAACCATAACGACGAGCCACGGCAGTAGCCATCTCAAGGTCTTCCTCACTCGTACAGTCCCACTCCTCCTTCTCTTCAGGACCTATCTTTATATAAAAGCAGTCGGGGTGTAGGCCAAGCTGAGCCAGCTCATACACCACAACCGAGCTGTCCACTCCACCCGAGAGCAGCACAGCAATACGCTTGTCATTTAATTCAGATGTGTTCATATACATGCAAAATTACGGCAATTTAGTGGAATAAATAACATATATACCACATATTTTTCAATCTTACTTATTATTTATCCAAAACTTTGCGTAACTTTGCACTGTGTTAAGAACGAATTTAAACAATATCAACCAGACACATATACTAAAACAAATATTCCTAAATTATCTGTTTATGAAAAAGTTTAAACTTTTCAGTCTTGCATTTGCTGCCCTGCTTTCATTCGGCTCGCTGTCAGCAAACGCACAATCGCTCTCTCCTAACACAAAGTGGCATTGGAATAAGGGCAAAATCGTAATCGACACACCTGAACGTCCTGCTGGCCAGAAAGACGTGCTCGGCTTGGCTTTGCCAAAGATGAAGACAGTACGCATTGGTCTTGTAGGTCTTGGCATGCGCGGTCCTGGTGCTGTTGAGAACTTCAGCCTCATCCCTGGTGTGCAGGTTGTGGCCCTCTGCGACTTTGAGGAAAAGCGTGCCGCTAAGCAGAACGAGCGTCTGCGCAAGAATGGCCTCGCTCCTGCAGCCATCTACTATGGCGAGAAAGGTTATGAGGAGCTTTGCAAGCGTCCTGACATCGACCTCGTTTACATCGCTACCGACTGGGAGCACCATGCTATCGTTGCCAAGTGTGCCTTGGAGAACGGCAAGAACGTTGCCGATGAGGTGCCTTCAGCAATGAACCTCAAGGAGTGCTGGGAGCTTGTTGACCTTGCAGAGAAGAAGCAGCTCAACTGTATGATTCTTGAGAACTGCTGCTACGACTGGTTCGAGATGCGCACATTGAACATGGCTCAGAATGGCGTGTTTGGTGAGATACTCCATGCCCAGGGTGCTTACATCCACAACCTCGATGACTTCTGGGATTACTATTGGAAGAATCCAAACGGCTCAGATCCTGAAGGACTTGGCTGGCGCTTGAAGTATAACCGCGAGAACCGTGGCGATATCTACGCTACCCATGGCCTTGGCCCTGTGGCTCAGGCTCTTGACATTCACCGTGGCGACCGCATGAAGACTCTCGTGGCTATGGACACTAAGAGCGTTCATGGCAAGGAGCTTGTAGAGGCCAAGACCGGTAAGCCTTGCAACGACTTCCGCAACGGCGACCATACCACAACACTTATCCGCACCGAGAACCATAAGGTTATCGAGTTGCAGCACGATGTTATGAATCCACAGCCATACAGCCGCCTCTATCAGCTCACTGGTTCTAAGGGTTTTGCCAACAAGTATCCTATCGAAGGCTATGCCGTTGACTCAAAGCAGCTCTCGGCTACTGGCAACGCTCCTAAGGTGGACAACCTTTCTTCACACAGCTTCATGCCTGATGAGCAGCGCAAGGCTCTTGAGGATAAATACGAAAGCCCAATCCTCAAGAAGTTCGGTAAGCTTGCTAAGGAAGTAGGCGGTCACGGTGGTATGGACTTCATCATGTGCGCTCGCCTTATCTACTGCTTGCAGAATGGTTTGCCACTTGACATGGACGTATACGACTTGGCTGAGTGGTGCTCTATCGCTGAGCTTGGCGCTATCTCTATGGATAACGACTGCGCTTCTGTGACATTCCCTGATTTCACACGCGGTCTTTGGAACAAGGAGAAGGGCTACAAGCATGCTTACGCTACTCCTGAACAGGAAGCAGCTACTGAGGCTATCGCCAATGCTTACACCAAAGCATACAAGGAAGCTACAGCCAAGCTGAAACTTTGGACTCTCTACGACAACGTACAGAAAGCCAAGACTCCTGCTGCCAAGAAGAAGGCTCAGGCTGCTCTCGACAAGGCTACAGCCAAGGCTACTGCTATCGCTGAAAAGGCTATCTAACAAAAAAAACGATAATCACAATAGATTAAGATTATCATAAACGATACAGGCTACATGCAATAGGTTCTACAACCAATGCATGTAGCCTGTTTTTTATAACTTACTTATTTCATATTCCGACAATCCCGTTGCCTTGATTATCTGTTCTTATGCATTCCATCTGCATCTCTACACAAATCAGGACAAATGTTACACATTTATATTGATCTTGCAATATAGAAGAATATAAAGTTACAGTTTTTAGTAAAATCAAACTAAATAAAAAAAGCAGTCAAGATTCCTCTTAACTGCTTCATTCATTTGTGGTGCCACCAGGAATCGAACCGGGGACACAAGGATTTTCAGTCCTTTGCTCTACCAACTGAGCTATGGCACCAACTGTGTTTTTATTTTGCGGTTGCAAAGGTACGAATATTTTTTTATTCCACCAAATATTTCATCACCTTTTATTGATTAAAGTGCAAAAAAAATAGCGTTATCATATTATTCCCTACAATTATTAGTAGAAAAATGACACCAACAACCGAATATACATATAAAAAATAGGAGGTTGAACCGAGAATGTTCAACCTCCTATATTATTAATCTTTCAACGGATTCCAACCCTGAGCCTTCAATTCAAACTCCTGGTTGTCTCTTGTCACAAGCATCTGTCCAAGTTCTGAACGTGTGATATGTCCAATGAGCTTCACACCATCCATTTGCTGGATTTTCTCATGATCGCCTATAGGCACAGTAAAGAGCAACTCATAGTCCTCGCCACCATTGAGAGCACATGTAGTGACATTCATGTTCATCTCCTCAGCCATAACAGCCGTCTGATAGTCGATTGGGATGTTCTTCTCGTAGATACGGCAACCACAGTTCGACTCCTTACAAATGTGCATCAGTTCGCTTGAGAGTCCATCGCTGATGTCCATCATAGCCGTAGGACGGATATTAAGTTCGCGAAAACGCGCAATGATGTCACCGCGGGCCTCTGTCTGAAGCTGACGCTGCAACAGATATTCCTTGCCGGCAAAGTCGGGTTGAAAACCCTTCAGTTCCTCAAGAGCACGCTTGTCGTTCTTCTTGCGAGCCTCATCCACCTGCTGATAGTACACGCTCTTCTCACGCTCAAGCAACTGCAACCCCATATATGCGGCACCAAGATCGCCTGTCACACACACGAGGTCAGTATCCTTAGCTCCACTGCGATAAACGATGTCCTCCTTGCGAGCCTCACCAATACAAGTGATGCTGATAGCAAGACCAGTGTATGACGATGTGGTGTCGCCACCAACAATGTCAACGCCCCACTTGTCGCAGGCAAGACGTAATCCGCTGTAGAACTCGTCCATATCCTCCACCTTAAATCTTTTGCTGAGAGCTATGCTCACAGTGATTTGTCGAGGAGTGCCGTTCATGGCAAATATGTCGCTGATGTTAACCATAGCCGACTTATAGCCAAGATGCTGAAGGTCGATATAGGTAAGGTCGAAATGCACACCCTCCATAAGCATGTCAGTAGTCACCAACACCTCAGAGTCGGGATAATGAAGCACGGCACAATCGTCGCCCACACCCTTTACCGTAGATGAATTCTTAAGTTTTATATTATCGGTGAGATGATGGATAAGCCCAAACTCACCGAGCTTTGATATATCGGTCATATTATATATATAATGAGGTGTAACGCTTTATGCGCGGCTAATCATTTCGCGCATAATCTCTGTCATCAGAGGCTGAGCGTTGTTGGCAGCCACCTGCACTTCCTCATGCGACACCTCAACCGGAGTATCCTCAAGTCCGAGGTCGGTGATGATAGAGATACCGAATGTGCGTATGCCGCAGTGGTGAGCCACGATAACCTCAGGCACAGTGCTCATACCTACAGCATCGCCACCAAGACGGTGATACATCTTATATTCGGCAGGAGTCTCGAAAGTAGGACCCTGTACACCTACATATACACCATGCACCACACGTATACCCTTCTCCTTGGCAATCTGGTTGGCCTCCTCGATAAGCGAGTGGTCGTAAGTCTCGTGCATATCCGGAAAACGCGGACCGGTAGGGAAGTTCTTGCCACGCAACGGATGCTCAGGGAACAAGTTGATATGGTCGGTGATAATCATCAAGTCACCAATCTTGAACTCTGGATTCATGCCGCCCGAGGCATTGCTCACAAAGAGAGTCTTAATGCCAAGTTCATACATCACACGTATAGGGAAGGTCACATCCTTCATAGAGTACCCCTCGTAGTAGTGGAAACGGCCCTGCATAGCCATGATATCCTTGCCGCCGAGCTTACCAAAGATAAGCTTGCCAGAGTGCCCCTCAACAGTAGACACCGGGAAATTAGGAATATCGCTGTATGAGAACTCATAGCTGTCGGTGATTTCGGTAGCGAGCTGACCGAGACCAGTGCCGAGAATGATGGCTGTTTCAGGATTTGTTGTCATCCTTTCTTTTAGCCAGGATGCTGTTTCTTGAATTTTTTCGTACATAGCT
>DAVZIG010000047.1:0-12648 GCA_052273435.1 Prevotella sp.
CAAAGATAAACAATAATATTGAATCGTTAAAAACACAACAATATTATTTGATCCGGTTTATCGAGTGAGCCAATATTATATGAGATGGAATAACTCTTGAGAGGGATAGACAATAAAAAAAGAGGCAACTATCTGTTTATAAGATAACTACCTCTTAGGGTGGCAGGTGGGACTCGAACCCACGACATTCAGAACCACAATCTGACGCTCTAACCAACTGAACTACGGCCACCATATTAGATTGGCTTTTGAAGAGAATAGACAATAAAAAAGAGGCAACTATCTGTTTGTAAGATATATTACCTCTTGGGGTGGCAGGTGGGACTCGAACCCACGACATTCAGAACCACAATCTGACGCTCTAACCAACTGAACTACGGCCACCATGATTAGATTTACTTTTATTGAACTATTCGTTAATTCTTTAAAGCGAGTGCAAAGTTAGTGGATTTTTTCTTAACTTCCAAACTTTTCAGCAACTTTTTTCAAAAAAGAGAGAAAAAGTTGAAAAAAGGCGTTTATTCCGTTTCTCGCTTAATACAAGTATGCCACGAATGCAACATCCAACATTACACATAGCGCATCCATGGAATAATGCCAACGAAGCCCGACATAAATCCATGGAAGATTTATTGCCGGATAGAGTCATCCGACACAAACCCAAATTTGCATAACCCGAATGTCGGACGAGCAATAAAAATAGGAGACCAATCGGTCTCCTATTTTATTTTCTCTGAAAGTGTGCTTTATTTTGCTGGCTGAGCCGGAGCCTGCTGTGCGCCCTGTGCGGGAGCCTGCTGTGCGCCCTGAGCCGGAGCCTGCTGCTGGCTTGCACCGAAGCCAGGAGTTGTGTTAGGGTTGGTTGTCTGTGTCTCGGTGGCAGCCTTCTCCATCACGCTGGTTTCAGCAGTAGAAACCGGAGCCACATATGCGCAAACAATGCTTAATACAACCATTGCTGCTGCAAGGCCCCATGTTGCCTTCTCCACGAAGTCGGTTGTCTTGCGCACGCCCATGATGGCGTTAGAAGATGAGAAATTCGACGCCAATCCGCCGCCCTTAGACTCCTGGATGAGCACGATGCCGATCATGAGCAACGATGCTATCACAATGAGCACTACGAATAAGATGTAAATCATTTTTCTATTTGTTAATTTATTATTTGTTATTTTTTTTTCTCTACCAAAATCTATATTTCCAACATTGACATACAGATTTCCTGTGCCAAGCTACTGCTTCATTCCCTTTTCGTTGGCAATGAGTTTTTTCAGGAAACGTATTTGGTCTGCAAAGTAAGCATTTTTTTTTGGATAATTCAAATTTAATCGTTGAATTATTTCGAGTGCCTTTGAATATCTGCCCTGTTTTATGTAGATTTTAGCCAAAGTCTCCGTGAAATAGCTGTCGTCGCCGTCTTTGCGGGCGTTGTCGGCAGCAGGTTCAGACTCTTCTATCTCCGGCTTGTAGGTGGGCTGCTCTTGCAGTTGTATCTTTGTGCCGTCCTGGTTGAGGAAGTTGTCGATGAGCGACTGTCCCTTGAGTTGCGGACTTTGTTTCTCGCCCTTCTTCTCCTCCTCGTCCTCTGTCTTAAGCAGATAAGCCACATAGTCAACCGCTGCATCTGCTGGCGTAGGCCTTACCTTGCGGTTGCCTTCAGCCTCATCTGGCGAGGCTGAATTGGAGCCAAGATAATTGTCGATGAGCGACAATGTGCGGTTGGCCCCATTCTCCTGCATGCGCCCGGCTTTTGCGGCAGCCTCTTCGGCGGCTTTCTCAGCGGCGGTCTTCACATGGAAGCGCGCTCCCTCGACAAGATCGAAGAGCAGACGGCGGTCGGAAACGTAGAGGGCTGCACGGCGCAACTCGTCATCAAAGGCCGTCTCATGCAGCAGATACATGTTTTGGAGCATCAGCAGACGCGCTGTCTGATAGTAGGGATAGAGCGCGACAAGGCTTCGGAGCTCGTAGAGAGTCTCCTTGTTCATGAGTTCCGGATGATTTATGAGGCGCACTAAATCCACGTTCGTTCTTTAATTATTAGTTATTAATTTTAATTGTCTGCAAACGATTCAATCATTCTAAAACGATTTCCTTCCCATTCTCAAACGACTCCCTGTTACCAGTTGGCAACTGTGGCGTTGAAGATTTGGTCGGCAAGGTCTTTCACCATCTGACTCACGAGTTCCTCTTGCACAGCTGCAAGGCTCTGGGTGGTCTCGTATGACTTGCTGGATGTGAACTGACGCTCGAAGTCCTCGCTGTGGTTAGCGTTGTTGGTGAAACGCACGTTGACTGTGATTGACAGCTCGGTCTGTGCCGAACGTCCGTCGGCAGCCACCGACTTGTTGCGCTGTGAGTACTGGATTATCTCGCCCTCTATTTTCAGGTCACCACCACGCTTCACTTGACTCAGTTTGGTGTGGTTGGCAAACTCGTCCTTTAGCTGATTGTTGAACATAGGTCCCATCGGGCCCCACACATAGCTTGAGCGAATGGGGAAATCGGCTATCTGAATGGTCTTGGTCTTGGTGTAGTCGATGCTTGCACCATTAAACTTGTAGCCTTCGAAGGAGCACGACAAGAGCGAAAGCACAACAACGAGTGCCAACGCCATATATACATTATATATATAATATGAAAAGATACGTCGAATATTCATTTGTTTCTTTGCTGAAGTGTTCTATTTGTCGAGTCCGTATTGCTTGATGCGGCGGTAGAGCGTGCGGTCGGAAATGCCAAGCTCCTGGGCCGTCTTCTTGCGGTTGCCGCCATTGCGCTCAAGGGCTTTCTCCACCACCTGCTTACTGATATCGTTGAGATTCAAGCTGTCGCCGTCGATGATGTTGCCATTCTCATTGTCGCTGATTTCCTCAGCCTCAACGTCCTGATATGCACTATAGTGGCGGTCGTCGGACGGGGCATATGGATGTATTGCTGGAGTGTGCGTCGGAGCCATCGTATTGGTTGGTGACTGTATGGCTGGCATGTTGCAGCTGGCAGCAAAGGAGTCGAGCGTGTGCTGGTCGTTGATTTGCTTGCGCAAGGTAGCCATCTCGCGGCGCAGATCGCTCACGTTGCCACGAAGCTCATAGAGAATCTTGTAGAGAATCTCGCGCTCGCTCTCGTAGGAATGTGCGCTTGAAGCCGCCGTTGTCGTAAGCTCGGTGCTCTCCTGGTCTTGCGGGATAAACTTGCTCAGCATGGCTGCGTTGACCTCACGGCTCTGACTCAGTATCGACATCTGCTCGGTAATATTCTTGAGTTGTCGCACATTGCCCGGCCATTTGTATTTGAGCATTATTTGCTTTGCGTCATCAGTGAGCGTAATGCGCGGAATGCGGTATTTCTCTGCCATTTGCATTGTGAACAGGCGGAAGAGCAAGAGTATGTCTTCGCCACGGTCGCGTAGTGGCGGCATCTGCACTGGTATGGTGTTAAGACGATAGTAGAGATCTTCGCGGAAGCGTCCCTCGCTCACAGCCTTGTGCATGTTGACGTTGGTGGCTGCCACAATGCGCACGTCGGTCTTCATTATCTTCTGACCGCCCACGCGGATGTATTCGCCCGTCTCAAGCACTCGCAGCAGTCGTGCCTGTGTGGCTATGGGGAGTTCGCCCACCTCATCAAGGAATATAGTGCCCTTGTTGGCTATGCCAAAATATCCCTCACTCTCGCCTATGGCTCCCGTGAAGGATCCTTTCTCGTGCCCGAAAAGCTCGCTGTCGATAGTTCCCTCAGGGATTGAGCCGCAGTTGATTGCGAAATATTTCTCGCGCTTGCGTGGCGAATTGTCGTGGATAAGGCGCGGAATTATCTCCTTGCCCACTCCGCTCTCGCCCACTATAAGCACGCTGAGATCGGTCGGCGCCACCTGCAAGGCAACGTCGAGAGCATGGTTCAACGCATCACAGTTGCCCACGATGTTGTACCGCTGTTTGATTCTTTGAAGTTCAGAAGTGTCCATTTCGTAGCAAAATTACATATAATTATTGAGAAAAGGACTACATACAATGATTTTTTATTGATTTTAAACGGATAAGGCTTGTTTCTGCAAGCTTTATTTCTTCTGTTTTGTCAGCTTTATCATCAGCAATCCTATGCCTGTCCACACAAGTTCACGCAATCTCACGATGAGCGCCACGAATGCACCCTCACTTGTCTTGAGTCCAAGCCCTGCCGCCGACATTAGAAATCCGCCCTCACGACCGCCCAACTGCAGGGGAATGAAGAACAGGAGGTTGGCAAAAAGCGAGGTGAAGCCGAGTATGAGGATGCAGTCGGCATAGTTGGCAGATGGCATGAGCACGCGCAGGACAAAGTAGATCTCAGCGGCCGAACACACGCGGCACATCAGTTCAAGAAGCACAGCTGATACAAACGTGCGGGAATTTTGGTTGTGAAGGGCGGCTATCTGGCTATCGACGGTGTCGAGCTTCTCGCGATGCTTGTCGACGAAACGCAAAGCCCAACGCTTAAGGCCGGGGATGTGGCTGAGCATGCTGAAAGTGCGACAGGCGAGACCCTTGCGGTAGCCCACAATGAAAAACCACAGCCCGATAATACAGAATGCCGTGATTGCCACGAGCAGACTGCCCATAAAAAGGTCTACAGGACGCACAATGAGATAAAGCACGACGGAGAGAAGCCAATACCAGAAGTGGCTGAAAATGTGGGTCATAGCAAAGAGGATGACCGAGGAGGACGCCCGCTCGGCTCCTATAATAGGCGAGAGCGACATGATGCGGTAAGGCTCGCCGCCCAACAATCCGCCGGGAGTGGCATAATTGAGGGCAAAGCCGGATATAGTTATTTTATAAAGCCACCAGAACTTTACAGGTGTCTTACCGCTAGAATTGATGATGATGTACCAAGACGCCGTGTTGAAGATGTAAAGAAATGCCCACAACAACACCACGGCCACCGACCAATAACCAGCATGACACAGCCCGAGCCACACCTGTGTGTAGTCGAGCTGTGTCAGCATGAGTATGAGTACCGCCATTCCGAAAAGGAAAAAGGCGTTTTGATATTTTGCTTTCAATTTGACTTATTCGTTTGCAGCGTCAGCGGATGATGGTTGGTTGTCTAGGCTTGTGGAGCATCATGAGGTGCGCCTTGAGGAGCGCCAGCTGGCTGTCGGCGGTCGCTGCGGAATCCATCGCGCTTCTTGGGGATGGAGAAACGCACCTTCTCGCTCTCGTCACGCTTTTCATGATAAAGCTTCTGCAATGGATTTACGAGCGGCGCGTCGTGCTCCTCGCGATGGCGCACAATGTCAATAGCCTCGAAGATAGCATGACGCAAGGCACTCTCGTCGCTTGTGCCCTGTCCTGCCGCCTCAAAGTCGGGAGTAAGAGCAGGAGCTGTACATACGAGCGGAAGCGAAGCCACGTAGTAGATGCCATCGCCCTGCATAAGCGTAGTGAATGAGATTATAGCCTGGTCGTCGTACATGGCAATCGTCACGTCGAAAGCCTCGTAGATATTCTGGCTGAAATACTCGTCGGCTGAATATGGACCATAGACATTTATACCCTCGTCGGCAGCCTTGCAAACCGTAGGACCGATAATGGTCTTTTCCTCCTCACCGTCGGCCACTGGATTGAGAGCGAGCACGCCGATGCGGGGATTTGAGAGACGATAGTCGCGCTTCATTGCCTCGTTCACGGCACGAATCTTCGACAAGAGGTTTTCCTCGGTAATGTGCGAAGGCACGTCCTTCAAGGCAAGACCGTCGGTGGCGAGGGCTATGCGCATTGTCTCGTTAATCATCATCTTCACGCCCTTGGCTCCGTCGCCGATACTTGTCTCTGAATAAGACTTCAATCCACGATAGGTGTAATTGGCGTCGGACATGCTCGCCTGATTTACCGGACAAGCAACAAGCACATCAAAGAGCTGGCTGCGGAAGTCGGTCATGGCGCGGTCGAGAGCCTTGAGGGCTGCCTCGCCCGACTCCTTTGTGGGAATACCAAGATCTACCTTAACATCATCATCGAAACATGCGAGCAGATTGACACGTCCGTCCTGAGCATCCTCAGCCTTGTTGATAATGCTAAAGTTGGCTTGTGTGTTCATTGCCTTGCGATGATAGGCAGCAATCTTAGGCGAACCGTAGATGATTGGAGTGCAAAGCTCCAACATCTCTGGCTCGGCAAAGGTTTTAAAAATAAGTTCGTATCCGATACCGTTGGTATCTCCATGCGTTATGGCAACGCGTATTTTTCTATCTTCCATTGTTTTATATATAATAATGTGTATAAATATTATTGTGTCTGAATGGTTAACCATTAGTCAACATGCTTTTTGCCCAACAGATGCCTTATCTCCTCTCGCTGTTTCTTGACCTGTTGCCTATGGGTGGCATATACGACGGCTTCAAGCTGCATGATAAGGTTGCGCTTCTTCTTTCCTGGGGCATAAACAAAACCTTCAACCGTGACTACATCACGAGGATAATAGCCCCATATCGAGCGAGCCACAAGCGGTCCGCCCATGGCATCGCCCTTCATTTCCCATAATCCACGCCATTCTTGCGTATGAATGTCTTCCTGCTCGTCATACTTATACGTAACACTACAGGCATCATGCATGGTTGTCATATACATCGAGTCGGTCTCACCCTTGATGTTGACCTGCATCACACTATCGCGATTGCGGAATTGCTGCATGTAGATGCAGATATTCTGCATAGCCGTGGGCGAATCATTGGAAATCCAAATAAAATCCTTGCCTTTCTTGCATGAGGTCATGTCGGACGGGATGAGCATGTCGAAACCGAACATCCGCTTAACCTCAGCTTCCATCTTGGGGTTGTGCTTGCGCTGCAACACAGCCATATATGCATTCTTCTCGTGCGCTTTAAGTCCATGAACCAAAAGCATGGCCCGGCCTTGAAGAGCAATGCCACCAACAGCCGTGTCGCTCAGACACTTTGCCGAAGGGGCGCAGATTCTCACTATCAGCTGTGGCTCGGCATAGACATCGCGCTTCCACACAAGGCTCAGGCTGTCGTATTTCTTTGGGTTTATGTCGACGATGACCATCGACCTGGAATAACGCAACACTCCACCTAAAGCCTCCAATGGACAGATATTAGGCTCACGCACATCAAACATCGGCTCCGACTGTGGCAGTCCGTAAACATCAACACTCAGAGCATTGTAAACAATACTGTCCACATCACCTACTACAGTCACCTCAAACGGCTGTCCGCCACTGGCGGGCAACATGCTCTTGCGACCGTTGCAGGAGGCGAGAAGTGTAAGAGCGAGAAGAAGGAAAGACTGTATAAAGCTGCTCATAAATTATTATTTTTTTCGCTGCTCATCTGTTTTTCTCTGCTCCTCAATCGTTTTAGCAGTAGAAAGCAGACCGCATGCGGCGAAAATGTCCTGTCCGCGACTCGCACGTATAGTGGTGATAATGCCGTGGTTGTTGAGGTAATCGCGGAATGCCTCCATCTTTTCCTCGCTGCAACCCTCAAGGTCGATGTTGGGGATTTTGTGGAAACGGATGAGGTTGAAACGACAGAAGAGTCCCTTGGTGAGTTTCACAATCTCGCGTGCATGAGTCATGGAGTCATTAACGCCACGGAACATGATGTACTCGAACGAGAGGCGACGCTGATGAGTGAAGTCATACTCGCGCATGAGGTCAATTATCTCCGTAATCGACATACCGCGCTCTGCCGGCATGAGCATTGCTCGCTGCTCGGGAATTGGCGAGTGCATACTGATGGCCACGTGGCATTCGCTCTCGTCGAGGAAACGCTTCAGCTTCTTTTTCACACCCACGCTGCTCACCGTGATGCGCTTTGGACTCCAGGCGTAGCCATAATCGGAGGTGAGCACCTCGGTTGCCTTGAGCACATTGTCAAGATTGTCCATAGGCTCGCCCTGACCCATAAAGACTATATTGGTGAGATTGTCGCGCTCTGGAAGCGAATAAATTTGGTTGAGAATATCAGTAACTGTGAGATAACCCTCAAAACCCTGCTTACCTGTCTGACAGAACAGACAGTTCATCTTGCAGCCCACCTCACACGACACGCAGAGTGTGGCACGATCGTGGTCGGGAATGTACACCGTCTCTACGTGCTTGCCAGATGCCGTGGGAAAAAGATACTTGATAGTGCCGTCCTTAGACTTCTGGCATTCAATGTGGGGCATGCAGCCAATGGTGTATTCGGCAGCAAGCTTCTCGCGGTTTGCCTTGGATATGTTGGTCATTTCGTCTATTGTCTCCACATGCTGTGTGTAAAGCCACTTCGCCATCTGTCCGCCTGTGAAGGCAGGCATTCCGAGCGACTTTGCCACTTCTTTCAGTTCATAGAGCGATAGTCCGAGGAGGGGTTTCTTATTGTCTGTCATATTGTTTTAATTGTCGTTATGTTTGCAAAGTTACTGAAAGTATTGCACAAAAACAAACTTGCTTTATTTTTTTTGGACGAAGATTTTATCATAACCTATACCTTTTGTCTATTTTTGCAGACAAAAATTATCAAACTATAACTAAAATCAAAATACACAGCTACATATTGACATATTAAAGACTAAATAAATACTAAATTGTAGGTAAAATTAGTCTTTAAAATAAAAAAAATCAACACATCTTACAGATATATACGCTATTTTCTGTAATTTTGCCGAAAGAAACAAAACCAATAAAAGATATTTATAAGAATATGAAGAAAATCAGAGCAGCCGTAGTAGGCTACGGCAACATCGGACAGTATGCTGTCCAGGCTCTCGAAGCAGCCGACGACTTCGAAATCGCAGGTATCGTGCGCCGCAACGGTGCTGACAACAAGCCAGCAGAACTCGCTCAATATGAAGTGGTGAAGGACATCCGCGAACTCAAGGATGTGGATGTGGCCATTCTTGCTACCCCATCACGCTCGTGCGAGGAATACGCCAAGCAGATTCTGCCTCTCGGCATCAACACAGTGGACAGCTTCGACATTCATACCTCAATCCTCGACTACCGCAACACTCTCATGCCTATCTGCAAGGAACACAAGGCTGTAAGCGTGATTGCTGCCGGATGGGATCCGGGATCCGACTCTATCGTGCGCACTCTTATGCAGAGTCTCGCTCCTAAGGGACTAAGCTACACCAACTTCGGTCCGGGTATGTCTATGGGCCACTCGGTTTGCGTGCGCTCTAAAAAGGGCGTTAAGAACGCTCTGTCGATGACTATTCCTAAGGGTGAGGGCTTGCACCGCCGCATGGTGTATGTGGAGCTTGAAGAAGGAGCCAAACTTGAGGATGTGGCTGCAGCAGTAAAGGCAGACCCGTATTTTGCCAACGACGAGACTCATGTGTTTGAGGTTCCTTCGGTTGACGCTGTGCGCGATATGGGACATGGTGTCCACATGACTCGCAAGGGCGTGAGCGGCACTACGCAGAACCAGCGCATAGAGTTCAGCATGAGCATCAACAACCCGGCTCTTACTGGTCAGGTGCTCGTTAGCGTGGCTCGCGCTTCCATGCGACAGCAGCCAGGCTGCTACACTATGGTGGAAATTCCTGTGATTGACTTGCTCGAAGGCGACCGCGAGGAACTTATCTCACACCTTGTTTAGAACAAAATATTAGGAAAAATAAGAATGAAAAATGATTCTTCACACATTTGGATGAATCAAACTAAAAAAATTGTAGTAGGAAGTTGAGCGGTTTTCTCACTCAACCTCCTACTACCTACTCCACTATTACAGCGTAAATCTATATCCCGCACTTACAGTAAACACCTTGTTCTTCGAACCCTTATAGTCCAGCACTTGCTGGAAAGGCGTAAGCCCGATGTTGTAGCGGGCGTCAAGAATGACATTTGCAAACTCATAGCTGAATCCTACGGGTATAGAGAAATTCACTTTCTTCATGGTAGAATTCAAGTTATAAGATTCTGCCTTTGAAGCTGACGGAGCTATCTCGCCGTCCTTATTTTCCGTATAATCTGTAGTTGTAAGTTCCATCTTGCCCGACATGGCAAATCCCATCTGCAATCCGGCTTTTATCGCAACACCTGGAGCTATGTATACATTGGCCATCAGCGGCACCTGAAGATAATGGAGCTGTGTGGACAAATCGCTATAGCCAGTGCCTGTGCCTTTAGTTGCGCTATCGCTGACAAAACTGTTCTTGTAGTTACAGCCCTGCTGCATATAGTAGGCTCCAAGCGAAACTGAAAGATTTGGCGACGCCTGATACTCGATGTCAGCTCCACCCATAAAGCCTGTACGATAACGCGAAGATAATGCACAATCCGGATTGTTGACTACAAGAATATCATCATTTAAGTTGGAAATGCTCACACCTACTCGTGGTATTATGGAGAATTTGCCTACTTCAAGTTGCTGAGCCATCGCTGCCGACGACAATGAGATAGCAAAAAGTGACAACAGAGTCTTCTTCATATTCATCATTATTATATGGTTTGTATATATAATAAACGACTTGTCAAATGGAATATTGCATCACGTATAGCATAAAAAAAGGCTGTACCAAAAAATGATACAGCCTTTACGATTATTTTGTATTTATTTACAAGAAATTAGTCTTTGTTTGAACGCTTGCGAGCAAGATGGTCGAGAGTTATCTTGCGCATACGGATGCTCTTAGGTGTAACCTCAACAAGCTCGTCACCCTTGATGTACTCCAAGCACTCCTCCAGACTCATCACTACCTTCGGAATCACCCGAGCCTTCTCGTCGGAACCGCTGGCACGCACGTTGGTGAGCTGCTTTGCCTTGGTAACGTTGATTACGAGGTCGTTGTCGTGAACGTGCTCGCCAACCACCTGACCGCCGTAAACATCCTCACCCGGATCGATGAAGAACTTGCCGCGATCCTGGAGCTTGTCGATAGAGTAAGCGTAGGCTGTGCCTGTCTCCATGGCAATCATCGAACCGTTCATACGGCGAACAATCTCACCCTTGAACGGCTGATACTCCTTGAAGCGGTGGGCCATGATGGCCTCGCCCTGGCTGGCGGTGAGCACATTGGTGCGCAGACCGATGATGCCACGTGAAGGAATGTCGAACTCGATGTCCACACGGTCGCCGAGAGTCTGCATTGAGGTCATCTCGCCCTTGCGGCGTGTCACCATATCAATCATCTTGCTTGAGAATTCCTCAGGCACGTTGATGGTCAACTCCTCAATAGGCTCACATTTCTCTCCATCAATCTCCTTATAGATAACCTGAGGCTGACCTACCTGAAGCTCGTAACCCTCGCGGCGCATTGTCTCGATGAGCACAGAGAGGTGGAGCACACCACGTCCGCTGACAATCCACTTGTCGGTTGTGTCCTCGAAAGGACGCACACGAAGGGCGAGGTTCTTCTCAAGCTCCTTCTGCAAACGGTCGTTGATATGACGTGATGTGACAAACTTGCCTTCCTTGCCGAAGAAAGGAGAGTCGTTGATGGTGAAGAGCATACTCATGGTAGGCTCGTCGATGGCAATCGGGGGCAGTGGCTCTGGATTCTCGAAGTCGCAGATGGTGTCGCCAATCTCGAAGTTCTCAAGACCCACAACAGCGCAAATGTCACCTGAGTGAACCTCGTCAACCTTCTTCTGACCCATTCCCTCGAACACATGCACTTCCTTGATCTTAGTCTTCTCCAATTTGCCGTCGCGATGAGAGATTGTGATGTTCATGCCCTCCTTGATAGAGCCACGATGAACACGTCCCACAGCAATACGTCCAGTATAGCTAGAGTAGTCGAGCGATGTGATGAGCATCTGAGGAGTTCCCTCAATCACTTTAGGAGCTGGGATCACCTCAACAATCTTGTCGAGAAGATAGTCAATGTTGTCGGTGGGTGCGTTGTAATCCTCTGCCATCCAACCGTTCTTTGCAGAACCGTAGACTACCGGGAAATCGAGCTGGTCCTCAGTGGCGTTGAGCGAGAACATAAGGTCGAACACCATCTCATAAACTTCCTCCGGACGACAGTTGGGCTTGTCTACCTTGTTCACAACGACTACAGGTTTCAATCCAAGCTGTAAAGCCTTCTGCAGCACGAAACGTGTCTGCGGCATCGGACCCTCAAAAGCATCTACGAGCAGAATGCAACCGTCTGCCATATTAAGCACACGCTCTACCTCGCCGCCGAAATCGGAGTGTCCCGGGGTGTCAATAATATTGATTTTTGTACCTTTCCAATTGATAGATACGTTCTTGGAAAGGATTGTTATTCCTCGTTCACGTTCCAGGTCATTGGCATCCAACACCTGGCCACTGTTATCCTGGCCGTCGCGGAAAAGCTTTCCCGCCAACATCATCTTGTCCACAAGTGTGGTCTTGCCATGGTCGACGTGCGCGATAATGGCAATGTTTCTAATGTCTTGCATCTATGTGTAGCTTATTGTAAAAAAACGTTTGTGCAAAGTTACTAACTTTTGTTCATATATAGAAACTTACAGTAAAAAATATCAAAATTATTAATCACATAAGTACCTTCTTCGTTCGCTTCAAACAAACATTTCTACCATTTTCACTGGGTTCGGACGGTAAGAGCCGTCCATCAAGGAACGAGTGAGTTATTCCTTATTAGATAATGCTCATGCCGAGCGTACCAAAAAAAGGCCTCCAAAGTCGTTAGACCTTGAAGACCTCAAGTAAAAGAAGGCAGCCACCTACTC
>DAVZIG010000048.1:0-12318 GCA_052273435.1 Prevotella sp.
TAAAGTTATGCAGCAAAAGTTAGTCAAAGTTATCTGAAAGTGGCTTGTTAGTCATCGCACATCACTTGTCAACAATCTTGCTCTCCACCACCACCATGGTCCAATATTCCACAGATGGAATGACGAACGACAAGTCGGAACCGTTTTGCGAGAACGACAGTTCCTTCACAGCACCACCGTCGATGTCAGGACTTGCCACCCACAGTTTGCCTACAGGGCGTGTTACCTTTACCGTTACATGGATGTTGGTTTTCAGCGTTGGCGCGGGGCGCGTGCCGTTGACATCGCGCCACGACATGTCGTCGGTGTTGGTGAAGTTGAGGAAGTGTACAACATCTTTGTTGTCTATCCTCTTTGCGAATGTTGTCATGGTGTGAGCCTTGGGCGGCCATGCGTTTATGGTCACATCGGCAGCAGAGGTATAGATTTCTGTCTTTAGCTCCGATTGGTCCAGAGACGTGCCACGAAGGAGGTTCTGGTAGGCGGTGAGGAAGTCATAATAGTGTACAAGGCGCTGCTTTAGCTCATCGTCCATCTGCAATGGGGCAGCAGGGAAATACTCGCGTGTGAGCATGTGGTCACCAATCTCAAGATGAGAGCCGCCGAGAGCAAACATCACGGCATCGGCAAGCAGCACACCAGGGGTGTTGACCTTTGTGTCTGGTCGGTTGTCTTTGCCCGCCTTGTCATAGTTGATATAGGCAGCGAACACTGTGGGGCGCTGTTGGTTGCTACACTTGTCGTTCTCCTTTATGATGTCGTAGAGGTTGGCAAAATTCTGTTCTGGCGATCCGCCATAGCCGTTGCCGTTGCCCCACACCTCGTTATAGCAGAAGTCGACATTGTCCTTCACGATATAATAGGTACCGAATCCAGACACAGCGTTCATGACAAGCGTTTTCTCTGGATGCGCCTTCTTCATAGCAGCGAGGAAAGGTTCATAGGCCTCGTAGAGCACCACGTTGTTATGGTTATAGTCGAACACCTCGCCACGATTACCGAGCTGGTCGACCTGAAAGCCATCGAAGTCGAAATTGTTATACACCTCGTCGCAGCGCTCTTTCATGTAGTTTATCCACCCCTCGTTGCCTGGGTTCTCAAGGTAGATGTTGCTCGCCCATGACGATGGAAGTCCGTGATAGTCCTGATAATAGTTGCCCGACGCATCTTTCTTCAGCAATGCCCATTCTGGCTTCACACCATCCTTGTTGGCATCCTTCCATGCCCCAAAGCAGAGGTCATAGAATATTGATTTCATGCCATACTTATGCTGTTCGGCAATATAGTTTTTCACATATTCCACTCCCACCCATCGGTTGCTGATGTCCTGATACCATTGTGTGAGCGACCCATCATCGTTAAATTTTACAGGCTTATGGTGCATCCATTGCCAGTCTTGAAATTGCACACCGTTGATGTGAAGACGGTTTAGATATGCCATCTCCGTCTTTATGTTCGCGTTCTTGTCGACGGTGTTGTTGTAATTGTCAAAATCGGCCACGAAGCCATAGCGCGGGAAGCGCGTCCACTGGCTCGACACATCTACGGCGATGGTGCCCACGATTGTCTCTGAGTCATCGGCAGCAGTGGTGAACAGCTCTGCCATGTAACCTTGATAATCAGTCTTAGGCGGTGTCCACGTCCATGTGTTTGACGTGAGCCTTGCGGTCTCCACGACATCAGAGCCGTGGCGATAACGTATGTTGGTGTTGGCGGGCATGGTGCCCACAGCCTTAAACGTGACCGTCTGTCCAGGTGCGTAGCACGCCTTGTCGGTGGTAATGTCAAGCGCGGAAGCCCATGTGGCAGCAGAGGCAGAGAGAGCTGAAGCGCAAGCCAGCACGCATGAGAACAGAATATTATGGATTCTTTGCATAATTATATACTATTGGATACAGAAGAGACCTTTATTACGCGGGCCTTACTGCAATCGTCGGTAGCGACCTGAATGATTGTAGTCTTTGTGGCAGCATCGAAGGTGAAGGGGGTCTGCTTGCCGTCCACGCTTACCGAGAGCGGCTTGCGGCTGTTGCACACACGCAACTCATAGGCACGCTTCGCCGGTGCTTTTGTCACAGAGCCATTGCGAGCGGCTATAGTGTAAACAGCCTCGTTGCCGCTGACCGTCTGCGTGAGCGTTGTGACAGCACTGTTAGAAGCATAGTCGGCATTGTCGCCGTCATCCTCATAGATTGCCCCCTCGCCATTGCTTCCTGCCACGACGTTGAGGATGAGCTTGTCGGGACGCTCCGTAACGTTCATCACGGTTGCAGGGTTGTAAGGAATGATTGCTCCCTGACGGAAGAAATAGGGAATCTGCGCATCGGAAAACAGCATGGTCTTCTTGCATGGGCCTTCAATCAACTCGTTTGTAGACACGCTCCACCACTTTCCTTCGGGAAACCAGATGGTCTTCTGTGTCGTTGTTGCACCTTCCTTGGGAGCTTCTGTTATGGGTGCCACGAGAATGTCGTCGCCAAAGAGATATTCGTTGTCATAGGTGTAAGCCTCCTCCACGTCGGGATAGTCATAATAGAGCGGACGGCAGATAGAGAGGCCTGTGTCGTAGGTCTTGCGTGCCATCGTGTAGATGTAGGGGAAGAGCGAGTAGCGCAGACGCACAGCCTCAAGGATTGTGGGGAAGTTGTCAAACATCCAGATGCGGCGCTCAATGCGTGGGTCGTTGGTGGCATGTGTGCGGAAGATGGGTGAGAACACGCCAAACTGAATCCAACGCAACACGAGGTTGGGATTATTGGCAAGCTGATCGTTGGTAAACAAGTGTCCTCCAAGGTCGTGGCCCCAGTAGCCATAGCCCACGTTCGATGCGGTGGCGGTGAAGTAAGGCTCAAAGCCAAGAGCCTCATAGCTGATGTGAGCATCGCCAGAGAAGCCAATCTGGTAACGATGACTGCCCAGTCCGCCCCAACGGTGGAATATCACGGGGCGCTTGCCCTCACGCTTGGCTGCCTCATTGAAGAACACATGGTTGCACCAGAACGTCTCGCTCAGCGAGTTGGTGTAAGGAGAGGTAAGCCACTGCTGCCAGTCGAGCCACCAGAAGTCGACACCCTCGCTCTCGTGGTCGCGGATGATGTTCTTGAAGAAGCTGTTGGTGAAGTCGGTGTAGTCGAGGTTCCAACTGATGTTGTCGCCCGCTTCGTTGAGATACTTGCCTCCCAGGTCGGCGTTCATCTTAGCAAAATAGTCGGGACTCTCCGTTTTGTTCACACCGTCAGCGGGATGCAGGTTAAGAGCCGTCTTAAAATGGTTGTCGTGCATCTCTTTAAGCAGACCTTTTGCATCGGGAATGAGGTTTGTGTTCCATGACCATCCAGTCCATCCACCACGTCCTTCAGACATGCTGCTGGCGTTGCCGTTCCAGTGCCAGTCCATGTCGAGAATCATCACATCGGCAGGTATGTTGTTGCTCTTCAGGTCAGACATAATCTTACGATAGTCGTCGGCCGAATAAGACGAATACTTGCTATACCAGTAGCCAAACACATAGTCGGGAGGGAGAGGGATGCGTCCTGCAATCTTCGTATAATCGGCCAACGCCTGCTTGTAGTTGTTGCCATAGCCCAGAAGATAGGTGTCCATGGCGTGACTGTCGGCACGCTCAGCCCACCAGTCGTAGCCCACGGTGGCATCGGGAGCGAGGGCATAGGAGCGTCCGCCGTCGGAGCGAGGTGTGGTCCATGAGTCGTCAATGACAGCCCATCCTGAGCGCGACACCAATCCGTTCTCCATCTCTGAGCGTTTGCTCTCGCCAGTCAGTCCATCGAGTGTGCGGCAGGTGCCTTTGAGGTTCAGTGGGTCGGGCTTACCAGGATACCATGTGGTCTTGCCCGTGTGGTTTTTCACCACCACCGACAGGTTGGTCGACGAGGCTGGCACGGTGCGTGGGTCTGTGCCCTTGCGATATTTCAGTTCGAGAGCCGAGGTGGTGATATATAGATAATGTGAATCTTCTTTTTTCGTGAACTGTGGCACCGTGAGGTTACGGTTCACCACGGTGAAGGTGGCGCAATCTTCGAAAGCAGCCTTGTCGCTATATTCTATTCGAATCATCTCTGGCGTGAGCACGGTGAATCGTGCATTGCCACAAGTCACCACCGCCTTATCGTTGGCCTTGGGGTTGTTTGTCACTTGCGCAAGAGTAGCCGTGAGAGCCATGGCGTTGATGATCACTAAGGATAACAATCGTTTGATTTGTCGTGACGTAAAAGATTGAATGAAAAATGTTTTCATAAAATTACAGTTATTTGACGATAAATTGTTGCAGGTAGAAATAAAAAACTCTGGGGCGGCGTTGCTTGTATACAATATTATATTATAAGGTAGCAACGCCTCCCCAAAGATCGAATCCAGATGTTTACTAATCAAACATAAAACCAATATACAATTAGAAGCCGCTCTTACTTTGTAAGCTTCACAATCTTGCAGCCATGAGCGGGCACATTGGCGGTCAACGATGAAGCCTTGCCCTCATTCTCATGCTTCCAGAGGTCGCGAACGTTCATCTCGCCACTTATGCCGAGCTTGCTGAAGTCGACAGTCATGGTGGCGGTGTTCTCATCGCGGTTGAACAGGCCGACAACCCAGTCGCCGTTCGTCATCTGGCCATACCACACCTCGCTGTTCTCACCCAGCTTGTCGTTGAGAGGCTTGCCCACAAAGCCATCGGCATTGAGAGCGAGCAGTTCGCTGTTGGTGTAAAACTTAAGGTTGTCACCTATAGAGCCAGGCTGGTCGGCAACGGCCACAGGGCCACCGGCGAGGAGCTGTAGCGACACTACGCTCTGACGCTCATTGTCGTTATCGAAGGTATTAAGACGCAGGAAGTCGCCGTCAAGAATCACCTTGTTGCGCCCAGCGATGTGTGACCAATACTTGAATCCATCAAACTGGTTCATGCAGTTGGGCCATGTGGGGTACGACTTGCCCTTGTCCTGTGCCGAGCAATGCCACCATGTGCCTGTGCCAGTGTCGGCCACGATGCGCACCATGTTGCCATACTTAGCCTCAACCACAGCATCATCATACATGTGAGGCATGACGAGCGAGGTGAACACACCATATTTCTTTGCCGAAGCAGCGATGTAAGCCAAAGCGCGGGCATAGCTCTCACGACCGTAGCCACGTCCCTGAATGCCTACATAACGGTCTTTGCCATCCTCATACCACGAAAGGAAGTCCATGCGAATGAACTCGACACCCAGGTCCTTATAATACTTGAAGAAGCCATCGATGAACTCTTTGCAGCCAGGGTTCTCTGCCACGGCCCAGTTGAATCCCTCCTTGGCGTTAGGATTAAGCACCGTCGACTTGTGATCCCACTTCAAACCAGCATACTTGTAGCTTGTTCCCTCCACCACACAGTCGTCGTCGCTATGAATCCACAGCGGGTTGTCATAGACACCGAGCTTCAAGCCCTTGGCCTTACACTTGGCCACGAGGTCCTTCAGCGCCATCTTGCCATAGTGGGTCATGTAGCCACGATGCTCCTTGTCGAGCATGGGAATGAAGCCATCAGTACAAATCATGTCGTAGCCATAGGGTTTGAGGTTGGTGGCCACCCAGTCGATGATGTTGTCCCACTCTGCCTCGCTGATGTCGAGGTCGTCGCCTTTGTGTCCCTGACGCTCCTGCAAGTAGCAGTTCTCATACACGCTCCAATAGAGAGGAGCCTTTTGGTTCTCGTGAATGCCTTCCACCGTTGGCAGCTCAGGCAACTCATATTTTGGCGGGTAGCGCATCTCTATCTCGTCCTTGCAAGAGCAGAACATAGAGAGAGCGGCCAGAGCCGTAGCAAACAAAAATTTCATTTTCATCTTTTTATTTTTTATGTTACGAGGTTTAGTGTTAATCTTTTTTCTCCACCTTGATGGTGTAATGCTCCAGGTCGAGGATTATGCGATACTTGCCTGCCTCCTTCACCTCCCACTGGTCGTCGGGAGAGGTGGTGAACACGAAGTCGTTGGCTGCCACGCCCTGCTTGGTGATGGCCACGTTGGCAGAAGAGGGGCGTATGAAGGCAGCGTTGAAGTCTTTCTTTGTGCAAGCCTTCAAGGTGCCAAGCTTGAGGTCACCTTCCCATGTGAAGATATATTTGTTGTTCGCATCCTTAGTGTACTGAGCGGCATCGTCAAGCGACCATCCGCCAGGTGTGGCATCGCCCACCATGTAGAGTGCTTCTGCCTCGATAGGTTCAACAGCAGGCTTGTCTTTCTCACCCAAATACTCGGTAGAGAAGGTCCAGTTGCGCAGGTCGAACGACAGTTTATACTTGCCTTCCTCTGTCACCTTCCATTTGTTGTCGGGGTCGCCAGCGTGCATGTCAAACGTCTTGTTCGTGATGTTGGTCTTGCTGATTTCCTCACCCGCTGTCATGGGACGGATGAAGGCAGCATCCCAGCTGCCCGTTGTGAGGCAGAGTTTCATATCACCCTTGTTGAGCGAGCCTGTCCACTCAAAAATCATTGGGTCGGCCTCGCTTGCTGTGAACGGTGTGGGAGCGTCGATGCTCCAACCGTTGGGTGTGGCATCGCCCACCATATACAAGGTAGAGGTCTTGATGGGTAGGTTGCCATCAATAATCGTGATGTCTTTCTCGCCGTCACAGCTTGCCATCATCTGCATGAACAGGAGGCAAAGCAGCGCGAAGAGCGATGTATGTTTGAAATAGATGTTTCGTTTCATAACGTTGAAGTGTTTTAGTTGTTTCTTTGTTTTAACACATTTTTCTCTTCTCACCCATTACTTGTTGTAGCCTGGGTTCTGCACAAGCTTGAGGTTGGCGTTGAGGATGGATCGCATGATTGGGAAAATCTCGGTGTGGTTGTCGGCATCGGCACTCTTGTCCCACCATGTGCCACCTGTAGAGAACTTACCGAAACGTATGAGGTCAATGCGTCGGCGACTCTCGGCAAAGAACTCGCGTCCCCACTCGTCAAGCATCTCGTCCATATCGAGCTGTGCCTCGCCCTCGGGAGCGTAGAGGTTCTTCTGAAGCATGGCGGCGGGATAGTTGCGCTTGCGCACGCTGTTCAGTAGCTTGGCTGCTCCAGCGGTGTCGCCAGAGCGCAGCTTACACTCTGCAAGCGAGTAGATGACCTCAGGCAGACGAATCTCAGTGTAGTCGCTCTCCATCTGATGTTCATCCTCATCGCTATAGAAGGGATACTTAGCGAAATGCCATCCAGAGTTGTGGTCGCCGTCGCGCAGGGTGCTCGTTGCCACATCCAGCCACTTGTTGGGGTTCAAACCTTGGAACTTGCCCACAGCATCGCGGATATACAGCTCGTAGTCCACCTCAGGAGCCTTCACACGCTTGGTGTTGCCGTTCTCATCCTTATATTCGAGGTAGCCATAGATGAACATTCCCTCGCGCTTGCTATTGCCAAGGTTCTTGTAGAGCTTCATGCGCTCGTCGCCCTCATACTTGCGGAACTTCTCTATTGGCATGCCCAGCTTGTAGGTCAAGAGCACACCGTTGGGGGCGTAGCTCGGTGAGGCAGCATACTTGGTGTTGTGGTCGCCGGCCTCGGCCTTGGCATCATTGAAGTAGTAACGTGCGCGTGCTGGGACCGTCCACCAGTAGGTGTCGCTCTGATAATGCCAGTAGGTGTAGTTGGCTGAGCCAGGGAATCCGAAAATCACCTCATCACAATTGTCATTATCCCAGTCGAAGGCAGCATCCCAACGATCTGCAACCTGATATTTGCCATACTTGCCGTCGAGGATATCCTGTGCCACCTGTGCGCAGTCGCTGTAATGGTCTTCGCCAATATACACCTTTGCGTTAAGGTAGAGACGCACGAGCAGAGCGGCAGCACCTGCCTTAGTCCACTGTCCCTGTATGGCTGAGTTGGCACCCAACTCGGTCTTTGATGTAAGCATGGGTATGCACTTTTTGAGGTCGCTCTCGATAAGGTCGTAGATGACCTTTGGCTCCACCTGTGTCTCGGTGTTCTTTGACACATCGCTGAAGCTCACCGACAATGGCACGTTGCGGAACGCATCGAGCAGACGGATGTAGAACCATGCGCGTAGCACTCGACACTGGGCCTTGAGGTTATTAAACTCGGCATCAGAGAAGCCGAACGTCTCGGGAGAGAGTTTGTCGAGATCCTCTATCACATAGTTGCACTGGCCAATGCCCTGAAAGCAACCGTTCCACTCGGTCTGGGCGTCGCCACCATCCTCAACGTTCCAGTCGTGATAGTGGAGCTTGCGCCATCGGCCGCTGTCGTCCCACCAACCATCGCGGGTAGGTGTGATGAGCTGATCGGCAGTAAGCTCGTTGAGCACATGGCGGCTCTGTATGCTCCAGAAAGCGTGTTCGAAGGGACGGAATGTGGCACGTACCACATCCATCTTCGTATTATAATAGTTTTGTGTTCCTACCTGATCGTAGAGCGTTTCGCTCAAATCAGTACAGCTCGCAAGGGGCAGAGTGCAAAGAGCTGCGGATACAATAATATTGAATATCTTCATTGTTTATTATGTTTTTAGATGGGTTATCAGAAGTCTACTTGCAAGCCAACGATAAACTGGCGTGTAGAGGGGTAATAGGTGCGTGAGCCTTGTGCGCCTGGGGTCAGACCGTTCACCTGATAGGTAGAGGGGTCAACGCCGCTAAACTTGGTCAGCGTGAATACATTCTTCATTGTGCCATAGAGACGCACACGGTCGAGGAAGCGACAACTCTTGGGGTTGAAGGTGTAACCCAGCGTCACCATGTCGAGCTTCAGGTAGTCGCCCCTCTCAAGGAAATAGTCGCAGACCACGGGGTTGGCAGAGCCAGAAATCTGGAAGTTCTTGCCATAGGCCTTGTGCGAACGGTTGCCTGTGAAGTTGCGTGTGCCATAATAGAAGTCGTGAATATTGAAAATGTCATAACCAAAGGCACCACGGAAGAACAGCGAGAGGTCGAAGTTGCGGTAGCGGAAGTTCTGACTTGTCGACATGGTGAACTTAGGCATACCATTGCCCACCTTCTGGCGGTCGGCGTCACTTGCCTGTGAGGCACGAATGATGTCACCGTCCTTATCGTAGACGAGCCACTCGCCATCGGGGGTATGTCCTGCATATTTCCACATGTAGAAGTTGCCTATCGACTTGCCTTTCTGTATGCGCTGTAGGTTATAGAATGGATATGGGTCGCTTGTTCCTGCCACGTCATAATAGTCTTGACCAACATACTGTGAGTTGCTGAAGTCGACAAACTTATTGCTCATGGTTGCTCCCACAACGTTGAAGTCGTAAGAGAAATCCTTTGTCGTCACTGCCTTGACGTTGATGTCAAACTCGAAGCCAGTGTTCTTCATCGTGCCCACGTTCACGAAGGTCTCGTCGAAGAGATAAGGAGGCACCGACACCTTGTAGTTGCCAAGGAGGTCCTGCTGCTTGCGGTTGAAATAGTTGAGCGAGCCATATACGCGGTTGTTGAAGAGCGAGAAGTCGATACCGATGTTCCAGTTCTTACCTTTCTCCCATTTCAGGTCGGGGTTAACATTCTTTGATGGTCCCCACACCTGGAAATATTTGCTGTTGTAATAATAATAGCCGAAGCCTGTCATGGTGTTGAGCGAGTTGTAGCTACCGAAATCTTGGTTTCCAGTCACACCATAATCGGCGCGAAGCTTCAGGTCGTTAATCCACTTGATGCCTTTCATAAAGCTCTCCTGAGAGATGCGCCATCCTGCCGACACGGCGGGGAAGTTACCCCACTTGTTGTCGACACCAAACTTTGATGAGCCTTCATGACGGAGCGATGCTGTGAACATGTACTTGCCGTCGAAGTCGTAGCTCACACGTCCGAAGAAGGCGATGAGCTTAGCATCATTCTTATAACTGCCCATGAGCACCTTGCCTTCTTCCTTGGCATACTCGCCTGTGCCCGTATTGTTAAACGTGAGACCATCGTTGGGGAAATCTTTGTTTTCGTTGTTCAAGCCCTCATATTGAGAATATTGGTATGAGTAGCCTGCCATTCCCTTGACGTTGTGCTTGCCGAAGGTGCCGGTGTAGTTGGTGAGCCACTCGAGCACATACTGACGCTCCTTGCTGTAAGAACGGCTTGCCTCGCCCTCATAACCATTGTTTATACAGATGGTGCTTGTTGATGGGCGGAACCACGAGTTGTTGTTGTCATACTGATGGTCGGCAAACATTACTTGTGTCGACAAGTTATGGTTACCCTTACCGTTGGGCAGGAGCAATGGCAGGAGGTTGAGCTTCACAGTGCCGTCCCAATCGAGCAGCTTTGTGTCGGCATGATCTTTCTCCAGTTTCTGACGCTCCACAGGGTTGGAACCTACGACCTGACCTTGGAAGTTGTAATAGCGTGAGGGGTTCTCAGGATCCATAAGAGGAGTTGTGGGGTTTGCCTCAATAGCATCTGTAAACACGCTCCAGTCGGCCTGGTCACGATAGATGATGCGCGGTGCCACGTTGGCGGTGAGGGTGAACAGTCCGCCCTTGGTGGTGTGCATCATTGATGCACGCGCACCATACTCCTCGCGCTTTGAGCGCAGGTCGATGCCATGTGCGTTGCGGTAGTCTACGCTCACGCGGTAGTTGCTCTGTGCGTTGCCGCCACTCATCGAGAGGGTGTGCTGTGTTGTGAAACCTGTGCGGCTCACACCATCGAACCAATCGTAGTTGCCACCAAGGTCAACACCGTTGTCGCCCCATCCCAGTCGCACGTCGCGATACTCGTCGGCGTTCATCATCTTAAGCTCTTTCTTTATCACATCCCATGAGGCCATGCCAGAATAAGAGGTGTGCATCTGTCCATCCTTCGTGCCTTTCTTTGTTGTCACCACTATAACGCCGTTTGAGCCACGCGTGCCATAAATGGCAGAAGCTGCACCGTCCTTGAGAATGTCGAACGATGCTATGTCGTTGGGGTTGATGTTAGTGAGGTTGCCGCCAGGCACGCCGTCAATAACGATTAGTGGGCCAAGACCTGCTGAGCGCGACGACACGCCACGAATCTGAATGCTTGCTTGGTTGTTGGGGTCGCCAGCACCAGTGTTAGTGATGCTCACACCTGCCACCTTGCCTTGAATCATCATCGAGGGGTCGAGCGAACTGATGGTAAGGAAGTCTTTCTCTCCAACGTGTGAAATGGCAGATGTTAGCTCCTTCTTATCCATCGTGCCGTAGCCTATGACCACAACCTCGTTGAGCACATCCTTCTTCTCGCTGAGCGTCATGTTGATTTTTTGTCTACCATTCACCTTCTCCATGATGGTCTCGAAGCCCACATAAGAGAACGTGATGGAGCCATTCGAGGCCACATCTACAGAGTACTTACCATCGATGTCGGTGATAGCAACTGTTGCTCCAGCTTTCACGCTGACGCCCACAAGCGGTTCACCACCGTGGTCGGTAACGACACCTGTCACCTTTACTTGTTGGGCAGTGGCCGTAAGTGTAGCAAACAGCAACATGACCCAAAGCACCAATCTAAATTTGGAATTTCTTCTTGTTTTTGATTCCATGATTTAAGTGTTTTTTAAGTTATTATATATAAAGTATTATTATTTTATTACGTTCGTTCTGTTATTGGCTTAACGTCATAAGTTTTTAGTTGAAAGTTGTTTTGAAACAAGTCGTTATTCGTAACGTTTACATTTCATAACCGCTACAATTGGCTTATTGCGGTTTTGTGATTGCAAATATAAATAAAAATAGTTATGCGAGTTTAACAAAGTACATTTTAGGTAAATCTTTATAAATGCTTAAACAATTTAACAAACTATAGGTCAACACCTTACGCACATAGCAAAAACACTATCAAGTACATAGAAAAAATTTTCCAAAGTAAATGAAAAACAAAAAACATTAGTAATGAAGAGTGAAGAATTAAGAATAAAGAGGACAATAAAAAAGCAATTGTTTCTCCTGACTTCGTCATTGCGTATCCCAAAAATCTGGTTTCTTCCGTTAAATGCATAGATGAAATAACGGGTCTATAACGTTTCGTGTGGGTAAGCCAGTTCTAACTTGCCCGTTACGAAGTATACCATGTTTTTAAAATTTCCACATTAGTATAACCTCTAGCTCGTTTCTTTGCCAGTTGTATCAGAGAGTTCAGTCCCTCCAGGATTCCATTGTTCACGTTTCGATTTACTAACAATGTTTTGATTCCGTACATATGAGCTTTAATCATATTAGCAAACTCTACCGTAAGCGTATCCGCGATGCTAGTATATATACATCAAAAAAATATCGCTCAAGTTTTTATCCTTGAGCGATATTTTTTTGTTTCCATTTATCCGGCAGCAATTCCCGGTACTTACT
>DAVZIG010000049.1:0-12282 GCA_052273435.1 Prevotella sp.
TGAAAGTTATTTTAATTTATTTTCCAATAATAACGAATCAGCTCATTGCATTAAACCCAAAACGACCTAATGACCGTCGAAGGAGAGGCTGTGAGCTGTGTAGATATCGTCCGAGTAGAGCGAACGAGACCAATAGTAGCCAAGAATTGGTTGTGTCTTGTCTCCTTTCTTGACTGGTTGATGATTTCCCATGCTTTGGCGGTAAAAGAACGGGGAAAAGCGGTACTGGAATCATGCTATACAATTCCCATACCGCTTATATTCAACGCTTTAAGCTGTTCGTGTAGCTTTTTTAGCGATTAGTATTCGTCGTCGTTCCAAAGGAAATCGTCCTTTGAAGGATAGTCGGGCCAGAGGTCCTCGATGCTCTCGTATACGTCGCCCTCGTCCTCTATTTCCTGAAGGTTCTCAAGAACTTCGAGAGGTGCTCCTGAACGCATGGCATAGTCGATGAGTTCTTCTTTAGTTGCTGGCCAAGGGGCGTCTTCCAATTTAGAAGCTAATTCAAGTGTCCAATACATAGTCGTAAGTTTTTTAATCTGTTCTACAAATGTTTTTCCAACGGGCTTAGTTCTTAAGGCTGCTGCACATATTAACAGCCATGCCCCGTCTTTCGGCTGCAAAAATAGTAATTTTTATGTTATTTGCAAGGAATATATAGTTTTTTTTCGGCTATACCCTCAATAAAGTTTAAATTCAGAGCAAGAACAAAGAAATAGTCGCTCAAGCGGTTGAGATATTCGAGTATTATGGGGTCGATTGCGTAGTGAGAGGACAGTTCTACAACACTACGTTCTGCACGTCGGCATACGGTGCGGCACACATGCGACTGGGCTGCCGGCATGCTACCACCTGGCAGGACAAAGGTGCCGGGCTGTGGCGTGGAGTCTTGCAGGCGGTCAATCTCATGCTCAAGGGTTGTGATGTCTTCTGGCTTTATGCCGCCTTCAGACAAAGTAGAGAGGGCTGTGCCGAGATGGAAAAGACACGACTGTATTGAGGTGAGAAGCGAGGCGGACCTATCACCAGTCATAGAATGTAGAAGGCCAATATGAGCATTAAGCTCGTCTATATCACCACAGGCACAAATGCGAATGTCTGTTTTGGGCACGCGCTTGCCACCTACAAGGGAGGTAATGCCGTGGTCACCGGATTTAGTGTAAAGTTTCATGTCAGAAGTTAACGATGTAGTTGGTTTTAAATCTATCGGTATCAAAAAACGCCACACCTGCCCAATAGAGGTCGTAGCTCACGCTCACCTTCTTGCTGTCGAGCAACCGTTGCCACATACGCTGGGCTATCGCATTGTCGGCAATGTCCTCAATGACAATCATGGTTTGATTGTCGGTATGCTGAAGCAGTCGGTCGAGATAAGCCTCACTTCCTTCTACCGGACACACACGCGCCACCTCCACTCTATCACAATCATTCCGCAAATCATCAACGACACATGTGTGGCGACATCCGCTCCCTACATAAGCCGAGAGCAACTGAGCGTCATCGCCATTACTGACAAAATATTCTGCCTGACGGAAGTTGGCTATACGGAAGTAGAGTTCCATACGCTTGCGCACAAGCCACGGCAACGACGGGTATTGCTGGCGAAGCTCGGCATAGGCATAATAGGAATAATGCTCACAGAGCACATAGCGTATGAAACGGTAGGCAGACGGCGACTGCACCCCAAAGCCTCGGCTGTGGGACATGCGACGGAGCCATACTATGTAGCGTTTCAACTTGTTCATAGCTACAAAATTAGGCAAAAAATGCGAGAAAAGCAATAAAAAATGACGGTCTTTGATTAAGTTGCAGTAACTTTGCACCTTGGAAAGAAAGATTGTAACACATATTTAATATTATAAGCATTAAAAGAATAGCTGTATGTTATTAGATTTTTTCATCACCTGCAACAAGATAGGAGCCTTCACCCTTGGCGGTGGCTATGCCATGATACCAATTATGGAGAAGGAGTTTGTTGACAACCACAAATGGATGGACAAACAGGAATTTATGGACATAATGGTGGTGGCGCAAACCACACCTGGTATTTTTGCCATTGACATGGCAAGCCACATCGGCTACAAGCTGCGTGGCGTGTGGGGCGGCATAGTAGGAGCCATAGGCATTGCCTTGCCTTCGATAATAGCCATTCTCGTGATAGCCATATGTTTTCGTAATTTTAAGGATAATCCTTGGGTGGAGAAGTTCTTCATGGGTGTGCGTCCTGCTGTGGTGGCTCTAATAGCCGCACCAGTATTCAAGATGGCTAAGACCGCTAACATAGGATGGAACAATGTGTGGATACCTATAGTGTGCTGCCTGTTGATTTCACTTCCGATATTTGGCAGCGGTAGTACCGCTCATGGCGTTTCACCAATATGGATTATTGTTGCAGCTGGCGTTTGCGGATGGCTCTACGGAAAGTTTAAAAAGAAATAAGATATATAGATTATGATTTTCCTCAAACTGTTTATCATCTTCACAAAAATAGGTACGTTCAACTTCGGTGGCGGCTACGCCATGCTGTCGCTCATATATAATGAGGTGGTGATGAGAAACCACTGGATGACACGTGCCGAGTTTACAGATATCGTTGCCATAAGCCAGTCGACTCCTGGTCCTATAGGCATCAACGCCGCAACCTATGCCGGCTATGTGGCAGTATTGAACCAAGGCTATCCTGAATGGGCAGCCGTGATAGGCTCTGTGCTTGCATCATTGTCGATAATATGGTTGCCATTCGTCATCATGATTCTTATCTCTCGCTATCTGATGACCCACAAGGATTCAAAAATTGTGAAGGACATATTCTCAGGTTTGCGTCCTGCCATCATCGGACTCATAGCCGCTGCTGCCGTGCTACTCATGAACAAGGAGAACTTTGGCGACCCTATTGCCGACCCTACCTATTTTGCAATAAGTGTGGCATTGTTTGCAGCCACATTCTACTTTACACGTTTCCGCAAAACCAACCCTATATTGGTGATGTTGATATGTGGAATTATCGGACTCTTCATTTTCTGACAACAGAAAAAGAAGAGTTCGATTTCTTTATTTCACCTGTTTTCATATATCAGAAGTTCACGCCGAATGTCATCATAAAGCATCCGTTGTGCGACTTGTCAAACTCATCATGACAGATATTGGCAAGTCCAAGCTCATAGCCGAGGTCGGCATAAAGCATGTCGTAGCCTATGCCACAACCAAACTTAAGACCTCCGTCAAAGCGTTGGAAATACTTCTTTGAAAAAGAACTCTCTGCCACACGCTCATAATAGTTGCGTATCTTGCCGCCTACACCACATGCAAGATAACCACCAAAGAAGGGCTGCACAAAAAAGTCATCATCAACCGAGATGGCATATTTCACCACTATTGGTATCTCAAGATAGTTGAGGTCATAGGTCATCTTCTTGCCGCTGTCGAGGTTTTTCTTGCCACCCTTTTCGTTGTAGAAAAGACCGGTCTCCAAATAAACGGGAGCCTCGTCGGTAAGTGCAAAACCTACAACACCTCCGATATTTAGCCCTGTCTGCGAATTGCCGCCATCAAGAGTTGGATCATCAGAATTGACGGTTGAGAACGACGGACCTATACGCAATCCATAATAATTGGCGTTTTGCCCAAAGAAAGAATCGTTGTGATACTGAGAATAGTCAAGATGACCGGTGCGCTCGTTGTAGTAGCGACTGTTTCTGTAGGCCTGTGCCTGGATTGAAGTTACTGACAGCACCAATGCTGCCATTGCCATTATAAGAGATTTCTTCATCATAGTCTTTTGTTTATTATGTTCATTTTACGATGGCGAAGTTAGCCATTTAATTATAAAATACGCAGGGGAATTTCCCTAAAACAGAATGGGATAATCCCTTATTCTTCGCTTTCATTTATTTTCTAAGGGATTAGTTTGCTTTGTCGCGAGACATACACCGATTCATATTCCTCCTGCATGTGACGCACCGAAAAATGCCGCAAGGCAAAGGCTTGCGCCTTGTCGGCAAGCTCTTGGCGGTTGCATGTAGGCAGAAAATCGCAAAACAACCGTTCATAAGCTTCCACACTGTTGCCTTCTACCATTAAGGGCCAATCGTCGGGTAATGTGTCGCGCAGTCCTGGAGCATTGTTGGCTATCACTGGCAGACGGTTCATGCTCGCCTCCATTGACAACATGCTAAGTCCCTCAAACTCCGACGGCATGAAAAGATAGTCGAATGACGACATATAACTGGCAAGAGAATATATAGGCGGCACAAGCTCAGTATTGTGCAATGGCTCGGCTACTGTATTTTCTCCATTCATGCCATCTGCTGTTTCACCACGCAGAGTCTGCTCTACAATTTGGCGAAGCGAGCCATCACCAGCTATAACAAAATGGAAACGGTTTGTTTTGTCAAGTATTCTCACCACTTCACACAATGTGGAAATGCCTTTCTGCATTTCCAAACGTCCCGCAAAAAGAATGTTCACACGATTGTCCGACAGATTGGGATAGGCTTTCTGCTCAACCTCGCCCACTCCATTATGAATGATTGGTGGAGTAGAACCAAATCTTTCAGCATATGCATCGCGCACAGAATCGGATATTGCGATATTGGCATTGTGGTTGCGGAAGAAACGCTCCACTTTGTTGGCAAGCCAAGGCAGTCCTGTCCACAGACGGGTATTGTGTATTGTGCGCACTATGACAGTGTGACGAAGCATCCAAGGGAAGAGACGCGAGAATGCATAAAGACACATGTCGGGAGTCTCGGTATGGCTGTGAATAACATCCGGATGCCAACGCAGCATTATATATAGCATGCGCAATGGAAATAACAGAGCCGCTATACGCTCAAAGAGGAAATGGAAATGCACATCGGGCATGAGGGAGCGATGGCACACTACTCTCATACTCCGAAGTTCACCAAGGAATTTCGGGGTATAAGCAGAGTTGCCGCGCACCATCTCCACGACATGATATTCCATGCCTGATGTGGCTGACGTGGCTATGTTGGCTGCCACTCGCTCGGCACCGCCAAGGTCGAAGTGGGTAATGAGGTGGAATACACGCATGGCTGATAGGTTTTGGTTTTAATCTCAGGAGCTAATCATCAAGTTTCTGTCTCGGTACTTCGCGGCGGCGCACAGCCTTAAGTTCTGTGCCACCCTTCTTTCCACGCCAGACAAAAATATCGTTCTTGTCAAGCGGACGGATATAGTCGAACCAAGCGAACTCCTGCAAACGATACTTACTGGGAGGTATCTGCGTTATAGGAAACATTGTTCCCACCGATTTAGATGCCCATATCTTTTGCAACTGACGTTCCTTGGACAAATACATGCGCAAGGTGTCGGTTTCAAGATAGTTAAGCTCTGTAAGCACAGAATCCTTGGAGTCGGCATTGTAATAGAGCGACTTCACATTACCAGTAGCGTCGGCACGACGCATAGCTCCATCTATAAAGAATGCGTCCATGCGGCGTGATGATATCTGGTTGAAATGATTCTTGTCGTCGACTTGCTCCACCGAGAGAGCCTGATTGATAATCTCCGCCTTGCGTATGGTGGAATCGTTCATGTAGACACGTATCTCTTCGCCAAGCAATTGGCGGTTGGCGTTCCATGCAATTGGGTCGCGGTACATCGTCATGCAGGAGTCAAGCGAACTGAACACAAGAGAATCGCACACTGCCTGAATATCGCTGCGGTAGGCTCGCACATGCGGATAGGCATGCACCTTGCGGTATACAGAGTCGGTGTTGATGTTGAATGTATATATCTTCATTGAGTCGGCATGCATCCAGAGTGTGTCTTTCTGCGAATAGTCGAGCATAATAGCGCGTTGTGTAGCATAACCATAGCCAGTCTTGTCGTTGTAGAAAAGGCGGTCGGCATGAAGCTCATTCTTGTTTGCCTTGTCGATATAAACAACGTTGCCAAAACCCTCATTGTTGCCATTATTGTTGTCATGGAATAGCGAGTCGCCTGTTATTGACTTGTCTTTGTCGACAATAGTGGAACGTCCGAAGAGCTGCGAGCGATCGGTGCGTGAATTCATATAACCATCTGTAGTGTGAACAATGCTGCCTTTTGACGTTATGGTGGATGGTCCTACTACGTGGGCTATGGAAGTGCGGGTGTCGTAGTGCAAGGTGTCGGTGGTGACATGGTTCTTGCCCGAATACATCTCCACTCCATAATAGAAAGATGCTTGACGAGTAGCTGTGCTGTAAGCTCCCCAATCGGAAACAAGGCGGTCCTTGCCGTCAACAAGCTTGCCACCCTCAAAGAAGTAGGCGAGATCGTAGATGCGGTCGTAATCAAGCGAGTCGGTGTAAAGAGTCTGTGTGCGATGTTTGAGCACCACGTTGTGGCGGGCATGCATCATTTGGTCGGCTCCGTCGTAATCGGCATAGTCACATGTCAAGGAAAGTGTGTCACCTTGTTTGAAATGCACGTGTCCAAAGGCTTCTACAGAATTTGACTCCTGAAAGAAATAGGCACTGTCGCACCAAAGCTGCGAGCCTGCATGTGTGAAATGCACCTTGCCTTTTACAATCTGCGCATCTGGCACACTGCTATATTGGTCGTATTTAAGTTCATTGGCATGTACGAGATACACGCGTTCATCTGTCTTCTGACGCTTCTTTTTCTTATACGGAGATGCAACGGCACACATCAGGCAAAAGCCAAAAAGGCACAGAACCGTCAATGTGACGATTCTATGCCAATTGTTTCTACTTGAGCATTGTGAACCTGAAAAGGTAGTCATAATCTTCAATTCTCAATTTTTAATTTAGAAATTATTATTTCACCCAACCTTCATACTCAAACTTGCACGACTTGTAGCGGTCGTTCATTTTGATGTATGTTGTCTTGATTTTGTTGACAACCCACTGGTGGAGGAAATCGGCGCGTTGCTTTTGCAGCACCACATTCTTCATCACCTGATAGTCCTCGGTTATGGTGGCACGATGGGCTGGTGTGCGGCTCTTGAGTTTCACGATAGCCACAACAGTCTTGCCCTTCTCGTTAATCATTCGGAAAGCGTTTGACACGTCGTCCACCTCCATCTTCTCCACTTCGCGGGCAACCTCAGAAGGCAAGTCTTTCATCTGGAAACGCGATGTGCGACCTTCCTCGCTGTTGAACGACATCAGACCGTGGTTGTTGCGTGTGTCCTTATCATCGGATGCAAACGTGGCTGCTTCCTCAAACTTGTATTTGCCGCTGCGGATTTCTGTGGCGAGTGAATCAAGGCGCAAGCGCATAGAATCGGTAGCTTCCTCTGACACATGCGGGATGCGAAGTATATGACGCACCTTTATTTTATCGCCACGCTTGTCGATGAGCTGAATGATATGGAAACCATATTCCGACTCTACAATCTTCGAAATCTTCTTTGGATCGGTGAGGTTGAAAGCCACGGCAGCAAACGCAGGGTCAAGCATACCGCGACCTACATAGTCCATCTCTCCACCCTGACGGGCCGAGCCTGGGTCTTCGGAATAGAGACGTGCGAGAGTTGCAAAAGAAGTCTCACCACTGTTCACACGCTCTGTATATTCGCGAAGCTCATTCTTCACGCGGTTGATTTCCTCTTGGGCTATCTTGGGCTGACGTGTGATGATTTCCACCTCTACCTCAGTAGGCACAAAAGGAATACTGTCCTCTGGCATATTGCGGAAATAGTTGCGCACATCTGAAGGTGTTACACTTATGTCGCGCACAAGTTTCTCCTTCATTGCCTGAATGAGCTGGTTGTTCTTGAAATCATCGTGGAGCTGAGAGCGCATCTGCGACACAGTCATCTTCTTGTACTCCTCAAGCTTCTCACGCGAACCTGCCTGCTGAATCCAACGGTTGATCTGCATATCAATGTTTTGAGCAATCTCTGCCTCGGTAACCTCTATTGAGTCAATCTCTGCCTGATGCAAAAAGAGCTTCTGTACGGCTATCTGCTCAGGAATTGCACAGTCGGGGTTGCCGTGCCAGTCGATGCCTTCTGCCTCGCCTTGAAGGCGCATCATCTCAACATCCGACTTAAGTATTGGCTGATCACCTACTACCCAAATCACCTCATCCACGACACTATGCTCAGGAGCTGTAGTCTCTTCTGCCGAACTATCAACAACGGGTCGCGACTCCGACAGCTCAGGCAGTGTGACAGCCGTATTGGTGGTGTCGCTTGCAAAATTTCTATTGCCCGACATGCGACCTGCACTGGCACCAATGCCCACATAAATCATCAAAGCTATCAAAGCTATAGTAAATTTGTTTTGTTTGTTCATCTAATGTATTTTCTTCTGTATTTATTTATGAATATATCTTTTTCAGTGATTTATTCGTTGATTGCCGCTTTCTCAATGATTGTTTACCGTTGCAAGAGTCTCCTGATTGAGCACAACCGGATACTGTCGGCGCAAGTCCTCTATCCATTGCTTTTCAAGTTGCTCCTGATAATCAGCAACAACAAGCTCGCGAACATCACCATATTCCTTAGGTTTCTTCATCACTGTGCCATAAACGGCAGAATAAGTGTAGTCCTTAGGAGCATTGTAAACAGTGTCTTTCTTGAACACATCACGGTCGACAAGGGCATTGTCTCCTTTCTTGAAAATGCCTTTCACCACCTTGATGCGCAAGGTTGAGTCGTTGAACTGCTTGCGCAAAGTTTCTGCCCAATCGTCAAAGGCGATATTCTTGAGCGAAAGTTTTACTGCCTCCACATCGGCAGCATCCTTACAGTTGTAGGCAATACCCTTGAAGCGTGGTTCTGTCCAGGCATAACGCTTACGGTTTTTCTTGAAGTAAGCAGCAAGAGCATTGTCGTCCTTGGCAGCCTTCTCCCACACCATACGGTTGGAAATCTCGTAAAGCAGAAGTCCATCGTGATATTCACGGATGAGATTGCGCAAAGCAGGATCCTTGGCAGCAAGCTCATCAGCACGGTTATTCAACAAAGACTCTGCTGTGGTCTGAGGCACGGATGCCTTAGCTATAGAGTCGAGCTTCTGCGAGATGATGCGCTCGCGAAGTCCACGCTGGTCGATAAAGCGTCGGATATCAGCACGCACAGAATCATAGGGGAAGAAATTCTGCTTTGCCACAAGCTTTACTATATGGTAGCCAAATGGCGATAGAAAGGGTTTTGAAAGTTCACCGGGCTTCATCGAGAACACCTGGTTCTCAAATTCCTTTACTGTCTGTCCCTTCTGAATCCACGACAAGTCACCACCACGTCGGGCAGAGGCTTTGTCGTCAGAGAGCCGGGTTGCAATATCGGCAAAGTCGGCCCCCTTCTCCAATGCTGTATATATTGAATCGGCACGCAACTTTGCAGCATCTTGCTCCGCCTGCGTAGCCTTTTGGTTTATCATAACAAGTATGTGGGCAGCATGAGCCAACCCACCGTTAGCATCCACACGAGTCTGTGTGTCCTTATAAATCCTCTTCGCCTCGTTCTCCACATCATTGTCGTTGATGAACGTAGGACGCACCTGCTGGTCGCGATACATCAGAAACTCCTTGCGAAACGCACTTGTCGTATCAATACCCGCAGCTTCGGCAGCAAGCACCTTCAGCTTATAATTTACGAAAAGCGGAACATACTCTTCAACGTTCTTCTTGTCGACAACTGTTTCAGAGTTGTTCTTGTTGTAAGAATATTCAAATTCTGAGCGCAACACCGGTTTCCCGTTGATGGTCATTACTACTGGGTCGGTGGTTTGTGCGCCTGCATAGCTTGCAGCAATAAGCAGGGCAGCCAACAGTGATTTAAATTTCATTTCAGTGTATGATAAAATACGTATATATTTAAAATAGGTGAAGCAATGGCACGGGCACAACCCTTAGAGAAAAAGGGGTGGAGCCGAGCCATTGCTTTATTTCAATTTACAATCAAAAATTACGGCTTTCTTATATAAGAAGCCTTCAAAATTATTAATTGTCAATTGTCATTTTCTCAATTGTCTTTACTGAGGACGAGAGTAGTTTGGCGCCTCACTTGTGATAGTGATGTCGTGCGGATGGCTCTCAAGTACACCAGCATTAGTGATGCGTGTGAACTTGGCATTGTGCATATCCTCAATTGTACCGGCTCCACAGTAGCCCATACCTGAGCGCAAGCCTCCGATAAGCTGATAGATAACCTCCTGAACAGTTCCCTTGTAAGGCACGCGACCTGCAATTCCCTCTGGAACGAGTTTCTTGACATCGCTTGTACCAGCCTGGAAGTAGCGGTCCTTAGAACCATTCTCCATAGCCTCCAAAGAACCCATACCACGATAGCTCTTAAACTTACGTCCGTTGAAGATGATTGTGTCGCCAGGGCTTTCCTCTGTTCCAGCTACGAGTGAGCCAATCATTACGGAGCTTCCACCAGCAGCAATAGCCTTAACAATATCGCCTGAATAACGCAAGCCACCATCAGCAATCAAAGGCACACCAGTACCCTTCAAGGCAGAATACACATCGTAAACTGCACTCAGCTGAGGAACACCTACACCTGCTACAACACGGGTTGTACAGATAGAACCCGGGCCAATACCTACCTTCACAGCATCAGCACCGTTGTCAACAAGCATCTTTGCAGCAGCGCCAGTAGCCACGTTGCCCACAACAATATCAACATTGGGGAACGAAGCCTTAGCCTCACGCAACTTCTCGATTACAAACTTCGAGTGTCCATGAGCTGTGTCAATAACGATAGCGTCGGCACCAGCCTCGACGAGAGCATTCATACGGTCGAGAGTGTCAACAGTAACACCAACACCAGCTGCAACACGCAGACGGCCCTTGTCGTCCTTGCAAGCCATAGGCTTGTCCTTTGCCTTGGTAATGTCCTTGTAAGTGATAAGACCAACGAGATGGTTCTCGCTGTCAACAACTGGCAACTTCTCAATCTTGTTCGACTGAAGGATATCTGCGGCAGCAGCGAGATCTGTCTTGATATGTGTGGTAACAAGATTCTCGTGTGTCATCACATCGTCGATAAGTTTGTCGAGATGACGTTCGAAACGAAGGTCACGGTTGGTCACGATGCCCACGAGATGATTCTCACCATCAACGACAGGAATACCACCGATGTGATACTCTGCCATCATATCGAGAGCGTCTTTCACTGTCTTGCCGCGGCGAATAGTCACAGGAGCATAAATCATACCATTCTCAGCACGCTTAACGGTTGCCACCTGACGGGCCTGGTCTGCAATCGACATGTTCTTGTGGATAACACCAATACCACCTTCACGTGCAATGGCAATAGCCATAGCCGATTCCGTTACGGTGTCCATGGCTGCTGTAACAAATGGCACATTCAGGCTGATGTTACGTGAGAACTTGGTTTTCAACTCTACCGTTTTCGGCAGTACCTCTGAATAAGCGGGGATAAGGAGGACGTCATCGTATGTGAGACCGTCCATTACAATTTTATCAGCAACAAATGATGACATATAACTTAAAAATTTATTGCGTGCAAATTTAGCAATAAAAATTCAATCATAGGCATGTTATCACGACTTTATTTCCAATGTTAATGCAAATTAACGACTAATAGACATAAGGCAACTGTGATAAACCGGAATTATAGAAATGTATAGAATCGAGTAGGAGGTAAACACTAATCATAGGTGTTTATCTCCTACTTTCGTATTTACCGACCTCTCACACCACCGTACGTGCCGTTCGGCATACGGCGGTTCCTATTTTGGATGCCATTCGAGATACGCCCCCATTAAAGTAGCATACCCTGCCCTACATAGGTACTCATTTCTTATTGCCTTATGCAGTATGTAGCTGTCAGCTATACGCCAATAGCCTTTGCGAGTATTACCCCATTCGTATGCTTTGTATTTATTAATACCACATCTAATAAGGTTTGCCACTTTTGTCTTGACTTTCTTCCAAGCTTTCCATATACACATGCGTATTCTACGTCTTAACCATTCGTCTGTTTCAAGCAGAAGACGCTTCATATTGGCAAGGTGATAATAGCCGACCCACCCTCGTATGTATTCTTTCAGCTTTTGCTTTCTCTTGGCATATCCCCACCCATTACTGCGACTTGTCAGTTCTTTCAACCTTGATTTCATCTTGGCTTTGGACTTTGGATGCACCATGAGTTGGCACTTGCCTTTCATCACATAAAAGGAGTAGCCGAGGTATTTCATTCCTCGCACATAAGACACTACGGTCTTTTCCTTGTTGACTTTGAGATATAGAGTATTCTCTATAAATCGGGTTATGCTCTCCTTCACTCGCATTGCAGCCCTCTTGGACTTGCAGAATATCATCGAGTCATCT
>DAVZIG010000050.1:0-12111 GCA_052273435.1 Prevotella sp.
TGGCTGGCAGTCTAAGGCTGCGTAGCCATATACTCAAATTTTAACGAACTATTGAATGATTATTTATTTGCGATTAATAGTATTATTGTCACAGCATCTGCAACATTGATAATGCCATCACCGTTGGCATCAGCTGCCGCCAAATTATATTCTGGACTTGACCCTCCTGCAGATATAATTCTGACACATACCACATCTGCTACATTAATAATTCCATCACCATTGACATCACCTAATATATATGACGGTTTATTCAATGTTATTGGACTACTTGGAGTTCCCACCATACCTTGCGAAGCAAATGTTATTAAATTCTCCGACTCAAGGTTGACAATACGATCCTGACTCTTGTCATAAAGTTTGAATTTTAAGGTTTCCCCATTTGCTGTGTTACTTCTGACACGCAAATATATCCAAGATTTAGAATCTTTAGACTGCACCTCTCCCACTCCACGACACTCATCATTCACAAAAGCAGCCACCTCGTAGTTGGAAAAGTCAATTACTTCACTGTCATCAACAACAAGATTGGCATAGATAGTCATGTCATACTTGTAGTCGTAAGGATTTATATCCCAATGACTACCCTGCGCATGCAGGATAGTCAAAGAGAATAGAATGCTGACTAAACAGCAAAATGTTCTTAAATACTTCATCGTTATCTTTTTAAAGTTAAGCATTCATCGATTACCTCACAACATGCTTGCGCATCTTGAACTTACCGTTGCTATCCTTTGTCTTCATAATGTAGACTCCAGGCTGACGGGCATTCTTAACACGCACACCGTTTATGCCATATACAGCATCGGTGGTGAACATGCTATCTACAACAGAGTCAATGCCAGTAGCCTCACCTATATGGAATACATAAGGAGCCTTGACAGTACCTATCATATCTGACACGAAAGCGACAGTCTCCTTTATGCCATAACAATCGCCAGTTTTAGCATCTACAGCCACAAAGCATATAGCCTCGTTGCCTTCGCCATAGACTGAGAGATAAATCATACCATCCTCAATCTTACCAACACCACGACATTCGTTACCACTGACAGCCACTACGAAGTAGCCATTCTCAGCTTTGAACCCATCTCCTTCCTCAAGAGTTGCCACTATAGGCATCATATTGGGATATTGATGCTTGTCTACTCTGCATGGAGCAGGTGTTATTTCAAGTCTATGTCCATAGAGTGCCTTGGCATTTGCAACAGAAGATACTGCATTATAAGCGAACGACTTATCGGAAGCTGACTTATAGAGATAGCCATGTCCTGGCTCAAGAGTCTTCAGGTCGCCAGTCCATTCACCATCTGAATAAGTAGCAAAACCACCTTCGAGGTTTTCTATGCAATCACCTTCCTCTGCATCAAGCATTGAAAGAGCATCAACGAGAGTCAGGGTTGTGCTAAGCGGATAACCAAGCCAATTCCAACCCTTATGCAAACTTATCTGAGTTGCGATAGGATTGTACTGCTCACCACTGAACGACTTTTCGGTAGCTGCAGTAGCCACAAGCTTCATTGTCTCTATAGCATCAACACTTTGGAGATTACCAACAAATCCGTATTGTTCATCCTTTACTGCCTCATGTGTCTGAGTAAGGATTCGTGTAACGAAACCTTCAAGTTCACTTACAGCAATAGGCTCTGCAAGATCATGTGAACTCCAGTTCCATCCTTCCGACAAATTAAGTTTCAAATCAGACTGACGGATTGTGTAAGCAAATTCCACAACATCACTCTCATCAGCAGTTACACCTACAGCCATTGCCTTGACAGTAACAGGACCGTTAATGACGATAGGACGCTCGTATTTGATACGTGTAGCTGCGTCACACGGACAAGAACCATCGGTGGTATAGTAAATAGTTGCACCTTCTGACTCTGTAGCAAGTGCCACAGTTGCGCCACGATAAACAGCTGTTCCGCTTATGCGCGAAGCATGTGGAGCCTTTACAGCCACAAGCAATGCCGGATCTACTACGTTAACCATAGAAGAAGCCTCCATGCCATTGTCTTCAAGTGTGTACTTTAGAGCTGTAGCACCAAGAAGTTCACCCTTTACTGAGAATGTAGCGTGACCATCCGAATCGAGAACAATCTCAGTCGCATCAACTGTAGCAATCTGCTCAGAAGCCGAAGCCACAAGAATCTTCTTACCGGCAGCCGCATCAGCAGGTTGTGCTGCGATATTTACAGTAAGGTCTTTACCATAAGCAACATTGAGAGTTTGGTCAACAACAATCTCGCGAACCTTCTTCTCCACATCAAGCTTCTGCTGATAATCGTCTGCCATATTTATACCAGCATAGCTGCTGACATTCTTAGATACGATTACATAAGCCTCATCATAGAATCCGAGTTTGTCGGTGACAAGACGCATCTTTGAAGCATAATGTACTTCACTGCCCTCAATTGCCACTTCCTTATTGAGCATCTCAATAGTAGCGTCAGCAACAAGAGTCTCCTCATTGTCCTTTACAACCTTAAGGTACACATTGTCCTTGTTCAGACTTTCAATGTTCATATACTTAGAGAACTCTATCTCTACACCATCCTCATAAGCGCGTGCGCTTACTACTTCAGGCTGCGAATTCTGCACCATTGCAATGTTTACATCCATCTGTGGAGGAGGCACTGGCAACCACTCTGACTGAGTGCTGGCATAGCCTTCCTTCTCAAACTTAACCTGCCATAAGCCCTGTGGCACATCCCACTGATACATTCCGTTCTCATCAGTGAACAAAGGATTCTTTTGGGCATACTCCTCAGCATTCCAAAGAACGATATTCTCGTGAAGATCGCCATACATGTCCTCAACAGTTTCCTTGTAGTAGCAAGTAGCTGTCACACCTGCAAGGCGGTTTGAAGAAACTCCCTCGTAGACGAAACCTGAGGGGTCGTGGATAGGAGTAACCTGAGGATAAGGAGGTTCATCGTCATCTGGCTTACTACCTATGACTATACCGTTACACTTGAACGTTCTAAGGAATTCTGCAACCTTATTCTTAAGTTCTGTTCCCTGAACCTCATATACCTTACTTACAGCCCAGTTGAGACCAACCTTTACAAGAGCCACTACAGCAACTGTAGCAGACGCACCTTGTGTATTATGTATTGCACCAATGGCAGATGTTGCACTATTGACAGAAACAATATCCGACATTAGTGTCACAATACCGTATCCCATATAATTGTCAATGAATGCCTTGATGGTTTCACGCATATTGTCGTCCTCCTTTGATGTATCACAATAAGGAATAGACTTGTACAACTCCATATAGTCGTCAATATCGTCAATCCACTTAACATACATGCCAAACACATTAAATAGCGATGAAGAACTATCAAGGAACTTACCTATCTTAGCACTTGCCAAGAAGGTGCGTGCCTTACCGAGATAGAAAATACGTTCAGTGAAGTATCTACGCATAACTTCCACGCCATTATAGTTAGCCTGTAGGTCTGCGGTCAACTGTCCCGTCTTCTTCAAGTTGTTGAGAGCATTATAGTAGTTCTCCACAACATTCCACATCTCAATTGTAGACTGATATGTTTCCCCTACTGCCTTGAACAATTCATCAGTAACCTTGCAGAATGCCGCAATTGCCTCGCGTGCCTTTTCCACATTCTTCGACATTCCATCCTTATAGGCATTCATCAAAGTCTCAAACGACTCTGCAGCTCCAGGATTCATGGAAGCAAGAATATCTGAGTCAACCTTGGTCAAATCTACTGTAATTGCAACATTTATCTCGAAGTCAACAAAACCGAATAGTTTTTGCGAAGCCTTCAGATATGAGTAATTGCCATCAGACTTAAGTACAGGCACATAGCCAGAAGCTACAAGAGACGATGCATTGAGATCACTCGCTGAAGTAAATGTCAAACCATTGAGATAGTCGGCACAATCCTTAAGATCGTTCATTTCTGTATCCATGAGTTTGTCGAAAACATTCATCATAGGATTGTTAAGGAACGACTCATATTTCTGCCAAAGCGCAAGATACTCCTCATTTGACATCATGCCATTTTCCCCGTCATTTACAGGAGATATTCCAAGAGCCTCTGCCAAACGACCGTTGAGTATAGCCAACGTATCCCAGTCGGGATTGTCCTGACGCTCAATACCCTCAATTTCATCAAAAAGCATTTGAGCATCATGCTTCATACTCTTAAAGTCACTCTGCAGACGCACGAAATTAGAAACAACCTCACTTATCTCACGGAAGTCAATTACAGGCTGTATATTAGCCACAATATTAACCTTTACACCAACAGGAAGGTTATCTGACTCAAACCGTTTAACAGCAACCCACTTGTTAAGCTGACCGTTGTATGTAGCTGGCAAATTAAACCATTGGTTACGATCTGTGTATACACGTATTGTCACACTCTTAACCTTTGTTGTATCGTTACTGTTAAGACTTGCTGCAAATGTTATGTCCGTACCTGTATAGAACATGTAAGAATTGTCGCTTGTTGTCTTCTTCTCAAGATCAAAAGTTAGAGAGATATTCTTTCTCAACCATCCGTTGTAGAAAGACATGTCAACAGTCTTGGCTACTATCTTGTCCTTATTATATATGCACTTTTTGGTATTGGTCTGCACCTCAAGACCATTTTTGGTTACAGCCTTTGCATAGATATTGAATGTCTGGAGATTATAAGGCTTTGGAAGTTCAGCGTTTACAGTCCAATAACCATTAGCGAGAGCGCGTGCTGTACCTACAACCTCATTGTCTGCATAAAGAGTTATATCTGAACTACCTGCAGCAACACCTGACACTATGATATCCGTTGTGTTAGTCTCCTCTGGTACATTTATAGCAAGGTCACGCACCGTATATTGTGCGCTGCCTATAGGCTGCTCAATCGCTTTGTCCTTAAGAATGAATGTTACAGCCGCACTGGGAGCATAACTGCCACTCTCTGTCGGGATGATACAGAAACGTATACGATTGGACGTTGTATTATTGTCCACCGGAATAGTAAGTGTTCTGCCATTCTTCTCATAGAACGCAACTGAAGAACCAACCATTACAGAATTATCAACAAAGCTTACACCCTCAGGCAGTTCCACCTTCAACTTCACGTTGCCTACATTATCACGGTAGACACTCTTGAAATCAACCATTGCAGTGAGCGTAAGATAATTGCCTACTACAATACTTGGCTTGTTAACAGAGAAAGACGTATTATTTCCTGTATAATAGAATTTGCTCTCGTCGAAGAACGGAACAACCGAATTCTTCACTGGAATAATAACACCACTCTTTACACTTACCTTGTTTGCCACATAATCCACTGCGTTGACAATACCTGCTTGACTGAACTGCTCAAGATTGTAGATAGAACCAAAGAAATCACTCTCACCCATTGACACGAGCGTATAATCACCATCTTTAAGATTCTTGATTTCAAGAGCAGATGAAGTATAGTTATACTTACTTACAAAGTTGCCGTTGGCATCATAGAGAATACCAAGTACGCTGACATTCTCTGTAGTTGTATACACAGCTCTGATTCCTCCAAGCTGTACTACAGGGATATTAACCGTCATGCGGCCATCCTCTCCTACTCGCCCACCTGTGGTTACATCCATAAACGCTGAGTTCTTACTACTTGCCACAATAGTCAGAGAGTCACCTTCTGCTACCTCGTCCATCAATACGATTGACGGATACTGCACATTAAACTGGGTTATAGGCTTACGTGCTGTTTCGTTGTAAATAGTATAAGCCACATTGGCATGGTCAGAGTAGTAGTTCTGTATTTCTGCCTTCACTGTCTCTGCCACACTGGTAGTGTAGCTAAAGTTGGTAGTAATAGTGACACCTGTTATAGGCTTAAGCAATACATCATCAAGCATTGCCTCTGTTGTAGACAAATCTTCATGCGACAGTTCTATAGTCTGACTTACATAGTCAGCAAAAGCATAAGTCAAAGTGGAAGGTACTGCAAACACATTGAGTGTGTACTCACCCTTCGCGTCAGTTTTAACAGTAGTCGATTTGTTATACTTTCCATTTAATGTCTGAGAGATTGTTACTGTCGCACCACTTATAACTTGCTGCAACGTACGGTCTATCACCTTACCCTTAATTGTAAGCTGCGGCAATGTATTTAGATTTACGGTTAGCTCATTGTCAGCCTCTACAACCTCATATAATGTATCAGTTGGAATGACATACTGCATTGCAAGCTCTTGTGGAAGCGTTACTGCACACTTCACACTGGTCTCAGACACTTGTCCTGCAAGCGTCTTCTCCTGACTAAGGAAATTACCGTTGGCATCATACCATATCACAGAACACTGCCCAGTAACATTGCTGCCAGCAGCCATCACCTTCAAAGCTACATCACGCAACTGTTTCATCTTATCAAGCTCAAATGCAACGCTCTGGTTCTCATTGTCCATCTTTATGGTGTCTGTGCGTGCAAGCACTGCACCAGATAAGTTCTTCAATGTTGCCACATAACGTGTGTCGCGCATCAATGTATTGAATGTATAATTGATACGGTCGGTTACTACATAGCGATATTTCTGACCAGACTTTACATTGACAAGCTCAAGAGTCATGTTCTTGTATCGTCCGTCCTTACACTCTTCAGGAAGATTTATCTCAAGACTTGCCACATTGCTCTGAACGGGCATGATGATCAATGTGCTGTCCTCAACATATTTCTTCCATTGCTCAGCCTTTTCATAAAGCTCTATAGAAGAAGATGGTACATAAACAGTCAATCCCTTTGTTACACCATCAAACACATTATTTCCAAGTGTTGGTGGCACAGCAGAGAGACATGTAAGTTCAGAAAGAGCCTTGGCGTTGTTGAATGCGCAACTCTCTATCCTACTTATACATGCCGGCAACAACAATCTACTCAAGTGAGCATTGTCATAATAGCAATAACTTGGCACGGTTGTCACACCTGTTGTACGGCTTAGGTCAACAATTGAACATGTGCCATAGTAGTTGGCTATCGAGAAGTCATTGTTGTTTATGCGCCCAGCCACAGTTATCTTGGTGATGTTGGAGGTGTTGTTCTTTGTCACCTCTGAAATGGCAGATTCAAGATTACCAGGTTTGAAGTCGTCTATTACCACCTCTCCAGTAAAACTGTCGTAAGCGTTCTTGCCTGGATTCTGCGGATTGGCAGGATCATACATATATATGCCGTAAAGCTGTGTATCAGTTGCCGGCATTGTGAAGAAGAAATTCTGTGCTGTTGACACTGTGTCACCCTTTGCGTCTGCCCAATAGAGAAAACGGAAGTTACTATTAGTATATGCATAAAGATGCACTGACTCGTTTTCAGCAAATTTAGTGTTAGAGACATTAAACGAGCCTGCTCCTGCTGGCTTAGCAGTTACATTAAGCGTATATTTTGTGATTCCCTCTTCAGGAAAGTCTGGCAGCGACGGATTGTCAGGAAGATACTTGAATACAGCTGTCACTGTAGCATCGCGGTTGGGCATAGTATAGTTAAACCAACGCGATGTAGACAATGTCGTACCCTCATCGTCAATCCAATACTGGAACACCATATAATTGCTGTCATAGGCATTTAAATACACCGAAGTTCCAGCTATGTACTTTCCTCCATTGGTGTTTAACACATTATTCGCCACTGGCGACGGTATCACCTTCAGAGTATGATATACCGTAGTATCTGCCGTTGGAAAGTCGGGCAGTGGCGGATTGGCTGGGTTGTAGCCGTCGGTCTGTGAAAAGACCGACAGCGAACTCAACCATACCATTATAATAAATAGTATTCTGTTCATAACTCACGAATTTAGTAAGTTTTTACTTCTTGATAACCTTCTTTCCATTTTGGATGAAGAGTCCCTTTTGCTGCTTGGCGGCATCATTGGTAGTCTTAACACCATCAATGGTGTAGACATCGCCATTCTCTACAGTTTCATCAACGGTTACACCGTCAACTGCCGTTGTGCCAGGCATAAAGCGTAGAACAAAGCGTGATGTATAGTCGCCTGCTGGTGCAAAGAATGTATAACCACGATCGGCTGTTATCTCTGTTGATACGCCCATCTCCTTGTCATCGAGAATCACTGTGCCATTAGCAACACCACCAAGAGCAATAGTATACTCACCCTCTATACCACAATGCACACCAAGGGCTACAACACCCGACGAAAGCGGACGTTCGTTGATGGCATAGCGTGTGCCTGACTCTATGGTGTAAATCTGCGGAACAGTAGCCTCAGTACTTGCGAACTTAGCAGCATCGCTACTCATCTCGTAAGCCATACTTGCGGCATCATTGATTACAACACGTGTGCGATCTCCCATATCACCATTGCTTATAGTAATATTGTATACACTGCGGTTGGCAGCCTTTACACGACGTGGAGCACTTGGCTCATCCATCATAGTACGTGCATATCGATCGGTCTGACGTCCGTCTTTCAAGAAGGTTATAGACTCTTGCTCAACAGGACGCTGCACAAAGAATGCCTCACCAGGCGAAAGGATATAAGCATCATCGGCAGGATTATAGGCATAGTAGTTCTTCGCATAGCTGTTCCATACCATAAACGGAGCGTCGAATTCAAAGAAGCGAGTATCATAGAACGACGGATACGGGTTGCCTATAAGGTTCCAACTGCGGTTGTGGTCAAACTCAGCAAGATTCTCCTCAAGCGGCATAGTGCGACTGTCGGCATTAAAGATAAGCTGACGGTTTACTGATGTTGTCAATGGAGATACATTGAACCATACATATTCATCATTTCCAGGACGATAGCAGTGCATTATGTAACCCTTGCCTGCCTCAAGCACATCATCGGCAGTAAGATTCTGCCACACCTCATCAGTCTTGCCTGCAGCACGATTGGCTCCAGAATGAGAACGTATTACCCATGATGTATTCTCGTCTTGAGGAACAATATCACTAACCTTAACATCGAACGGGAATGTGACAAACTGCCATACATTTCGCATATTGCACAGATTGACAACTGTGTTTTCTGCTCGCATCTCTCCCTTTACTATAAGAGAAGTACTATTTAGATAAGTGCGGTAATCATCCCAATCATATCCATTCCTTATATTCCAATCTGCATAGTATTTTGCAAATGGCGATATTACCATACTAAAGTCGTTGATAGCAAGCTTGCTTCTACTGCTGACTGTAAGATTGCCTCGCTCATAATTTGTATGTCCTTGAGAATCTGCCGCCTCACGATTCGACCATGTCATCTCGATATTTGGACGATAGCTTGAGTCAAGCTCATCAGGCATAGAGAAGTAGAAGTTCTTGTTTACCTTTATGTTTTGTGGCATAAAGTCTGATGCCTGGAATGTATAGAACGAATTCCATCCATCGGCAAGTTGATATTCACCAACACTCCATGCTGGCACATACAGCACGACTTTGGTCAAATCTACATTACTCAATGGGCATCCGCCATTTGTTGACGGAGGAATAATTGATCGTGCTTCTACAGTCTTTATACCATTACAATTATTGAATGAACTGCTATAACAAACCTCCAATGAACTTGGAAGCACAAGTTCCTTAAGTTGTTGGCATTCGGCAAAAGCACCATTTCCTATCGAAATAAGGCCTTCGTTAAAAGAAACGCTCTCTATTGGATTTTCACGGAAAGCCCCCCAATTTATATACTTAAGACTGGTCGGGAAAATTATTGAGTCTATTGCACATCCTCTGAACGCACATTCACGTATGTTTACCAAGTTCTTATTAAAGGTTACCTTTTTCAAAGACTTATTTGAATCAAATGCATAAGATGAAATCTCTGATACCTGTTCTGGTATCACCAGTTCTGTCAAAGCACAATTTTGAAACGCTTGACTACGAATACTTAATAAACTATCTGACAGATATACATTCTTTAAGTTACGACAACCATAAAAGCACAGATCTGGTATAGCTTTAACTCCTGCAGGTATCTTTACAGACTCCAAATTATAACATTCTCTAAAAGCGTCGCCCTCAATATTCGCTAAGCCATCAGGCAAATTTATTTCCTTTATTCCAGAGCCATAAAACGCATAATTATCAATTTTTTTGACGCTTTCTGGCAATACAACTTTGTCTACTCCCCATCTGTCATACAATGCACTATTTGGTATAGTTTCTATATATGCACCCGAAAGATCTATTTCCACAAGATTACTCATCTTCTGAATTGTATTCCAATCCTCATTGTTAAGAGAGCCAGCAACCACAAGTTTATTCACTTCTTCCAGATAGGTAGCATTATCTATCACAAAATGGCCTAATTCACCTTCTGCAATTGTGCCAACATTGACAGTTACACCTTCATCACCACCAATGAGGATACTCTTACTTTCATTCCAAGGAGCAGCAAGCCTATATGAATGGAAACTTTCACGAGGAACCGTTATTTTATAATGTCTACTATGATAATCCAGTTGTCCATTTGCTGCAGGCGGTACAATAGCTTCAACTTTTATTTTCGATAGCTTAGTGTTATCATTAAAAATATAATCACCTATACACTCTACATTCTCAGGGATAATTATTTCACTAATATTAGGATAATTAGATACGCTTCCAAGATAACGCAATGTCTTAGGCAATGAAATCGTCTTAATAATTTCCTGTTGTCTATTATTAGAAATAAGCGATACAACTGCGTACGTCTCATCATTATACCTTATTGTAGCAGGAACAACAAGAGACTCTATATTCATACCAGATTCTTTTAATCCTAAGAATTGTGCCAGCTTATTGGTTTCGTCAATATTATAACACAAATCATCAATGACCTTGTATGTATTTGTATCAAACACCCAATTCGAGCGGTCAACAGTGCTTGAGTGCTGAATGGCAAGACTTGTCTCCAAGGCATCAAATGCTGCAATGTATTCATTACTACGAGAAGTGGCAAGATTGATAGCCTTAGCAAGTTTCACTGCTTCTGCAATATCCACATATGCACCATCATTAAGCACAGAATCAGCTACAACAAGATCCTGCTGAATAATAGGATAACAATAAAATGCCCTTCTTACATTATGAAGTGTTGCTGAGAGTTCTGCAATAACAGCCTCATCCTCTGGAGCAGCCTGTAGTTTCTGTATAATTCCCGACAGCTCTTGCTTCAAGCCTGCATGCTCACCAAGTGACTCAAGATAATTGTTAAGATTGGTAAACAAATCGCCTGCAGAGATGTTTGTTATACTTCCACAATCATTGCCAGAATTTCCACTACCATCCTTTGAATAAATAGCAGTGAGTATGTTGCGTCCGTCTTTTTGTATTTTATGAGTAAATGTGTCAGATTTCTCACCACTAACCTGCAGGAGCACAGAATCATTAAGCATTACTGTGAGTTTATCAAAATTTTCCTCACTACTCACTGCATAGTTAAAAGACAAAGTGTCTCCTTTAGTACAAATAAGTTCCCAGGATTTTTTTGATGAAGAATTGTCTTCATGATTAGTAGACACCCAACTATTATTAGGTATTAACTGTGCAAAAGGTATAGTGTCATTAGCTGTCACATTTGTTTCTGCTGAAGAGCCTCCTGCGATACTCTTCATCACTACTGCCTTTGCAGGTTTACCATTTGCCACAACATTGTTTGCACTCACATCTATTGGACAGAGCATCATACCAAACAGCGCAAGACATCCCACATATTTCGCACAATCAGCGAAATAATGGATTGAGGCTGTGTTTAGTTTTCTCGTTAGTTGTCTCTGAATGGCTATATTGCCACAATTCGAGAACGACTTCATAGACTTGCTATGCTTTTCTGAAAATCTTCCCATAGTCGTATTTTTTAGTTAGGTTTAAATTTAAATTATCGTATATTATTTTTTTTGCTTACATTTTAATCCTACTTCCCTACACCCCTGTACCTGAGCTATTGGCTTCGGGGAGAACATTGGAGGTAAGTCCAATGACAGAAGGAATTGACCGCCTCGTCGGTTTTTTGCATTAGACAATGCACTCATGAATAGACCGTTTGTGTTGGCTATTTAGTTTAGTAAGTATAGACGCGTGGTTTAATACTGAATAAAAGCACAAAATGTGTTAATGTCAAATACAAAAATAAATCATTTTTAGGACATGAACAAGTCATATACTA
>DAVZIG010000051.1:0-11808 GCA_052273435.1 Prevotella sp.
AGGTCGGAAAACGAAAGTAGGAAGAAAACTGCTTCGTTTTCCTCCTACTCGATTGTATACTTCTACACAGTCCGGAAAGAAGACTCCTCACTATATTTACCATTATTCGGCAACGAGTCTTACTGGCATGGCTCTATATCTGCCTGTGTTTTTACCCGACGAACCCGACACGAACCTGTAGTTTGACAAGTTAAGGGTCTTGCCGAAGACATCAAGGTATATGTACCAGAAGCCGTATTCAGGACTGGTTGACGAGAATCCTTGATAATCAGACAGGCGTGAACTTGTCCATAGGTTGGCATGATGGATGTCCTTGTGAACAAAATCATAGTCGGACTTACCTTCATTATATCCGCTCATAGGGATAAATATCTGGGGAATCTGCGAGTTTATGGTTGTCATGCCAAGGCTGTTGTACACCTCTCCCGTGGCAGTGGTATCGGTTTTTATTGCCAACACATTTTTGTTTACAAGACTTTTCAGACAGGCGTTGTCGCACACCTTGAAGTTGCCTATTGCCAAAGCATCTACCACATAATTATCGTTCTTTGCGCCATAAGAGTTGGTAGCCTCCGAAATCTTAAAGTAGCCTCCTATTGCTCCCTTGTTGTCTTTAAGGGCGGTTGTGGAAGGAGAATAGTAGCCGTTGTTTGTGGCACCAAGGTTGCGGTCGAGCATGTGGTAAGTTTTGCCGTCTGCCTTTACATCCACCATCTCATAATAGTACCATCCCGAAGCCTTGCTCTCGCCAAGCTGATAGTCGGCTGCTGCTTTTCCGGTCAACTTTGCAAACAATCCAACATGATAAACGGGATAGTTTACCGTGATATTTTTTACCGTATTGGTGATGCTTATTGTGAAAGCCTTAGGACTAATCCACATATTATAATTATTGGCGTCATTCGATTCGTCCGAATTGTTGGCAAGCAACACTTTGTAGAAGTTAATACCGCCTTCGCTAATATTCTCATACTTCACTCGTGAGTCGTTACACGTGATCTTGTCATCGGCAAGACGCGGAATGAGATAGTAAACCGTGTTTGTACCCACAAAGAAGTGAAGTCCGTCGTTGCGCACGTTGCCTTGGTTCTCCTCTGGCTTTATACCCTGAAGCGAATTGTCCATCCACTTGAAGTAGTCTTTTTGCTCTTCCGATGACAGTCCTGCAAGGCCTCGTATCTGCACTATTCTGTCTTTGTCGGTACGGAAGTCGTAGCCCAATTGCTTGATTTCGACATTGAGCGACAAATCGCCATACTTTATTGTTACAGAGCCTGTACGCGCATCTGAATCGAAGTTCTCTTTCAGGCTAAGATTCATAGTATACAGTCTACCTTCTGACGATAACCCTTTTGTTGAGGTTGTTGGGGTTGCTGACGTTGGCAAATCAATAGATTTATAACTATCGGGAACTATAATCCAAGAAGCGTTCGAAACAACGCTAAGATGATTATAATCACTATCTTTTGGCTTAGTAGTAACAAACGTAATTGTAGCTGTCGTGTCCTTTCCCATTACCTCTGGTCCAGCACACACGCCAAGCTCATAGTCCTTACATGCAATCATGTCTACAATCTTCGGATTGTCGTCCAGCACGTCCACAGAGATTCTGTTATCGGGCAGATTGTTTATTGCTTCCGCTTCAGTAGCACATCCAGCATGGTTCACAGCCGTAACCTTAACCTGATAATGATGGTTGCGCAGAAGAGCCATCGGCTCTGAAGTTCCGTCCTTCTTCTTGTTCAAGAATGCCACCTTATAATAAGTATCTGTTCCGCCATCATACTTTGCACGTATTATCATGAAAGCATGGTCGGCTGGAGTCTCGTAGAAAGGCAGCTCAGGCGGCAGCTCGCCTTGCCGCTTGCTCTCACTATAGGCTGTTGTATCCGAACAATTCACCGAAGGCAAAGCCACTTCTGTAAACGACTTTGTAGCAATTGTGCCCTCCGTAGCCGTATTAATGAGCTTGAAGCCAGTTATCTCGAATTTGGTCACCGTAGAATCCTTTGTGACTGATGCTTTGGCAAACTGTCTGAACAACGACACGCTGGTTTTGTCGCTAAGCAGACTGTCCACTGTTACGCTTCCCCAATAAACGGGAGCGTTGAGGTTGAGGGTGTCGCTGCGCGTAGCGTTGTAGAGGTTGTTCTTGCCTGAAGCATTCTTGGCATCGCGCTCTGTTACGTTGGTATTGGTAACAAGATGCAACGTGGCAGTTCTCGGCACAACCTTCACCTTTACATCATAAGTGTCTTTGTCTTTATTATATGTGATATTGGCACTTGAAATGGTGCTCATGCCAAGATACTTGTCTTCAGCATCGTAGCACAATACGCAGAGGCTGTCGATTTTGGGCTGTTCGGTTGCTCTTGTCGCCACAGTATTCTTGGAAAAATTAGGCAACTTAAGAGTCAGCACCACTCCATCGAGCGACACGTCAGGAGTGTCGCCTCCTCTAATGTCTGTAGTGTCGCTGCAAGCAGCCAACACCACAGACAAGAGTATGAAGAACCAAATTGTCAATTTCTTGATGTACATATTGTTGTCTTTTACTTATTACTTTTTAAAGGGAACGTCCCCACTTCCAAGTCTTTGCGTCTGAATCGTACCAGCCTTCTATCACGTAGCGTTTACACTCGCGCTCGCCAGACGGTCCTTTTACAGTTCTTGTTACAGTTCCTGTTACAGGATAGCTATCACCGTCAAACAGCAACGGTTCGTCTCCATTCTTTAGCTTCAAATGCAAATTTTTATCATACTCGCCCAATGGTGCTTTGAGGTGGAGTATAGTCTTGTACAATTGATGACCACTTTTGTCCTTTCCGTACTCTTTGCACTCAAACTCGTTAGGGACATTATGATTGTCGCTCCACAATGTGAAGTGCGCATCTCCTTGACTGTTGCTGACACCATAAACAACGTACCATCCCGATATTTCGGACTTAGTGTATATGGTATATTCAACATCTACTACAGTAGGCTTCTTGTCGTATACTCTGTAATATGGATCAGACGTTGGGTCGTACAAATACCAACCCTCACGATCTTCATAGTTGAAGAGTGTTATACCAGGGTCGTTGTGATGGGTGAAACGATGCGACTGAAAGCCTTCGCTAAGGAATGTAGCGTTATTAAAAATCAACAGGGTTCGTCCTGGCTTTATCGTCTTTACAGGAGTTTTCAGTGCCTCTCCTTTACCGTTGTTTCCTACAGACGTAGCAGTATCCGCTATACTGTAATAGTACCAACCAGGGTTGTTATAGTCGGCAGTCATAGAACGTCCTGGCCACCAATCACTAATCTTATTATTACCCGACACAGGATAGCGATCTAATTCAGTATGATCGGTTTTTCCAAAATACCATTCGGCCGTATTCGGGTCCTTTGAACCATCAGACTGTGTCTCACCTTTCTGTGTGTAGATGTACACAAAGTGGTAGTTGGGATGTGCAAAACGGTCGCCTTCCCAATTAGCATTTTGTTCTTCATACCAGCCATCAAGCCAATTGTAATTTTCTTTAGTTCCATTGTAGGCTTCCTCATCGTGCATATTCGAATGCTGGTATTCTTGATTGCTACCGTTATACCATACCAAGTCGTTAATGGCACGCATATAGATATGATAATCGCCCACTGGTGGACGCACAGTCACACGTATCTGTTGCTCAAAGTGATTGCTTGTATCGACTAAAGGCTTTACAGTAAACGTATGTGTTGTGGTTGTCTCAGGGTTGGTTGTAGCCTTTATGGTGAACGTACCATCAGCCATTTGAGGGTTGTCGCACTTGATATTTATCGTAGACTTGGCAGTCGTTACGTCCTGTCCGTTGCTGCCCGAAACTGTCCATCCTTCAGGGAATTTAATACCACCAAGGTTGGTAGTAAACTTCACCGTCTTAGTCAACTCAGATTTATTATTATTATCGTAGAAGATAACAATATCCACTGGTTCTACATTGAAGAATGGCGAAACGTCGTACGAGACATCAAGATATTTCTTAAGATTGTTAGCCTTAATCCATACCTTAGCCGTGCCTTTAGTATGATCAACACCACCACGCGTAAAGTCGGCAATCGTAAGAGCAGGATTTATCTTGAATATTACACGTTTTTTTGCAAAATCGTTCTCCGAGACAATAACAGGCAGCTCGCCCGCTGTTTCGTGCTCTACCTCTGTGTCGCATCCGAACGAAATACTGTCAGCATTTGTTTTATAGTCAATGTAAGCATTTTGCAAGGATGTTACTTTGGCACTTGTCGTCGACACCCAAAGCGTAGTATGTATAAAGTCGGCATCCACCACTGCTGTTTCCCAAGGCTTAACACCTACCATACAATCAAGGTCGATGTTGCCCAAACTCTTCATGTGGCCTACAATCTCGTAGTATGTGCCACGTGGGAAGGTAGGAACTTCAGTTGTAGATGTTTCGTCCTTACGATGTCCAAGGTTGATGTTGTAGCTGTTAGTGTGGTCTGCTACTGTTCCGCCTATCTTCAATGCCGACTGCTGCGAAGCCTTTGCCACGTAACGCTCGGGCAGGTAATATGTGGCACGGAAGAGCCACTTCTGCTTAGTGTCTACGGGTTTAGCAGCACCCTCGCCATTAACTGTTATGATGTTTTCGTTGTTTACGTTTACTTTCGTAGAATCCTCTGTCCACGAACTGTAGTAAGCGCCATTAGCGGTAGAAGCTGTAGAGTTAGAGTATAATGTAGTAGGATCAAGTCCCTTGGCATAAATGCTACCAGCATCCAAGTTTGGATTGCTGAATTTTCCATCCCACAACAGATTTGTCTCAGGCGATAGACGCTCGGCTAAAACATCAGTAATCAGCAATCCGTTACTCTTAAGTGCCGGACTAACACCTGCGGTATCAGGGTCGTACACAAGATTAAGACACACCTTGACACACGTAAATTGCAGATTAGCCACCACTTTCTGAGGAGTTGTGACAGAATTATTAATGGTAATGGTTTCGTCGGTAGTTGTGCCGTCGGCTGCCTTTGTTGCAGGCTCGTATATCATAGGGATATTATTGGCTACGGGCATACCTTGCTTTGACATCGGAGCATAACTCAACACCACTTTCTTCAAATCTTCCTCGGTATTGATGGGCGTGTCCTTGAGCACATCGTTCATGTTAGCCACCACATACACACGATAGGTGCCGGGCTTTATCTGTAGCTGATAAGAAGCAACATTCTCCTTGAGCATATTGCTTGCTGCAGGCGATGGAAGGACCTGCGACAGAAATGTGCCGCCCTTGCCCTCAACGGGGAAGGCATAAAGATGAAGGTCGTTAATCTGGCACTCGTCTACAGAGGCATTGTATGTAGGGTTGCTGTTGCTCAGAGTGCTCGTGGTGGCGTCGCCCTCGCGAGTAACTGGCACATAGACACACAGATTGCCCTCGGATGCTGTAGGATTGTTGTACACATCGGCATCATCTGTGCATGCTACCAGCAACAACAGGGCAGCAACAGAAAGGAGTATGTCTGCAAGTCGTTTCATCGTCGTTTTTAATGTAATTAGGTTCAATGTATTTTTATTTCAGAAGTTTTTTTGCAGTTAATAGAAAAGCTACAAACCAATGCGCTGTATGCGCTTTGCCCAGTCGAGCACACCTACAGAGAGGGTTACGTATTGCCACTCGGTACCTATCAGGAAGAAGTCGAGACGGTAGTCGTACTCGCGGTCGAGATATTCCTGAATGCCGTAGTTTTGCGAGGCATAAGCATCGCGTCCCTGCTGAAGTATGTCGGGCAGGTTGATAAGGGCGATGGTCTTGCCAGACACCTTATTATATATATGTAGCATGGCGTTGCGGTCGTTCTGTTCAGGCGAGAAGTAGACCAGTCGCGAGAGCATCAGTCCGGCATGGGCAGTACGTTCCTTTACGTTGCCTGCCTCGTCGCGGAATTCGGTAGTCCATGTATGGAAAGGCGTGTAGCGAAGTTTGGAGTCGCTTGCCAAAGAGTTGTCGTAGTTAATCAAGCCGTTGTCAGCTATTACCTCGTAGCCGAAATCGTCGGCAGAGATATGGTCGGGTGCGTCGATCTGATGCAGCGAGATAGTAAGCTGCTTGGTGTCGCGCACTAAGGAGATAGTGTCGTGCGTGGCTTTCAGTTCGCGCACGGTAGTAAGGTGCTGCGACCTTCCGAGCCACAGCGTGTCGAGCGGAGCCGAACAGTCTACCTCGTCTATATCGCCCGCCTCATTACGGTCGAGCATGGTGTTGAATGCAGTCATGTCCTCGCCTTCGGTGTGGGCATGAATGCGGAACTTGGCGCCCGGAGTAGCCAGAGCGTCCTCGTAACGTTTTTGCTTTGCAATGGCAATAAACTGATATTCGCCAGGCTGCAAGTTGAGATGTACGGCAAAATCGTGGCGGCGGATAGGAGCGTCGGTGTCGGTATTGAAAGCGTCCTGACGTAACAGATATTTGCCGTCCTTATCGTACACCATGACAACAACGCCTCCAACATGGTCGTTGAAGAGGTCGGCACGCTGCGTATTGTAGTCGTAGCGGAAGTGCAGGTAAACGCCATTGTCGCATGGCTCAAGGTCGTCGTGCATCAGCGAGCACGAAGCCAGCAAGGGTGCAAAGGCGAGGAGTGAGCATATATATTTAACCAGTCCGTGAAACATAATGTTGCCGTTAATTTAATTAAGATGAATTTAGATAGTGATGTTTAGATAGTGGAGAGTGTGTCAATATAGTTGACACACTCCCACTTTATGGATTGTTGATTAGAGGTCTATGCTCTGGCTGCGCTTTGCCCAGTCAAGAATCTTAACCTCTACGTTGATGTACTGTTCGTTCTCGTCGTCTGGATCAGTAGGCTTAACCTCTGGAACGTCAGGATAACCAAGACCAGTAACCTTATTTACAGAAAGCTCGTACCAGTTGTTGCGGAGTACACCGTAGCGACCGAGATACTTTCCGTTATCAGTACCATAAGCTTCGCCAGCATTCCAAGGAGTCAACTCGTTGAAGTGCTTGATGCGAGCGATGTAGTAAGCCTCGCCATTGAAATATGTAGAGATACCAACTTTTGCTTCTGTTGCTGTTTTTTCCTTTAAGCCGAGCTTTGCATTGATCTTCTTAACGTTGTCCTCAGAAATAGCGGTACCATCATGAGAAACATTAGCAGTTTTAAGAAGATGAACTCCTGCCTTTGTCAAGTCATTTTCAGTAGCATTAAGCGTTACTGTAATCTTGGTAGCATCAGACTCACCAAGTACCTCCTGAGCCTTAGCCGTAATCTGCTTCTTAAGATCTTCTTCTTTCCAGATAGCGGTATTGTTACCAATCTTATAGAATGTCTTTTCTGTACCTGTAAAGCCCTTAGGAGTGAAGACAGCCTTAAACACTACACGTGTGGTCTGACCCTGCACCATATGACCAAGATCGAAGGTATTCTCAAGGCAATACTGAGGATTGGACGTACCTGCCACACCCACAACCTTATCTTTTGTAATCATGTTGAAGGCAGTCTCACAAGCACCAACAGTTGAATAATCTGTTTTATAGTTTGGGTCAATACCCCAATATACACGCTTGAAGGCAGTATTTGCTCCATCATAGAAACGAGTATTTTCCCATATCTGACCCCAAGAGGTCATCAAACCACCAGTCTGATGAACCGGGCAGGTAGAGTTATTGGTTACGTCGAGCTGCCAATTGTTTATTTTCACTGTGGCATCTTTGTATGTTCCATCAGCAATAGTGTAACCAGCTGTTTTAAAGTCCTGCATTGTAACCTTAGCCAAGCCACGCTCTACGTAAACCACAGTAGCGGCCTTTGCCTGTGCTTCCTCAGGCGAAGCGCAAACATTATTAATATCTACAAGAGTTGTAGGCTCTGTTGCTGAATCGATATACTTCGGAGCGTTTGCCATAAAGATGCCGTCTGTTAAGGCATATTTGGCTGCATCAGCGTTTGCAGCATCCTTGCTCCAACTTGCATAAGTAACGCCAGTATTAGGCAATGTTACCTTCGTGGCTTTGGTAGTAGGATCAACATTGTTGAGGAGCACCAATGCCTTATAGCTGCCACCTACCGTTACATTCGAGAGCTGTACAGTAGCAATAGCCGATGTTGTAACACCATCTGTCTTAACGTCGATCCAAGGATTCATGTCTCCAAGGTTGGCACTTGTAACAAACTTATCAGTAGTAGCATCGAAGATAAGGATGGTACCGTTCTTAACCTCATACTCAGCAGCAGTACCTTCATTAAATGTAGGCGTACCTTCTTTGTCTGCACGAGTACCGCTTGTTGTCGGCAGATTAATCTTAAATGAAGCATAAGCTTCACCAGTCTTGCCAGCATTGTCGTTAGCATTAGGATTAAGATTGTCGTTGCTTGAACAACCTACCAAGGCTGTAGCCATAACAGCCATTCCGAATAGATTTTTAACATTCTTCATAATAGAAAAAGAATTTAGTGAATATTATTGTTGTTAAGTTAAAATTTTTGAGCGTAAGAGGTCTGGGAAGGGTGCTTTTGACAGCACCCAACCCTATTTTTTCTATAGACAAATATTTTGTTTGTATTATTTGGCGTTGGCTATACGCTGTGCGTTAGCCTTTGCGTCCTCCGAACCAGCGGCGGCAGCATCGGCAAACAGATGGCGAGCCAACTGATAGTCTTTTTTCATTACAGCCAGAGCGCCACGTGCATTAAGGGCGGCAGCTGAGTTGTCGGCCTTCTGCAGATGCTTCTCAGCCAACGCAATGTCGCGGCGTTGAAGGTCGGCACATGCAGCATTAAGGTTGGCAGTTGGGTCGTCGGGGAACATGCGCACGGCAATATCGAACACCTCGTTAAATTCTGCCGAGCCTGGCTCCATTGTCTGTGCTACAAGATACATCTCCTGAAGCGAGAGCTGCTGCGGACGGGTCTTTAGTATCTGTTTGGCTTCCTCAACCGAGAAAGGCCTTACCGTATAGCTCACGGTGTAGTCGCTATGGCGCAAGCGCGGATAGATGTCGCTCATTATCACGGCATAGTCGTGCGGATAGAGCTGGCGTATGCGCTTGTCCTTGTCGTCGGGCGCAAGGCTCGAGTTCGAAATCTTTATTATCTCCTCCTTGTTAGCCAAGTTCGACTGCTGCACCTTGCGGCGGAATCCGTCCCAATCCTCAGGTGTAGAGTTTGAGCTGAACAGCTTGGCATTGATAGGATAAAGACTGGCCACATAATTCTTTAGCGAAGCGGCACGCTCGCGAGCCAGTCGCTCGTTGTTGGCGTAAGGACCGTCGGGCGAAGCAAAACCATGAATGTTTATGCCCGTAATCTGCACGTTCTTGTCCTCGCGCACAAGGTCGATGGTCTTAGTAATCTTTGCCAATTCGCGTGAGTTGTCGAACAGGTCCACCACGATGTCGGTCTTATTAACGCGGAAGCTGAGGTAAGCCTCACCCTTCTCGGCGCGTTGCTTGCGTGCCTCGGCAGCAGGCTTGACGAATGCCAAAGCTGGCATCCAGGCATCAAGGTTGTCGATAGTGGTGATAAGCGTCTGATCCTGATTCTTAAGGTCGCCGCATCCGCAAAGGTCTTGTGCGGCAAGCACCTGCAACTGATCGCACTCCACTGGGCGTAGGCGTTCAACCGACTGGCTGTAGCTAATGCTCTGCTCGGTACCGTTCTTGCGCAAAACAACGATTGGTTGCCCAGCCTTGTTGTTATTGGCATCGAGTTTTCCAGCACGCTGCATACGAATCTGTTGCGAACGGCCATTGATGATGATAGGCTGCAAAGCAGTAGTGTCGCCGTCGGCAGCAAGCAATGGAGTAAGTATAAGTTGCTGCTCGGCCTTGAGCTTAAGGTTGTTGAGGTTCAGTCTGAACGCAACATCCACCCGTTTGTTCTCTACATTAGTCTGCACGTTGTCAATAGTCACGGCACCCGAAGCAACGGTCTGCGCCATGGTAGAGCTGCAAATGGCTGCTCCCATGAAACACGTCAGAAAAATGCGTATCAATGAATTGGTCTTCATAACTCCTGGCTATAAAAAAATCTTTTTCTTGAGTTCTCTATATTAAAATATGTAGGCAAAGCTTATTGCCGCTTTGGTAGGTCCCACATAGTTGCGGTGCGTGTCCTTAAGACACTTGGCGCAACGTCCGTAGAGTTTGTACGGACTGTAGGCGTAGCCCACACCAAGCGAAGCCTCGAGGTTCCAGTGTCGCGACAGCAGCCATTGGTAGCCGTAAGTTACGCCGGCTCCTACGTACCATCCCTCATAGTGGCGTCCACGTTTGGTCTTGGCTAATGTGCCGAAGGGCAGGTCAACATTCTTGACGTTGTACTCGCCTACCAGAGCGTGCACACCAAAGAAACTGCCTCCAAAGCGCTGACAAGTCCACCAGCGATATTCGGGCTCGATGTTCCAAATGCGCACCCTCTTCTCTCCTGAGAAAGTCCATGGGTTAAGCGTAGCAAACACCTGTGCCGTCTGCTTCTCGGCTGTACCTATCTCCACACCAGCGTTGAGCGATGTTGTAGCCCAGCCCAAGAGATTGGTCTTCAATGCCACGTCCTGTGCCTTAGCTGTGCCAGTCGTTGCAAGTAGCCCCATTGCCATTCCTAATATGTATGAATGCTTCATCGTTTTAGGCTTTTAATTTATCTAATTAATTATTACTGTCGGTTTAAGTAAGATATGAAATCCTTATTTAAAATGTTCATGTCATTTAAAATGTCTTCGTCACAGTGTTGATGTGAGTAACATTGTTGTATGAGTCACATTTTGTTGTTGTTTGTAAGAATTAAATCTTTTTTGCTTTGTGCGTTGCAAAAATATTTCGAATTTCGACAGGCTGTATCAAATAGCGTGTTAAAACTGTTACATTTTATGTGACAACGTTTGCAGTGACAAAATAAGAGTACATTTGACACTAAAACATCCATAATTTCCCCCCCCCCGATAGGTATTTATAACAAGTAACAAATAATAAAGCAATTAACGTGTTATATTTATGCTATACAGAAGGACATGTATTTTTGAAGAAAAGAGAACAGAAGAACATGGTTTTTGGGGAAAGACAGAAGAATATAAGAACATGTTTTTATTAAGACAAGAGGACAAAAAACATGTATTAAAGATAAATATGAACTCATACTTTACCTTTATAATACAAGAAAATGTTAAAAAATGAGCAATGAAGGACAATTGGCGGAGCAACGCTGGGGGGAGTTGGGAAAGAAGAGCCTCAACCGCATAATTGAGACTCTGACCAACGACATCTACCAGATAGCCGGACGCGGCAAGGCACGCGACGAGTTTGTAACCTGCGGCGGTGTATCGCTTGCCTCAATCGACCTGCACACGCTTGAGAGCAAGGTGTGCAAGGGATTGTTCTTTGCAGGCGAGGTGCTGGATGTGGACGCCATTACGGGCGGATTCAACCTGCAAGCGGCATGGACTATGGGACATGTCGTGGGGAAACATATCGCTGAAGAAGATGAACACAGCCCCGCTTAGTGGCGGCAAGTCCATCTCCTGCGACATCAAGACGGGCTATAATGATGATTTCATCATAGACACCGCTAAACGTGATGAAATCCTTGCCAATTGCCAGTCCGAAGATGAGCGCAAGCGGACGGCTGAACTTATACGACCTAATAAAAGCCTTTTATGCATTTTGTCTTCCATGGACGATAATTTTACATCGATTATATCTTTCATAAACGATAAAATATGTATCTTTGCAACAGTTTTTAGTATTAGTATGAAAAGGATAAGTAACTGTTCAAAATTAATTTTATAAATATGAATAATTCACGAATAAGTTC
>DAVZIG010000052.1:0-11356 GCA_052273435.1 Prevotella sp.
ACATATACTATAACGATGGTATAGTCTACTACAATCTGACTTTTTGTACGAAAAAATCTCTAATGACCGATTTGGGTTAATTCTTTATTCAATCAATATTCAGCCTCATTAGCAAGATGCCACGTTGTGAGATACGAGGCACGTGTGATGTCGGTGAGCTTCGGATAGTTGATTGTTGAAGCCTCATCCGATGGGAAGTTGTAGTTGGGCTGTCCGCCAGTATGATACCATACGATAGGCACTCCCTTAAGATGGAACGACTGCTGATCGCTGCCTCCTATGGGATTGTCCCATGCACGATAGTCGGGGTCGAAGCAGAAGTTATGCTTAGCCATGTCTGCCTTGAGCCAGTCGCCAATCTTAGGATGCGACGCTGTGAAGAAATACATCAGGTAGCGACTGTCGGTTCCACTGCCCACCATGTCGAAATTGAGATAACCCTTCACCTTCGACATTTCCTTATAGTTATCGGTAAAATAGCGCGAGCCAAGCAAACCGAACTCCTCGCCATCCCAGAAGGCAAAGACAATTGTGCGCTCTGGGGTCGCACCACTTGCCACGAAAGCCTTCATAATCTGCAAAACAGCTGCTACGCCCGAAGCATTATCATCGGCTCCATTATATATCTTGTCGCCTTCAATATCAGAGTATACACCCTCATGGTCGAGATGCGCACCTATAACAACCATTTCATCGGTTTTCTTGCCTGGCAATACAGCAAGCACATTACTCAAATTCATAGTACGATGCACTTGTTTCTTTATCTCGGCAATAGAGTCTGACTCAACAAAATACTTCACTCCACGCTTCAACTTCTGCACGGCACATGCCTCAAACGGCTGCTCGTAAGAGTTGCCAAGGAAAGGCTTCAGTCCTGCCTGACGTATTTGCGAGATAATATACTGCTTGGCAATGCGCGAGCCACGCTCTCCAGCACGACGCCCCTCCAAGAGGTCATCGGCAAGAAAATACACATGAGCACGGGCTGCATCCTCAGTAATAGAATTCAGTCCTGCCTCACACTGAGCGGCGATTTGTTTTGCATTAACCTTCGTCGCATTCTTCGACGCTTTGCTGTTTGCTGCATTAGCAGGAGTGGCGAGCACAAAGGCTGCAGCCACAGACAGCAGAAATGTAGTTTGCTTCATTTGTTGTTTTTATACTTGTTATTATTATTATTCTCCTTGATTGATGCTAATTGTTAGTTTTTCTTGTGCAAACATACTAAAAAACCTTGGCATATCAAAACTTAGGAAGTTATTAAATTGAAATTTAGTTAATCCATCAATATTAATTTTGTCATATAAAGCGAATATTGTAACTTTGCATATTAGGAAATAAACACATTTTATATTATCATACACAACATTATGGCAAAGAAAGCATTATTGATGATCCTCGACGGATGGGGCATCGGCCAGCATGGCAAGGGAGACGTTATCTACAACACACCGACTCCTTATCTCGACTATCTTACAGCAGTTTCTGCTCACTCACAGCTCCTCACCTGCGGCGAGGACGTAGGTCTGCCTGAAGGACAGATGGGCAACTCTGAGGTTGGTCACTTAAATATCGGTGCTGGTCGTATCGTATACCAGGACCTCGTTAAGATTAACCGCGCTTGCAAGGACGGCTCTATCCTCCAGAACAAGGAAATCGTTAAGGCTTACAGCTACGCTAAGGAGAATGGCAAGAAGCTCCACCTCATGGGCTTGACTTCTACCGGTGGCGTTCACTCTTCACTCGACCACCTCTTCAAGTTCATCGAGATTGGCAAGGAGTATGGCTTGAACGACGTATACGTACACTGCTTCATGGATGGTCGCGACACCGACCCGAAGTCGGGCAAGGGATTCATCGAGCAGGTGCAGGAGTGCTGCTCTAAGAACGGCGCACACATCGCAAGCATTATAGGTCGCTTCTATGCTATGGACCGCGACAAGCGTTGGGAGCGCGTTAAGGAGGCTTACGACCTTCTCGTTGAGGGCAAGGGCAAGCAGGCCAACGACATGGTTAAGGCAATGCAGGAGAGCTACAACGACGGCGTTACCGACGAGTTCATCCTCCCTATCAACAACTCTACTGTTGACGGCACAATTCAGGAAGGCGACGTTGTCATCTTCATCAACTACCGCAACGACCGTGCTAAGGAGCTCACAGAGGTTCTCACACAGAAGGAGCACACTGAGGAAGGTATGCACACAATCAAGGATTTGCAGTACTTCTGCATGACTCCGTACGACGCTTCATTCACTGGCGTCAACATCCTCTTCCCAAAGGAGAATGTAACCAACACTCTCGGAGAGTATCTCGCTGCTCAGGGCAAGCGTCAGCTCCACACTGCAGAGACAGAGAAGTATGCTCACGTGACATTCTTCTTCAACGGTGGTCGCGAGACTCCATACGAGGGCGAAGACCGCATCCTTGTTCCTTCACCAAAGGTTGCCACATACGACCTCAAGCCTGAGATGAGCGCATACGAAGTTAAGGACAAGCTCGTTGGTGCTCTCAACACTCAAGAGTACGACTTCATAGTTGTTAACTTCGCCAACGGCGACATGGTGGGCCACACTGGTATCTACAATGCTATCGCCAAGGCTGTTCACGCTATCGACAACTGCGTGAAGGAGGTTGTTGAGACTGCCAAGGCTAACGACTACGAGACTATCATCATCGCTGACCACGGCAATGCCGACAACGCTATCAACGAGGACGGAACTCCTAACACAGCCCACTCATTGAACCCGGTTCCGTTCATCTACGTTACAGACAACAACTCTGCAACTGTTAAGGACGGCCGTCTTGCCGACGTAGCTCCTTCTATTCTCCACATCTTGGGTCTTGAGAAGCCTGAGGATATGACTGGCGAAAACCTTATCCAGGACAACAAGTAAAAAAGAATTAATATTCAGGAGGTTGAGCGAGAACGCTCGACCTCCTATTTTTATTCAATCTGACAACTAAGGAGAGTCCAGTATTCTCCTTTTTTCTTTAGCAGTTCCTCGTGTGTGCCTTGCTCCACCACACGTCCGTCGGCTATCACAACAATGTTGTCGGCATTGCGAATTGTACTCAGTCGGTGGGCTGCCACGACAACAGTGCGATTGCGGTAGAACACCTGCATATTCTCCAATATCATGCGCTCGGTCTTAGCGTCGAGAGCGTTTGTAGCCTCATCAAGCACCAATATGTCGGGATTTTTATACACAGCACGCGCTATGAGCAGACGCTGTTTTTGCCCTTGGCTCAAACCGTTGCCCTCCATGCCAACCTTTGTGTCGTAACCAAGCGGCATATGCATCACAAAATCGTCAATACATGCCACACGACATGCCACCCTGACTTTATCCATATCGGGATTTTTCTCTCCGAGAGCCACATTATGCCTAATGTCGTCAGAGAACACAAAACCGTCCTGCAATACACTGCCCATACGCTGTCTCATCAGATGTGGGTTGATGTCTGTCATAGGCACGCCGCCCACATATATACCACCCTTGTTAGGCGTATAGAAGCCAAGCAGCAGTTTAAGTATCGTGGTCTTGCCGCATCCGCTTGCGCCAACCACAGCCGTCATTTTGTGCTGCGGAATCACAAGATTAACATTCTGAAGCGCATAGTTGCGGTCGGCTCCACTATAACTGAACCACACACCGCGCAGGCTGACGGTCATGTCCTCGGGCACGGATGCTGCCTGGCAACGCTGGATGCACTGGTCCTCGTCCTCTGCCTCTTGTATCTCGCTTATCCTCTCAAGGCTCAGACGTGCATACTGCAACGAGCTTAGGAACAACACGAAATTGCTTACTGGAGCGGATATCTGCCCTATAATATAGCTCACCGACATCATCATGCCGAGTGTCATCCTGCCCTCCACCACCTCGCGGGCTGCCATGTAGGTAATAATAAGGCTGGTAGTCTGGCTGAAGAACACCGAGCCAAACTGCTGCCACTGGAATATGTTCAGCGTCTTCAACTTAGTCTGAAACAGCTGTGTCTGCAAGTCTTTCCACTCTTCTATCTTACTGTCCTCACAGTTGTTGAGCTTAATCTCACGCACGCCACCTATCATCTGATAGATTATGTCCTGCTCGTCGGCAAGCTGGTTGAACCGCTTCAAGTCAAGGTCGCGACGGCGGCGCATGAAGAACTGCGTCCACCCCACATACATCGCATTTCCTACGCAGAAGACCAACAGTATAATGACGTTGTAGTAGGCAAGGATTGATGCAAACACCACAAAGCTAACCATCGAGAAAAGCGTCTCTACGGACGAGCCAGTAAGAAAATCCTCTATTCGGTCGTTGTCGCGTATGCGCTGATTGATGTCACCCATAAGGCGGATGTCGAAAAAGCGAAATGGCATACGCATCAGCTTTGAGAGAAATTCGGAGACTATGGTGATGTTTACGCGCATGTTCATGAACAATGCCATGCGGTTGCGCACAATGCCAACGACCAGGCTCGACACAAACACAGTCATCTGGGCAATGAGCATGAGTGTTATCATGTTCATGTCGCGCTGTCCGATGCCAACATCCACCATACGCTGCGTAAGGAACGGGGCTATAAGCTGAAGTGCGCTTATGAGCAGCATTGCAATGAAGATGCCAGTGAGCGACTTGCGGAAACGCTTAAAATACCTGGCAAGGAATTTCAAGCCCGAGCTTCCGTCTTGCTTCCTGGGCTCATAGCTGTAGAACCGGTCGGTGGGCTGCAAGAGCAGGGCAATGCCGTAGTGACGGTTGCCTTCGCTGTGTCCCCAGCACTGCTTCAGCTCTTCTTCGGAATACTTGAGACATTTGCTTGCCGGGTCGGCTATGTAATAATAGGTGTTGCCACGCTTGCGCCGCACCTTGTAGCACACCACAAAGTGATGCTGGTTCCAGTGCAGTATGCATGGCAGCGGAATGTCTTCAGCAAGCCTATCGATGGTGAGCCTCACGCCCATTGTCTTCATGCCAATCTTTTCTGCCGCCTCGCTTATATCGCGCAGCGACACGCCGTTGCGTGTGGTATGGCAAAGTTCGGAAAGCTCACGCTCAGAAAAACGTTGCCCGTGATGGCGGCATATCATGCGAAGACATGACACACCGCAATCACGGGCATCGTTTTGAATATATACATGAAACATATTCTATATCATTGATGGAAAAATTCATTCACACGCAGACTCTCTACTCTGTTCTCATCAGCACATCATCGCTTCCTGATGACGACTGTGTGGACAGGTCGCGGTTGAACAAACGATATGTCAACGTGAGCGACACGCCTCGCATGTCGTTTGTGCCGTAGGTTCCGTTGCGTGTGTTGAGATAGCTGTATGAGCAGTTGTTGTAGTTGGCATGGTGGAGAATGTCGGTCACGCCAAAGCTGATAGTGAGCCGTTTCTTCAACAAGTTCGACTGCACACCTGCCGACCAGTTATCTGCCCTGCGCTGCTTGGAGAAATTCTCTTTACTGAAGCTCTGGTAGCTGAATGACGTGTATACGCTTGTGCTCTTGCCAACGGGATAAGACAGATTGAAGTTGCCTTCCCAGTATGGCGTGGTCACGGTGTGGCGCTTGCCAAGGAAGTAGTAGACATCATGCGGAATCGTCACCACCACATTACTGTTGAAGAACAACTTGCCAAAAGCATGGCGGTAGTTAATCATTCCTACGTAGTGCTCCAAACGGTGGGTGTTGACCGGCATCTCCGTTGTCACGTTGCGGTCGTCCGACTGACAGAAGGTAGCAGTCTCTATCGGGTCGTATTTGTTGACATATCCCACTCCCATGACAAGGCCGTTGCCTATAAATCCGTAGAGGAAATACCGGTTGAGATACGATGGGCGAAGGTCAACATTTCCGGTGGCATAGGCGAGCGAGTCCTTGTAGGATGGATAAGGGTTCAAACCCTGGTAGCCCTGCCTGTCCAACGTGCGCATATAGACACCACGCAGAGCAACCTTCTTTGCGACTTGCCATTGCAACGTTACCGACGGCAGGATGTCGGAGGTGTGGCGCGCAGCCTTGTAGGAGTCAGTTCCTGTGTTTATTTTTATACGCGTGTCGGAATACTCGTAGCGTGCGCCTACATTTACGTAGAATTTCTTCCATCCGCGTTGCAGTGAGAGGTAGCCTGCCGTAACGTTGTCGCTCAGTGTTTGGTGGTTGCTTGCAGCCGACACATTGGCAAACATGTTGTTTGTGGAGAAGTCGAGCGGATAGTGGGTGTTGTAGTAGCGTGCGCCCACCTCGGTGCCGATGCCTCCGGGTAGTTTGAAGCTATAAGAGCCATTGAGCGTGACAATGTTGTAGGTGCCTTCCGAGCGCGAGTAGACACTCGACTTGCTGTGTGTCGTTAGGCTCTCCTCATCGCTTGTGTTATCGATATGGTTACTGAGTATCGAATAGTCAGCCGACAGATTGAGGCTGCTGTTCTCCGACAGGTCGCCTGAATAGGAAAGCGATATGTTGTGTAGGTTGCGCTGAGTCTTCTCCTTGCGCACAATGTCCTTCTCCTCGGTCTGGTCGCGGTCTTTATATGTAGTCAGTTCGTCGGCGGTCGTGTTGTCCCTGGTGTGGGAGAAAGTGTAGACGAGTCCTATGCGGTTGTTTTCGTTGATGTAGAAGTCGTTGGTCCACGTCAACTCGTGCGACATGTTGCGCATGTAGGAATGGTTGGCCTCGTCGCTGCGGAATGTATAGTCAGGGCGGTAGATTTCAGTGAAGTATGTCTCTTTGTTGAGATTCCTAAACAGGCTGTACGAGTAGTCAACAGTTGTCGCCCACTTGCCGCGGCTGTAAGTGAAGTCGAACGATGGTTTTTCCGACACCTTCCGGCGCATGGTGAGCGTGTTGTAAAGATTGAGCGACATGTAGTCCTTCATCGGCTTCAGCGTGACGATGTTGACAACAGCGTTTGTGCCCGATGGATATTTTGCAGAAGGCTCATGCTCTATCTCTATACGTGCCACATTGTTTGCCTTGATGGTGTTGAAGATGTCCTGCATCGTCACTTCCCTGCCGTCGATATAGTATTTCGGTGCGCCTTTACCTATTACCTGAAACTGGTTATGTCCTATCATGACAAGTCCAGGCACCATCTTGAGCATGTTGCCAAGATTGCCCATGCCACTAAGATACGAGCCTTTCACATTGACAATGTCTTTGGTTCCATCATGCGACACGAGTGGGCGCTTGCCCGTCACAACCACCGAGTCGAGATTGACACTTTTGTATACAGTACTGTCGTTAGGGGTTTGCGCCATCGCGCCAATCGGCGACAGCAATAATGTTATAAGGAATGTGCCTCCATGTGTCTTATTGTTCATATTTAATTCTTTTGGTTTCTATTTTGACTTTATTCTGGCATATAGTACTGGCAGCATGTCGGCAAGATAATCCTTGTATATAGAGCAATATGTCTTGTGGCTGCGGTCCTTACAATTCGCGATGTCGTTGGGGCAGCCTCCTCCGCACACTGGCAACACTGCACAGTGTCTGCACTCGTCATCATCAAATGGATCGGCAAAGAATGTCATGTCTGCCAACTTGCCAAATGATATATTGCCGTCAGTAATGTTGCCTATGCTCATTTCACGTCTTCCCAAATGCTCCAGACAGCGATATATATTGCCTTCTGGGTCAATAACGGGCTGGTTGCCACAGCGATACATGCACGGCAAACTCTTGCCTGGCATCTTTGTCATCAATTCTGGATAACGACCTTCGGCAACAGCCTCGGTCCCCTTCTCAAACAGCTGGCGGTCGGTCATGCACACGCCTGTGCGGTCGAAGCCAGTACGGTTTTGTATGTTGTTGCAGCCTATGACAATGCGCCCAGACTGCATCTCTTCATTGAACTCTACCTGCATGTATTCATACAAATCCTCGTAGGCGCTGGGATTGGTATTGTCAACACCAACCTGAATGGTAAGCTGCACGTCGGCAAGCGACATCAAGCTATGTATGTTGGCTATGATGTCGGCAAACGACGGCTTTCCGCCTTTATAGAAGCGTCGCTTGTCGTGGGTTGCTGCTGTACCGTCAAGTGTTATCTGCAGATGGGTAAGGTGCAATGGCTCAAGGTTAGCTGCCACATCGGCGGTGAGCAGGCTTCCGTTTGTCACCATGCTTGACACGAACTCTACTCCAGCATCATTCAGTCGGCTGCAAACAGAATGTATCACCCCAAAGGCAAGCAATGGTTCTCCACCGAACCAGTTGATTGCTATATTCTTGTTTTCTGACTGCTTTACAAGGTAGCCAACAATGGCATCCTCGACAGGCTTCTTCATCGTCGGCATTGTTTTGTGCGTGCCCTCAAAACAATAGCCGCAACCGAAATTACAGCACATTGTCGGTGCTACAGTCACTGCCAACGAGCGTCTGTCGAACATCTTGTTATAGTAAATATACCTATATTTGTTTATCTCTGTCTCATGGCTGTCTACAATAAACCCTTGTTGACGTAATGTGAGCAACAAATGCTCATCATCCGTATCAAAAATGTGTTGCCATACAGACGCTGAAATCTTGATGAAGGCGGACGTGAGTGTGTTAAACACCCACGCACCATCACCAAGGATTTTCGTTATATTAAACTGAGAGAGTTCCAATTTCTGATAGTTTTATGAATTATTTTCAACAACGATATTTAACCATTGTCAGAAGTTGCTGCACTTCCTTTATTTATTATATCTCAACATTTGCACGTGGCATTCTCTGAACATTTAATCCATTTGATTTTTTCACAACAGGAGTGACTGCAAGTTGTATTATCATAGGACTATTGCATACAGATACCAAATCTATATTATTTACGTGTTCAATCCCTATATCATCCATTCCTACACATTCTGTTGAGACAGAACATAAAGAAACAAACAATACGGCAATACATTTCAAGTAGTAAGATTTGTGCTTCATATTGTCACTTTTTGTATTCCGTGGTGCAAATTTATATTTTTAAATTGAGAATCAAAAAAAAATGAAAGACTTTCTTATTCACAAAAACTTCACAAGAGTTTACAGAAAATTCACAAATCATTGTCAACTATTTATAAATGAACTCTTTACATATTCATCAAAGCTTTTTGACGTGCCTTGCTTACCTGTCATTTTTGTATACAATCGCTTGCGTACATTTGAAATATTTGACATGGAATTACCTGTGATCATTGCAATCTCTGAAGGTATAAAGCCCAACTTTACCAGTATTGTTATTTCAAATTCCAACTGAGTCAGCATTGGCTTTAGAGAATACAGCGAATGTAGCCTCTGAGATACAAAAGAAAACAATTCGCGCCATTCATGCTTAGAAGCTGCTGTTCGTTTTATGTTTGCAAGTTCCTTAAAATAAATCACAACTTCACATTTACTAAAATCAAAATCATCATACTGCTTCTTTAGAACATTCAATTCATCTACATATTTTTGTTTGTCTGCTATTAACTGTTCAACTTGTATACTATGTATACTTTTAAGTTTTTCTATCTCTCCTTCTACTTTGTGTAACTCAGTTAACACTTTTCTATGTTCCTTGTTTTCATTCTCGATTTTATTCAAAGAAATCTTAAGTTGTTCCTGTATCAACTTCTCTTTAGTTTTCTGCCTATACCATAAAAATATTGCTACAAAAATACATGCAACAAACACAACAACAAAGACTATGAGTATGTTCCACAATCTCTGCCGCTCAACCTTTCCTTTGTAATACTCTCTAAATTTTTCTTTTGATTTATAAGCTGCTTGTAATTGCTGTGTTTGAGTTATAGATAAACATGAGTAAGAAGAATCGTTTTCTTGACATGCCAGTTCTGAATATTTGGCAATAGAATCCATATTGCCATAGCGTTTGTAAAGTGACAGCAGACCTTTAAATGAAGCCTCACGAACAGAATGATCTTTAGTGGACTTAATACCTTTCTCAAAATAATGCCTTGCCTTGCTTAAACTATCCTTGGCTAAATAATAAATTCCCTTCAATGTATAATAATATTCCCCACCATTAAACACTACACCATGTTGGTCTACATCTCCAGACAATTTATCATAGTCATCCAACACTTTGCCAACTTCATCTATTTTTCCTTCGGCAAGCATCTCCTCCACAGAAGGAACTAAGGCCTTAGAAGCCTCACATAATAGATTTTTTCTTAGCAACAAATCTTTTATATTTTTTCTCAACACATAACCGTCATGTGCTCTACCTTCAGAATCTAAGATAGCAGCAATCTGGATTTCTGCACTAACAGCAGCTATAGTGTCCTTTGCATTAAGGAAAAGTTGTTTTGCATTATTATATTCCTCTTCAGCCTCACTTAATGCAAATTGAGCAAGCAAACACTCACCTATCTGCCCATGCACACGAGCCAATAATGCATACTCAACCGAATCCGGCTTCTCTTTTTTATACTCTAACGCCTTATGATAATATTCCAATGCCTGCGGATAATCCTTCAAGTCGCGGTACACACAGCCGAGAACATAATAAGCCGACATGCTCTCATAGTCAGTGCCGTGATTGTCGAAGTATTCTGCCGTGATTCTCATTATGCTGTCCGACTTGAACGGCACCGTGGCAGCGTTTTGCGCACGTCCACGAATCAGTCTCAGCCTCATGATCTCAGAAGTTGACATGTCCGCAGAGTCAGCACGCATAATGCTATCCGCCATTGATAACGCGATACCAGGATTCTCTTTTGCCACACTGTCGACATGCAGTAAAAGCATGTCAACACGCTTGTTGCCACAAGATGCTGTCATTACGGCAACAAGTAATACAATAAAAAAGACTACACTATGTTTGTTCATATTCATTATTTGCTTAGCACATAAAACGAGGGTGCATCAGAAGACACACCCTCACTTTTCAACTCACCGCCCCACAGAAATGGGGACTATGGGTCACATCGCAACGTCAACGATTGTTTTAAAACGTCTCTTGCAACGAATGTAGTTTCCGCGCTGTATGTATCTGCCGTGGCACGAGATACCATCCTTTGCATATTTCTTCTTGCAGTCAACGTCGCCACCAATGATGTCGTCCATCTCGTCAAGTTTCAGAATGTCAATAGTGTCTGACATTCCAGCATTTAATAACTCCATTTTATTTTCCATATTAAACTACTATTTAAATTGTAAAACAAACAGGCATTATACTTACGCAAAGTTACAATAAATATTTGGAAACTGAACAATATTACAAATAAAAAAGTCCAAAAGGAAAATACCTTTTGGATTCTTAACTCAAGTTTCGGATTTAGACTTTGAGGTTACATACGTGTCGTCTTTTCTATTTTGGAGAGACTGGATGTTTGCGCTGTATAGAAAACTAATATTGGGATTTCGTATGTTACTTAGGATA
>DAVZIG010000053.1:0-11163 GCA_052273435.1 Prevotella sp.
TAGTATAGTCAGGACCACCCGCACCAAGCTGCTTGCCCTTAGGAGCATTCTTGCTGTCAGGGTCGCCACCCTGAATCATAAAGTCCTTTATTACGCGGTGAAACAATGTTCCGTCGTAATATCCCTCGCCAGCAAGTTTCAAGATATTGTCACGATGCTTGGGTGTCTCGTCATAGAGGCGCACGATGATGTCGCCTTTTGATGTCTCTATTTTAAGCTTTGCCATAAATGTATTATATGTATGAGATTTGTTATTTATATGCAAAGTTAAGTAATATTATTTGGAAAGACAAGAAAAACAACATTTTAATACATTTGTCCGAATGCCCACTATGGGATGGCATTGGCATATACGGTATCAATGTTGTCCTTCACAATGATTGTATTTCTATTCCGCTGTTTCGAGGTCCTCATTATGCACATAGCTACGGCATAGTACTTCGAGGTGCATTACAAGTTGGCTGTAGCTGAAATAAACAGCTTCTTAAAACCCATGTAATGTTTTTGCAATATGTTAATCCTAATTTTGCAGCGTGAAAGAAAAACGCTCAGGAATAATTATAGGAAAAATAGGATAAACAAAAACAAATATTAAGTGGAAATGAAGAATTTCAAGAACTTTGGTAGCCGTGTAGCTACTGTCCTCGCCGCAGCCTTTGTGTTGCTCGGCAGTTTGCATTTGCAAGCACAAACCCCAAAGGAGTGGAAACAACTTAAAGGTGACGTTACGCTTTATATGGCAAACGACCTTGGACGCAATGGCTATTATGACCAGAAGCCTATCGCTGAACTCATGGGACACATGGCAGAGACAACTGGCATGGAATGTGTGCTCGCTGTAGGCGACATCCATCATTTCAATGGTGTAGCATCGGTGAACGATCCATTGTGGACAACTAATTATGAGCAGGTGTATTCGCATCCGGAGTTGATGCTCGACTGGTTTCCGGTGCTTGGCAACCATGAATATAGAGGCAACACACAGGCTGTGCTTGACTACGGAAAGGTGAGCCGCCGATGGATGATGCCGGCACGCTATTATACTAAGGTGTTTGAAAGCAAAGGCACAACCCTACGTATCGTGTTTCTTGACACGACACCCCTTATCGACCGTTACCGCGAGAACAACGAGAAATATCCAGATGCATGCAAGCAAGACCCACAAGCTCAGCTCGACTGGCTCGACCGCACACTGAAGACAGCCAATGAGGACTGGGTGGTTGTGGTGGGTCATCATCCTATCTATGCTTACACCACAAAGGCTGAGTATGAGCGCACAGACATGCAGAAGAATGTGATGCCAATCCTACATAAATATAATAATGTGGCAATTTACGCTTGTGGCCACATACACAACTTCCAGCATATTCGCATGAAGAACGACAATATAGATTATGTTGTCAACTCGTCTGCATCGTTGGCTCGCCCAGTAAAGGAGACTGAGGGAACTGTATTCTGCTCGTCAGCCGACGGATTCTCAATCATCTCGGCTACGAAGAATGTGCTGAAAATATCAATGATTGACAAGGACGGAAAAGTGATACACACAGTGGAGAAAGTAAAGAAATAAAAAAAATCCAACATGAGACAGATTTTAATAAGTGCTGCTCTTGTTGCCTCTTCAGCAACGGCTTCTGCACACACTCTCGATGGTATCGTGAAAGATAACCGTACGGGAGAGCCGCTTATTGGCTCGGTTGTAGAGGTGAAGGAACTGCCAAATGTCAAGACGACAACAGGACTTGACGGTTCGTTCTCTCTGCATGAGCTACCCGATAAAGGACGATTTACGCTTGTTGTGAGATACATATCCTACAAGACCCGCGAGATACCGGTTGAGGTTTCCGACAAGGGTGTCGTGACAATCACTCTCGACGAAGACTTGCGCGAGCTTGGCGAGGTGGTGATCAAAGGTCATAAGGAATACCATTCCGACCGCAGTGCTATAGACATGGAGAAAACGGCCGGTAATGTGCTGAATGTGATGAGCCAGCAGAGCATACAACTCTCGCCAGACGTGAATGTGGCAAGTGTGCTGCAAAGAGTGTCGGGTGTGACTATGGAGCGCGACGCTTCGGGCGAGGCTTCGTATGCCATACTGCGTGGTATGGATAAGCGCTACAACTACACACTTGTGAATGGGGTAAAGATACCGAGTCCTGACGACAAGAACAGATATATTCCATTGAACATATTCCCATCTGACCTTATGGACAGACTTGTGGTGTCGAAGTCGTTGACGGCAGAAATGGAGGGTGATGCAGCTGGTGGAGTGGTGGACATGGTGATGAAGGATGCTCCATCGCATTTTCAGATACAAGCAAATGCCGCTGTTGGCATGAGCGACTATTTTTGGAAAGATGGTCGCGAATATCTCTCGTCGAACAGAAGCAACTACACACATACGGCTCCTTATGAGGCCAATGGCGCTGACTATAAGGCTGAGATGAGCGACTTCCGCAACGGACCTACACAGATAAGCAAGCATTCGATGCCGACACCTAATTTTGTGGGAGGATTGTCGATAGGCAACCGCTTTTGGAAAGACCGCATCGGAGTGATGCTTGCAGGTTGTGTGCAGAATATATTTCGTGGTACGGAACGCACATACAACTCTGTGAAGATGGCGTCGGGTGAGCAGGCTATGTACATTTATTCACTTCAACATCGCTATTATTCAATACACGACCTCACGGCAGGTGTGCATGCAAAGGTGGACTTGCAGTTGGAGAACAACAAGTTGGAGTGGTATAACATGTACGTAAGAACCAACTCGAAGGGTGTGCGCTACAATAACTCTGTCAATACCGAGTATATCGGCAGCGACTCTTACACACAAGACGACGAGACACGCTCGCTGTCGCAGATACAGAGTATATTTGCCACACATCTGAAAGGTACGCATCATCTGACGAAAGACTTCACTGTGGACTGGGCTGGCATATTCTCGCAGGCAAAGGCTGAAGACCCTGATCGCGTGTATCTCAGTTTGACTAATACCATTCAGGCCAATGACGGAGTGTATGGAGCGTTGTGGACAGCCGACAAGAACATCATAAAGACTTTGCCAAAGAGCATGGAGCGACGTTTTCAGCACAATACCGACAAGGACTGGGCAGGATATGTGAACCTCTCCTACGACTCGCATTTCACACATGAGATAGATGCCAAGTGGAGAGCAGGAGCGCAATATCGTCGCAAGGAGCGTGGCAACCGCTACTACTCGTATATATTCAACCCTGCTGACATATCGCAGAAACTCGACGGAAACGGCTTTGAGCAGTTTGCCTCAATCGACTGGACATGCAAGACTCCTTATTCACAGGCTTCACAGCTCAACTATGACTCGAAGGAACATGTTGGTGCGGCATATGTGATGACTACCGTGAAGACTCCTTGGGGTGAGCTGAATGCTGGAGTGCGCGCGGAACATACCAACCAGATATACACTATGCAGCAGAAGTTTTCCAACATGGGACAGGTGGGCGAGCAGAGCTACTGGGACTGGTTGCCGTCGGCATCAGTAAAGTGGACTCCCACAAAGAAGATGAATGTGCGCCTGTCTTACTACCGCTCTATCAACCGTCCCGGTTTCTATGAGATAGTGCCTTACCAGATAATGGGTGAGGAATATCAGGAGAAGGGTAATCCAAACCTCAAGCGGGCAAGGATAGACAATGTGGACTTGCGTTGGGAGTGGTTCCCATCAGCTACAGAGCAGGTGCTTGCAGGTGTCTTCTACAAATATCTGCAAGACCCTATCGAACAGGTGTTTGTGACATCCGACGGAAAGATTGGCAGTGGAGCTGACGCATACTATATGCCCGACAACCTTGGTAATGCCAAGAACTATGGTTTTGAGATTGACGTGGTGAAGTATATACGCCACTTTGGAATCAAGGCCAACTATACATACACCCATTCGTCGATAACCACGACAAAGCGTGAGTATAAAGAGGGCAGCGCTGAGTATAAGACGGGAGTGACACAGACTCGTCCGCTTGTGAACCAAGCTCCTCATACAGCCAACCTCTCTTTGTTGTATAAAGACACCAACTATGGATGGAACGCCCAGCTTGCAGCGTCGTACACGGGTACAAAGCTTGCACTTGTATCGCCTTTCAAAGATGCCGACCAATGGGACAAGGCAATGTTTGGACTTGATTTCAGCATGGAGAAGAAATTCCCATGCGGAGTGTCATTATTCCTTAAGGCTAACAATTTGCTCGACGCAAAGCGTGAGCGCTATCTCAAGACAGTGAACCAGAGCAATTTGGAATATGAGGGACAGCGCAAGGACAAGACTGTTGTGGAAACTTATCAGTATGGTAGAACATTTCTTTTGGGAATGAGAGTGAAGATATAAAAAATAATGAAATCAATAAACAAATTCGCCTGTTTGCTTGCTGCGGCAGCAACAGCCTTTGTCGCTTCTTCATGCGAGAACGACAACATTAATCCTTATGAGTATAACAACAATGACGGCGGCAACGAGAATCAGGGCTCTGCAGAGGTGTTGAAGACTGCTATAGCCGAATATCCTGTAGGTTCATTAGTATGGACTAAGGACACTACGCTCACGAAGAGTGTGGAGATACCGGTGGGAACATCATTGTATATAGAGCCGGGCGTGACAGTGACGTGTAAGTCTGGAGTGCAGGTGCCAATAGAGATTGTAGTGCTTGGCAATCTCTACTGCATGGGAACAGCCGAGCATCCCGTAACCTTCACCTCAGACACCAAGAAGCCTGAGGACTGGGGAGGCATAATCTGCGGTTACAACAGTGAGGAAGTTGTGCTCAACCATGTGGACTTGGCTTATGCTGGAGCAACGCCAACAGAATCGTCGGCATCATTTCAGAACAAACTATTTAAGACAACCATTGACGGAGGTGTGCCGGCTTTCCACTTCTGCAATGTGAATGGCAAGTTTGTGATGGCAAACAGTTTCTTGCACGACAACTACAACGACCAAACTTATTTCACTGGAGGTCAGGGCGTAATATACAACTGTATATTTGCTGACAGCGGAAATGCGGCTGACGGTGGCGAGGCTATCAACGTGAAATCAGGTTGTAAGCTTGATATTTCCAACAACATTATCTATAATGCCTGCACAAATGCTTTCAAACTGTCAAATGCCGGCAACAGTGAGATTGTACCATTAACAGAGCTTACAGCCTACAACAACACTATAGTGAACTGTGGATGGCGACGCTCAAAGAACAAGAAGGGTGGATGCATCTGGCTGGAGAAGGCCATTGCCCCGACATTTGTAAACAACCTTGTGTATGACTGCCGCTATGGAATGAAGCAGCCAAAGAAAGATGGTGCCGACCTTGAGCATTCGATTGTGGCTCCAAACTATTATTACGCTTCCACGGAGACGGGTGTGAGGCAGATGGCGAAGGATGCTGATCATATTATTTGGAACGACAACGATATAAAGAGCAGTGTGGCAGGACAGTTTAATCCTATGTTCAAGAGTTTCAAGCAGAGCGATAAGATGAATGTGAATTGTGAGGTTGATGATGTAGAGCATGGAGCACCATTGTCCTTCGACCGCTCATGGAACTTTAATCTTCAGTCGGGTAGTCCGGCTCTTTCGGGTGGAGTGGCTGATGTGCAGCGTGTATTCCCCACAGGTCTGGCTTTCTTTGGAATGAAGAAAGTGATGTTCCTGGATAATAATAATGACCAAAACTATTACTTTACAGCACCGATGGCGACAGCAAGGTTTGGTGCAAGAATGTAGGGCGTTGTTCGTTTGATAAGAAAAACTCCCACGGATTTCACTATCTTCACAAAGTGAAATTCGTGGGATATTTTTTATTATGGAAATGAATCCAATTATTCCATATTTAGTGAGGAGTCATTTAATTACTCCTCAAGCAACGATTGCAGTCTCACAATTTCGTCGCGGTATTGTGCCGCCTGAAGGAAGTCGAGGTTTTTTGCGGCTGTCTTCATCAGTTCTGTAGTGTCGGCAATACTCTTTTCAAGCTGTTTCTTTGTCATGCGTTTCACAACTGGGTCGGCTGCATAAGCGTAGCCATCGGGTTCGATGTAAGGCTGGTATCTCTTCTTTGATGTGTTGTCGGCAGCTCCATTCTTGCCAATAGACACGTTGCTGTTGGTTTTCTCATTTCCAGACGACATAGACGACATAAGAGCACCCTTGATGTCCTTGCGTATTTGCTGAGGCGTGATGCCGTGGTCTTGGTTGTATTTAAGCTGAATCTGACGTCGGCGTGCCGTCTCGTCGATGGTCTTCTGCATACTGTCGGTGATATTGTCGGCATACATAATCACCTTGCCGTTGACGTTTCGGGCAGCACGTCCTGCTGTCTGAGTGAGAGAACGGTGGCTGCGGAGGAATCCCTCTTTATCGGCATCGAGTATAGCCACAAGCGAAACCTCAGGCAAGTCGAGACCCTCGCGCAAGAGATTGACACCTACAAGCACGTTGTAGAGTCCTGCACGCAGGTCGTTCATTATCTGCACACGGTCGAGAGTGGCCACATCGCTATGTATGTAGTTGGCGCGTATGTCGTGGTTGAGCAGATATTCTGTTAGCTCCTCAGCCATGCGCTTGGTGAGAGTAGTGACAAGCACACGCTCCTCGCGCTCACGGCGTTGCAGAATTTCTTCAAGCAGGTCGTCGATTTGGTTTTCGATAGGACGCACTTCAATGATTGGGTCAAGAAGTCCTGTAGGTCGGATTATCTGCTCAACGATGATGCCATTGGACTGTTGAAGCTCGAAGTCGGCAGGTGTTGCTGATACATACACCACCTGATTGGTCATCTCCATAAACTCTTCAAACCGCAAAGGACGGTTGTCGAAAGCCGCAGGCAGACGGAAACCATATTCCACAAGATTTTGCTTGCGGGCACGGTCGCCACCATACATGGCACTAATCTGAGGCACACTGACATGGCTTTCGTCAATAAACATGAGGTAGTCCTTAGGAAAGAAGTCGAGAAGACAGTAAGGACGCTGTCCGGGTTCACGTCCGTCGAAATAGCGCGAATAGTTTTCTATGCCCGAACAATGGCCAAGTTCCTTGATCATCTCCATGTCGTATTCCACGCGCTCCTTGATTCTTTGTGCGCGGATATGGTCGCCAATACTCTCGAAGTAGTCAACTTGTTTGGTCAAGTCGTCCTGTATGAGGCGTATGGCCGACTCGGTCTGCTCCTTGGAAGTGACAAAGAGGTTGGCAGGATAAACTTGGTATTCCTCGAACGAGGCAATGCGTTGGCAGGTAAGGCTGTCGAGCTCCTCTATGGAGTCGATCTCGTCGTCCCACCAAGTGATACGCAAAAGGTTGTCGCTATATGCCATCCATATGTCAACTGTGTCGCCCTTAACTCTGAAGTTGCCACGTTTAAGCTCTATGTCATTGCGAAGATAAAGAGCGTCGACAAGTCTTCTTAGAAACTCGTTGCGGTCGAGTATCTGTCCGCGCTTAATGCTTATGATGCTGTTGGCCATGGCAGTAGGTCCGCCCATACCGTAGATGCACGATACGGAGGATACAACAATTACATCTTTTCTGCCCGACAGCAGTGAGGTGACAGCCGACAGACGCAATTTGTCGATATCCTCATTGATGGCAAGGTCTTTCTCGATATATGTATCGGAAGATGGGAGATAGGCTTCTGGCTGATAATAGTCGTAGTAGGAGACATAATACTCCACCGCATTCTCAGGAAAGAAACTTTTCATCTCCTCGTAGAGCTGTGCGGCAAGGGTCTTGTTGTGGCTGAGAATGAGAGTGGGACGTCCGATGTTGGCAATGACATTAGCCATGGTGAATGTCTTGCCAGAGCCAGTGACACCGAGCAATACTTGAGCCTCTTCGCCATGAAGAATGCCGTCGGTCAACTGTTGTATAGCTTGTGGCTGGTCGCCTGTAGGCGAGAAGCGCGAAGTGATTTTGAAATCCATAATATAGCCTTTTAATCATACAAAAATACTAAAAACTGCGAAAACAGACAAGCATAGACTACGATTTAGCGTGAATATTTTATAAAAACACTCTTATTGCTTTGTTAATAGATGAATAATGTGTATTTTTGCAGTTCAAAATAAATATCGAGTTATGAAGAATTACATCACAGTAGCAATTCTTGCGGCACTGCTCCTTACGAGTTGTGCCAACGAATTCAATAAGGTATACAAGACAAGCGACTATTCCTATAAGTATGAATATGCCAAGGAAAGCTATGCTCAGGGCAAGTATGTGCGTGCCTCGACATTGTTGCAGAGTCTCGTTACCATGCAGAAAGGTACTGACAACGCCCAAGAGAGTCTGTATATGCTTGGCATGGCTGAGTACAACAGCAAGGAATACGACGGAGCCGCTGCTACATTCAAGAAATATTTTGCAAGCTATCCTAAGGGCACCTATGCCGAGAATGCTGAGTTTTATGTTGGCATGAGCCTGTATAACCTCACTCCGGAGCCACGTCTTGACCAGTCGCAGACTGTGAATGCCATTTCTGCCTTCCAGGATTATCTCGACCTCTTTCCGGATGGAAACCGTCGTGCTGAGGCACAGCAGCGTCTGTTTGAGTTGCAGGACAAGCTCGTGCAGAAGGAATTGCATTCGGCTCAGCTCTACTATGACCTTGGCCAGTATTTCGGCAACTGCACATACGGAGGCAACAACTATGAGGCTTGCATCATAACAGCACAGAATGCCTTGAAGGATTTCCCTTACTCTAAGTTGCGCGAGAAATTTGCTCTGCTTGTGATGAAGAGCAAGTTTGAGTTGGCTCAGCAGAGCGTGGAGGAGAAGAAACTTGAACGTTTCCAGGATGCCGAGGATGAATGCTATGGATTTATCAACGAGTATCCCGACTCCAAGGACAAGGTAATGGCCGAGAAGTTCATCAACAAGTGCAAGGAATACACCAAGGACTGATTTGTATAGAATAATAAACATTAATCAATAAACATAAACATTAAATTAATGGATTACAAAAAATCAAAAGCTCCCGTCAACACCGTCACACGCAACATTATGGAATTGTGCGACGAGACAGGAAACATCTATGAGAGTGTTGCTATCATCGCTAAGCGTGCTAATCAGATTGCCGTAGAGATTAAGCAGGACCTCAACAAGAAGCTTGCCGAGTTCGCTTCATACAACGACTCGCTTGAGGAGGTGTTCGAGAATCGTGAGCAGATTGAAATCTCTCGCTACTACGAGAAGCTCCCAAAGCCAACACTTCTTGCTACACAGGAGTTTGTTGAGGGTAATGTATACTACCGCGATCCTTCACAGGACAACAACAAGGAACTGGAAGAGGCTTAAAAAGGATTATTGTTATGATACAGCGCAAGCAATCTGTCTTCTTGCTTATCGCCTTTATTGTCTCGTTGGTATGTTTGTGTATGCCGCTCGGCAGCTTTGAGCCACAGGCGATGGGAGTGAATTTCAAGATGTACAACCTCATGGTGGTGCTCAGCAGTGGTGCCGACTATTCTGTGTGCGGTCTTTTCGGACTTCTCTTGATAAGCAGTGTGCTGAGTCTTGCCATCATATTTCTCTACAAGAACCGTCCGTTGCAGAGTCGTATGTGTCTATGCAACCTGTTTTTGCTCTTGGCGTGGTATGTGGTGTTCGGTGCAATGACACGAAATGTGATATCTGCCGACACAACTTTCCATATCTCATTTGCGGCATGTCTGCCAGCTGTTGCCTTGATACTCGTGTTTATGGCGCGTGTGGCGATAATAAAGGATGAGAAGATGGTTAGGGCTTCTGAAAGAATAAGATAGCATGTTATACATTATTATATAATATATACCTTAATATATATAGGGTAGAAGAAGGGGTGTCCTCGTTTCATGGTGTAAGTGGTAATCGCTTAGTTGGCCAGGAACGAGGACGTCTTTTTTATTGAAAATGGTGTTTTTGTGGGTTGTAATATAGCTTTTTATTATAGGTTTTTAGTGGCATGGACAGTCACTGAAGAGTGTGATAAAAGCATCGGTATCGCTTGTATTACATTGAAAATCACTTGATTTACGTGTATTTAGAAACCTTAAAATATTACAAATACGACTTGAAAAACTTGCACATTCCACGAAATTTGTGTAATTTTGCACCCGATAAGAAAAAAGGATACAGACTTCTTTTTGTTTTAGAGGCGTATCTGAAAGTATCTAACGGAATTTAGATTAATGCTGGATTGATTGTTTTCAGGCATCTATCGTGAACATTTATTTCGGTTGTCTTCCCGCTAAAAAGAGACTTAACTTGCAGGGAAGAGTTCTTTATATGATATGTCGCCGCTTCTGTATTGAAGAAGTGTTGCCACTGACTATTTAAGGGATAGTGTTCGGATTCCACAAACAAATTTATAATGATTAAACTTTTTAAAGTAGTATTATTAGTTGTATGTTTATTGGGAGCAAATCCCGTTATGGGTGCAGAAACAGCAGTTGAGACAGAAACTGCCAGCACAGATGATTTTGATTGGGAACCTGTGATGCAGGCGATAATTCAGGTTGAGAGTGAAGGCAACACCAAGGCTGTGAAGGGTAATTCATGCGGAGCAATGCAAATCACACCGATATTGGTAGCCGAATGCAACCAAATCCTGAAGAAGCGCAACAGTAAGAAGCGTTTCACGCTGCGCGACAGATTTAGCTTGGCAAAGTCGAAGGAGATGTTTGAGCTTATACAGTCGCATTTTAATCCGCTCAACGATATAGAGCGTGCCATTAGATCGTGGAATGGTGGCAATAGATATAGTGTAAAGCGTACACAGCGTTATTTTGAGAAGGTGATGAAACATCTTACCCCAAACAATTAAGCAAGAAAAAATTATTTCTTTTTATAGAGCCTTGGTGGTGTAAAAGCTGCCACGGCTTTTTTCTTAGGAGGCAAAACCGTTCGGACTTGAAAATAAAACAGCGAAAACAATGATGTCGATAATGATTTATGCTTTATATATGCGATTTTGCTTGATATAAATCATTTGTGGATAAAAATGAGTGAAAAAAGAGCGTCAAAGTTTTGCAGTTATCGAAAAAAGTTATACCTTTGCACTCGCAATTCAGAAATGAGGTTGCTGATAACAAAATAACCAATGCACCCTTAGCTCAGTTGGTAGAGCAACTGACTCTTAATCAGTGGGTCTAGGG
>DAVZIG010000054.1:0-11051 GCA_052273435.1 Prevotella sp.
GCGCATCGGACTGACGGGACCGCAGATTAACAACGTGGTGGACATATCGCGCACTACTGTTTGGCGATGGACCAACGCAAACAAATGGATTTACGACATTTGAATTTCCTCGGCAGGGAAAAACTCCCTCGGCAGGAAAAATTCGTTTCCTCGGCAGGAAACAAAAATCTCAGTCTCAGAGTCTCAGTTAAGAAAAAGGGAATATGACATTTTCTCAACTGAAACTCTGAGACTGAGACTGACATGGGAGTGATAAACCTTTTTTGATGGAAGCGGATGGGGACACGCTTCCTTCGGGATTCCTTCGGGATTCGTTCGGGATGAGCCTTAAAGCTTCTTGTTGCTTTTCATATCCTTAAGCAACGCCAGCGCCTTGTTCTCCTCAGCCTCCATAATTTCGCGTTCGCCCGGACCCTTGTCGTTGATTCCGCAAAGATGCAGAATGCCATGGATGATGACGCGATGAAGCTCGTCGTCGTATTCCTTGCCAAACTGCTCGGCATTAGTGCGCACGGTGTCGAGCGAGATTACTATGTCGCCGCTCACAATTCCCGGCTCGTCATAGTCGAACGTAATCACGTCGGTGTAGTAATCATGACCAAGATACTCGTTGTTGACTTCGAGAATCTTCTCGTCGTCGACAAACATATAGCCTATCTCACCCACTTTTAGGTTGTAGGAGGCAGCCACGGCACGTATCCATGCCGAGGTGTCGCGTTTCTTAATCTTCGGCATTTTCACGCCGTCTACATTATATGTTATCATAATGCTTAATGTTTTTTGATGTTCATGAATTTGATTGTTGTTATGGCTTGGGCAGGAACATGCTACAGTCGCGTCCGAAATGGGTAAGCTCGCGCACTACCGACGACGAGATGCTATCCATGCCGGGCTCGGCATAGAGCAATACGGTCTCAATGCCTGTAAGTCGGCGGTTGATGTCGGCTTGGTCGCGCTCAAACTCAAAGTCCTTCACCGAGCGCACTCCCTTGACAATGAACTCAGCCTCCATGCGTCGGGCAAAGTCGACAGTAAGGTCGCTATATCGCTCCACACTTATGCGCTCGTCGTTGCTATAAAGCCGCCTTATAGCCTCCACGCGCTCCTGGGCAGAGAGCATGTAGCGTTTCGACTCATTCACGCCCACGCCAATGACAAGCCTGTCGAACAGCTTAACGGCACGCCTCACCACGGAGTCGTGACCAATAGTAAAGGGGTCGAACGACCCCACGAATATTCCCGTTCTTTGCATTCTATGATGTGTTAAGTATTTGCAAAAGTAATATATTTATTTCAAGTTGTAGGCTTTTTGTTTCAAATAATTTGGCGGTTTCGAGAATTATTGCGTAATTTGCATAACACATAAGACAGGAAAAAAACATAATAATGGAATATACTATAAACGTTCGTGGTCAGCTCATAGACCTCGCACGCCCTATGGTGATGGGCATACTCAACGCCACACCCGACTCGTTCTACTCAGGCAGCCGCAAACAGACTGAGACAGAGATTGCCAACCGCGCCAACCAGATTATCGAGGAGGGCGGACGCGTAATTGATGTGGGAGCCTTCTCCACACGTCCTGGAGCCGAAGTGGTGAGCGTGGAGGAAGAGACTGAGCGTCTGCGACGTGCCTTGAATATAGTGCGCCGGGAGCAGCCCGACGCCATAATAAGCGTTGACACCTATCGCCCGCTTGTGGCCCGCCAATGCGTGGAGGAGTTTGGTGCTGACATCATCAACGATGTGTCGGAGGGTGGACTCACGGGCATTGTGGGACAGGCCATACACGAGGAGGGCGACATGTTTGAGACTGTTGCCAAGCTCGGAGTGCCATATATCCTTATGTCGGTGCAACCCACGCTTAAAAAGATGATGAAGAACTTTGCAGCTGAGGTGCAGCGTCTGCGCGACCTTGGAGCCAAGGACATTATTCTCGACCCTGGCTATGGCTTCGGCAAGACTCTTGAGCAGAACTACGAGATTATGAGCCATGCCGAACTGTTGCTCGAGCTCGAACTGCCCGTGCTCGTGGGCATCTCGCGCAAGAGCATGATATTCAAGCTCATCGGCGGCGACCCTACCACTTCGCTCAACGGCACTACTGCCCTCAACACTATCTCCCTGATGAAGGGTGCGTCGATTCTGAGAGTGCATGATGTGAGGGAGGCGGTGGAAGTTTGCAAAATTGCCATCAGCAATAATTCAAAACTCAAAATTCAAAACTCAATATATGTTTGAATTCGGAATAAAAGACATTATCGACATACTGCTTGTCGCCTTGATGCTCTACTACATCTACAGACTGATGAAGGAGAGCCGCTCGCTCAACGTCTTCATAGGCATCATCGTGTTTGTGCTTGTGTGGCTGTTTGTGAGCCAGGTGCTTGAGATGCGCCTCTTGGGGGCTATCATGGACAAACTGGTGTCGGTGGGAGTGATTGGCCTCATCGTGCTCTTCCAGGAAGAGATACGACGATTCCTCTACTCACTCGGAGCGCACCAGAGATTTGCCGCCGTGGCCAAATTCTTCATAAGTGGCAAGTCAAAGCAGGATACTGTGGACAAGGAGACCGTCATACCCATCGTCATGGCGTGCATGGACATGTCGCGCGGCAAGGTGGGAGCACTCATCGTGATAGAGCGAGGCATACGCCTTGACGACATCGTAGACACGGGCGACCTGATTGACGCACGTATCAACCAACGACTTATAGAAAATATTTTCTTCAAGAACTCGCCGCTGCACGATGGTGCTATGATCATCACGGGTAAACGAATAAGGGCGGCAGGCTGCATCCTGCCCGTGTCGCACAACCATGACATTCCAAAGGAATTGGGATTGCGCCACCGTGCCGCTCTCGGCATCTCACAGGATAGCGACTGCATAGCTGTGGTGGTGTCGGAGGAGACGGGCGGCATTAGTGTTGCCATAAAGGGCAATTTCCAGCTGCGCCTCTCGGCAGAGAAACTTGAGAATATACTATCTAAGGAAATGAACTTCTAATACGAATATTTCCTCTTGATAGAAATAAACTTCTAATGAGAGTTTTTCCTCTCGATAGAAATGTATTTTTAAGAAAAAACGAATTTATGAATATAGACAACACACTACAAAAGCTGCATATCGAAGAACTCAACGCCATGCAGCACGACACTATCGACGCTGTGCTCCATTCCGACCGCGACGTGGTGGTGCTCGCTCCTACGGGCAGCGGAAAGACCCTTGCCTATCTGTTGCCCATAGCCTCGCGTCTCGACCCCAAGGTGGACGAGATGCAAGCCGTGGTGATTGTGCCTGGACGCGAACTCGCCATGCAGTCGAACGATGTGTTCAGACGCATGGGCAGCGGACTGCGCTCGGAATGTCTCTACGGAGGACGCCCCACTATGGACGAGCATCGCACCATCATGCGCACCCGACCACAGATTGTATTCTGCACCCCAGGACGACTCAACGACCATATCGACAAGCTCAACTTCTCGGTGGACAACGTGAAATGGCTCGTTATCGATGAGTTTGACAAATGTCTGCGCATGGGTTTCCGTGCTGAGATGCAGAAGGCGGTAGAGAGTTTGCCTAATGTGGAGCGTCGCATCCTGCTTTCTGCCACAGACGCCGAGGAGGTGCCTTCGTTTGTGCGCATGGGACGCACAGAGCGTGTGGACTACCGCATCGACGAGGAACAGACGCCCGACCGCATCGGACTCTACACGGTTAAGTCGCCTGAGAAGGACAAGCTGCCTATATTGGCAAAGATGTTGCGCGGCTTCGGCGACGAGCAGTCAATCGTGTTCATGAACTATCGCGATGGTGTGGAGCGAGTGAGCCGGTTCCTTGCCGACGAGGGCTTCGCCGTGAGCAGTCTGCATGGTGCTCTCGACCAGAAGCAGAGAGAGGAGGCTGTATATCGCTTTGCCAACCAGTCGGTGAGAGTGCTTGTAGGCACCGACCTTGCCGCTCGCGGATTGGACATTCCTGAAGTGAACAACGTGATACACTACAACCTGCCCGTGGGCGAGGATGAATATATCCACCGTGTGGGACGTACCGGACGATGGGAGTCGACGGGCAAGGCTTTCATGATTATTGGTCCGGAGGAGCATCTGCCCGAATACGTTAAGGAGTCGACCGAGGAATATCAAGTGGCTGACACCAAAGCTGCTCCGCTGCCTCCCCGTATGGCTACACTATACATAGGCAAGGGCAAGAAGGACAAGATATCAAAGGGCGACATCCTTGGTTTCCTTTGCAAGATATGCGGACTCAAAGGCGCGGACATAGGACGCATCGACGTGTACGAACGCTTTGCCTATGTAGCTGTAGCAGGCAACAAAGTGCGCTCTGTTGTGAAGAATGCTGCGGGAGCCAAGATAAAGGGACTGAAAACTGTGGTGGAACAGGCGTTCTGATTAATAGGAATGTGTTAAGAATTGAACTTTCACAAGTTTATAACAAAAAGTCTTTACAAAATGAAACCTGAAACCTTAAGCCAACCTTCAAATACCCACAACCCTTCTGCCCGTATTTGCGTGGTAATACCATGCTACAACGAGGAGGAGGTGTTGCCGTGGGCTATGGATAAGCTCCAGACTATGCTCCAGAAACTTACTGAGGAGACTGGAGCCTATGGCTCTCTGCTGCTCGTAGACGACGGTAGCCGCGACCGCACATGGCAACTCATTGAACAGTTTGCCGCACAACACCCCAATGTGTCGGGCATAAAACTGTCACACAATGAGGGCCATCAGGGGGCATTGTGGGCTGGTATGCAGGAGAGCATAGAAATATGCGACGCTATGGTGTCGATAGATGCCGACTTGCAGGACGACGAGAATACTATAATTGATATGACACGCCAGTTTCTTTCTGGTTGCGATATTGTATACGGAGTGCGCAAGGAACGCAAGACCGACACATGGTTTAAGCGCATAACGGCTCTCACTTTCTACAGAATAATGCAGACTGCCGACCCAGAGATTATCTATAACCATGCCGACTTCCGACTGATGAGCAACCGCGCTGTCAAGGCTCTAATGGAATATCCCGAACGCAACATGTTTCTGCGAGGCATGGTGAGACAGTTGGGCTTTAACGAAGGCTATGTCTACTACAACCGCACGGCACGCACAGCAGGCGAGTCGAAATATCCATTCACCAAGATGCTCTCGTTCTCCATCGACGGCATCACGTCGTTCTCAACAGCTCCGCTGAAATTCATCACCTTCGCCGGACTCACCATGACACTCATCTCCATGCTCATCATCATCTATGGACTCATAGAGCATTTCATGGGCAAGACCATAGTGGGATGGACATCACTCATGGTGTCGATGTGGTTTATTGGTGGAGTGATAACCACAGGCGTGGGCATAGTGGGCATGTATATAGGCAAAATCTACACAGAGGTGAAACGCCGTCCAAGATACTTTGTTGACAGGAAGGTAGGATTTAAGTGAGAAAGAAAAACAACTATCAACTAAAACATAATTATATATAAAAACAATGGAAATTATAGATTTCAGCAAATCAAACTCCATCATCAATAAGTATATGGCGGAGATGCGCGACAAGGACTATCAGAAAAACCGTCTGCTGTTCCGCAACAACATCATGCGTGTGGGCGAGCTTATCGCCTACGAGCTTAGCAAGACATTCGACTACGAGGAGCGCGACATACAGACTCCACTTGGTGTGGCTAAGGTGAATGTGCCTACCGACAAACTCGTGCTTGGCACCATCTTCCGTGCCGGACTGCCTTTCCATCAGGGCTTCCTCAACATCTTCGACCACGCAGGCAACGCCTTCGTTTCTGCCTACCGCGAGTATGAGGATGCCGAGCATACCAAGGTGGGTATACACGTGGAATATCTCGCCACACCCGACCTCAACAATGCCACCCTGCTCATCGTTGACCCTATGCTCGCCACGGGCGGCTCTATGGAAATGGGCTACAAGGCATTGCTCACTAAGGGCAACCCTAAGAAGGTGCACGTGGTGTGCGTGATGGCTTCGCCTGAGGGCATAGAGCATATACGCAAGACATTCCCCGAGGACACCACTATATGGTGCGCGGCAGTAGACCCAGGACTCAACGAGCACAAATATATCGTGCCAGGCTTCGGCGATGCGGGCGACTTGTGCTACGGAGGAAAGATCTAAGCCTTCTGATTGGGCTTAAAACAAAACAAAAAGGAAGACCGTTGAGAGCTTGCTCTCGTTAGGTCTTCCTTTTTGTTTTATTATCGAAACCCGAAGAATGAGGGTTCTGCCCACAATCGGGTGTTTTTTATTGTTTTTGTCAAAGCCCTACCCTATACAGATACTTATGCCTCGCGCTGGCGTGTTCCCATGCGGGCCTCAACAACATTCACTACATAGTCGCCAAGTTTCTCACATTCAGAGACGATGTCCATATACATTGTGCCGATGGCATAGGTGTACTTATGGTCGTTGACGTCGTTGATGTTCTGCGAGCGCAACTGGTTGCGGTAGTTGTTTATCTCGTTCTCCACGTTGAACGAGCGGTTGATGTCGAGATTGTCGCGACGACCAGTGAGCATCACGTTCATCTGAGTGAGCGAGTCGTCGGTAAGCTCGAACATCTGATGCAGATGCTCATACTGCTGTTCGGTGAAGTCCTCCTTGCCCTTAAGCTTGCGGCTGATGGTGCGGGCGATGTTGAAGCAAGAGTCGCCTATCGACTCAATCTCCGAAATCTCGCGGAGCATGGCGCGAATCTTGGCCTTGGTGTCGTCGGAAAGATGAGCGTCAGACACGTTGTCCAGATAGTTGGCAATCTCAATCTCCATATTGTCGGAAATGCTCTCATACTTCTCGATGCGCGAATAAAGCTTTGTGAACGCAGCATCGTCCTTCACTCCAAGCAACTCTCTCACCATGCCAAACATACGCTGTATGCGCTCTGCAAACGACTGTATCTCCTTCTGTGCCTCAAGCACAGATAGCTCCGGAGTCTTCATGATAGAAGTGCCACCGATGTAGCGCAGACGGAAGTCGTCCTCGTCCTTCTTGGCAGAAGGCTTGATGACGTAGCACACGAAACGCTCCATCTGAGGAATGAGCCATATAAGGATGGTTGTGTTGCACACGTTGAATGCTGTGTGGAAGGCAGCAAGCACCACCGAGAGACGGGTAGCGTCAATATGGTCGGCATGAGGGTCGACACCCACAAAACCACACACCATATCAATGAACGGATAGAAGATGCTAAGCACCCAGATAACACCAAACACGTTGAACGTAAGGTGGGCAAGGGCAGCACGGCGTGCCTGGGTGTTGGCTCCCATGGCAGCAATGTTAGAGGTGATGGTTGTACCGATGTTCTCGCCCAGCACCAAGGCAATACCCATATATATAGGTAGCACACCGCTGGAGCAGAGCACCATGGTGATAGCCATGAGCGCGGCCGACGACTGCATGCAGAACGTGAGCACGGTGCCTATGCCAAGGAACGAGAATATGGTGATATAGCTGTCTTTATCGAATGATGAGAAGAAATCAATAACCGTTTGGTTATGACTGAGGTCCATTTCCTTGCCTGTGGCTCCAAGAGTGGAAATGGCGAAGAACATAAACGCTACACCAAAGAGGAAATCGCCTATGTAGCGTTGTTTCTTACGATAAATAAGCAATAATGCAATGAAGAATACGGGGAACACTATGTTCGCCATATTAAACGAGAAGCCGAGCGTCATGATCCATGCCGTGAACGTAGTACCGATATTGGCACCCATTATCACGGATATGGCTTGCGCAAGGGTTAGCAGTCCGGCGTTGACAAAGGATACAGTCATCACCGTCGTTGCAGTCGACGACTGCACCGATGCTGTTACGAACATACCGGTCAGCAGACCGGTGAAGCGGTTGGTAGTCATTGCTCCAAGAATGTGGCGAAGCTGTGAGCCTGCCATCTTCTGTAGTGCCTCACTCATCACCTTCATACCGTAGATGAGCAGAGCTAATGATCCGATAATTTTAAAAAAAATCCAAATCGACATATTTTAATATAAATTTATGTGGCGTTATTGCGCTTTGTGTCGAAAACGGAGTATCTTTGCCCACGGGATTTGGCTTTTAGACAAAAGCATCTGTCGCAGCCAATTTCCGCTAATTACCTTTACTGAGTATTAACCCTTAAATGTAACCACAATGAAACAGTTGATACAAATCCGTTGCAAAAATAATAAAAAAACTTTAAAAGTCGAAACAGGAAGTACACTTTCTGACATTTTCGGCAATTTAAATCTTCACATGACCTTTCCGCCTATCAGCGCTAAGGTCAACAACAAGGTTGAGGGCATGCACTACCGCGTGTACAACTCCAAAGACGTGGAGTTTCTCGACGTGCGCACCCCCTCAGGCTCACGCGCCTACACACGCACATTGTTCTTCGTGCTGTGCAAGGCTGTGCACAAACTATTCCCTGGCAGCGAGGTGGTTATCGACATCCCCGTGAGCAACGGCTACTATTGCGACTTGCGCCTTGGTCGCCCCGTTACTACAGCCGACGCTGATGCCATACGCGCCGAGATGCAAAACATTATCAATCGCGCCATTCCCATACGCCGCCACGAAGTGCCAACCGAGGAAGCCATAGACATGTTCGAGAAATACGGCTACCACGATAAGGCTCTGCTCCTGCGCACAACGGGCAAGCTATATACATTATATTATGACATTAACGGCTACGTGGACTATTTCTACGGCACTATGCTCACCAACACATCCCAACTGACACTCTTCGGACTGGAGAAATACTATGATGGACTCCTGCTGCGCATACCCTCGCTCGACAACCCAGCGCAACTGGGCAAACTCATTCGCCAGAACAAGATGTTCGAGATATTCCAGGAGCACCACCGCTGGCAACGACTCCTTGGTATGTCTACCGTGGGCATGTTCAACGAGGCTGTGAGCCAAGGCCACGCCACGGAGATTATAAATGTGGCAGAGGCTCTGCAAGAAAAGAAGATAGCAAACATCGCCGAAGACATAGCCCAAAGACAAAGAGTGAAGATGGTGCTCATAGCCGGACCCTCATCATCGGGCAAGACCACAACATGCAAGCGACTCTCCATACAGCTTGTGTGCAACGGCATACGACCTGTGCCAATATCACTCGACGACTATTTTGTCGACCGCGAACTCACGCCACGCGACGAGAAGGGCGACTACGACTTCGAGTCGATACGCGCCCTGAACCTCGAACTCCTCAACAAGCAACTCATGCAGCTGTTCAAAGGCGAAGAGGTGGAGTTGCCAAAGTACAACTTCATCAAGGGCAAGAGCGAGCCGAGCGGTGTGAAGATGCGCATGCACCCCAACGACGTGCTTGTGGTGGAAGGCATACACGCACTCAACCCTGAGCTTACGGCACAGATACCCGACGAACTGAAATATCGTGTCTACGCGTCAGCCCTCACCACCATATTGCTCGACGACCACAACTATATCCCAACTACCGACAACCGACTGCTCAGACGCATCATACGCGACGACAAGCAGCGAGGATGCTCGGCACAGACCACCATACACCGCTGGGCATCCGTAAGAGCCGGAGAGAACAAGTGGATATTCCCATTCCAAGAGAATGCCGACACGATGTTCAACACAGCTATGATATACGAGTTGTCGGCAATAAAGACACAGGCAGAACCACTTTTGGAACGAGTGCCCGAGAACTGCGACGAGTATGCCGAGGCCTACCGTCTGCGCAAGTTCCTGAGCTATTTCGCCTCAATCGACCACTCCGTCCTGCCACCAACGTCATTGCTCAGAGAATTCCTCGGTGGCAGCTCATTCACATACTAATGTGGGAGCAAACGAGGATTTTAAAGCAAAATTGCCACATCTAAGTAGCAAACCGCATATGGATGAAAGAATTTCCGATATTTTAACATAAAAAAGATTGCGACAATGCAAATTTTGTACGCAAAGAATATTGTTATCTTATAGTTTTTTCATAACTTTGCGGTGGTAATAAAAAGGAACGGCAAACATGCCGAGCCTGATTACACCTATTTATATAATAAGACAATGAAAGTCGCCTGGACAGAAACGACGGCCCCGATCAGGCAATAGCGGAGTCAGGCCTACGGAAGTTGATCTATAATTCACATCTAAATATTATTTTTACAAAAAATGGCAAAGTTAGATTTGACACAGTACGGAATTACTGGTTCTACAGTAATCGCTCACAATCCGTCTTATGAGAAGTTGTTCGAAGAGGAAACAAAGGCTGGTCTCGAGGGTTTCGAGGTAGGTCAGAACACCGAACTCGGTGCTGTCAACGTAATGACAGGTATCTACACCGGTCGTTCGCCTAAGGACAAGTACATCGTAATGGACGAGAACTCTAAGGACACTGTATGGTGGACTTCTGAGGAATATAAGAATGACAACCACCCGATGTCTGAAGAGGTTTGGGCAACGGTTAAGGATATCGCCAAGAATGAGCTTTGCAACAAGAACCTCTATGTAGTAGACGGTTTCTGCGGAGCTAACAAGGATACACGTATGGCTGTTCGTTTCATCGTTGAGGTTGCTTGGCAGGCTCACTTCGTAACAAACATGTTCATCCGTCCTACAGCTGAGGAGCTTGAGTCTTTCGAGCCTGACTTCGTTGTTTACAACGCTTCTAAGGCTAAGGTAGAGAACTACAAGGAGCTCGGCTTGAACTCAGAGACTTGCGTTGCTTTCAACGTAACATCTAAGGAGCAGGTTATCATCAACACATGGTATGGTGGTGAGATGAAGAAGGGTATGTTCTCAATGATGAACTACTTCCTCCCGCTCAAGGGCATCGCTTCTATGCACTGCTCTGCTAACTGCGACATGAACGGCGAGAACACAGCTATCTTCTTCGGCCTCTCAGGTACAGGTAAGACTACTCTTTCTACCGACCCGAAGCGTAAGCTCATCGGCGACGACGAGCACGGATGGGACGACAACGGCGTATTCAACTTCGAGGGTGGCTGCTATGCTAAGGTTATCAACCTTGACAAGGAGTCTGAGCCAGATATCTACA
>DAVZIG010000055.1:0-10733 GCA_052273435.1 Prevotella sp.
GGCGAAACTACGTAAAAGACGCTTTGATTGAGCCATCCATCTCAAAGGATGTGCTAATGGACACCAAAATCATGAAACCCCAACTGCTTCGCCAACTGTTTGAAACCCCTTCAATCATCTTGTGATGAAAGACGGCGTAGATGTCGGCTCGGCTGTACTTGGAGTTGTGCGAGGCGATGTGCTTGGCAAACTGGTCGAGGGTTATGATGCTGGTGTACTGTGAGTGGGCATAGGCCTTTTTTTTTACGTGTATATACTAGCATCGCGGATACGCTTACGCTCAACACGTAGTATTAGCGATTAGAAATGCAAAATTAAGACAAGACGTGGAGGGCAGATTTAGGTTTATCCGCTATACGAAGTTTTTATGAAACCCCATTGACAGGAAAAAAAAGATATATTTCTTTTGACGATTATCATTTTATTGTTATATTTGCAGTTGAATAACTGTCTATATGGACAGTTATGTATAAATTAAACCTAAATAATAACAAAAACTATAGTTGCATTACAATGCAGCATAGTCACAAAACCGACGCATATAATTATGTTTTCTTGGTTAATAGGAATGATGGGACTCTTTGTAGGCAGCTTGTTCTGGGGTGTCTTGATTGCAATATTATGCATGATTCTCTTTGTTGTCTTTGCAAAGGGATGGTATAAGAATATTTCGTTTGTGCCGTCGGTATACATTGTTGGTGTATTGTTGTTTATATTTCTTCTGTTCTATTGCACGTTTATAGTAGGCGAGATGAGACTTATTAATACAGCGCATGAATACAAGGAAATCATAACACAACTGATCAATATGACAGACTTATCCGACAATGAACGTATAAGTAAGGCTGAGTTTGCTTCTGTGTTCGACAGTCTTTCCAGCCAAATTCCTTTCTTGAACAATTATCTTACTGACTTTAGCTATGAAGGGTCTGTAGCAGAATTGCCTGGCTCAATGATTGACCAACTGATAAGTTCCTTACGCAAGGAGGTTATTTTTGATGTCATCAAGTGTCTTGTGGCTTTCGTTGCTGCGATAGCCATTGTGATAATCTCAAAGCCCAATCACACAGGCTACAACAACTATGACAATATGGGGAATGGCGACTATCGTGGCACATCATCCTCATACACCTCGTCTGGAGATGACTTCTGATAAGCTATTGCAGAAGTAGAAATAAGTAAAAACTGAAGTATTAATATAAAAACCTATAATAATTATGGCAAACCATTTGATCATTGGACTTGGTGGCACGGGTGGCAAAGTAATCCGTGAACTTAGAAAACGCATATACGAGGAGTTCCACAGCGTGGAGCCTGGTGGTGGCGCATTCATCAACTATCTGTATGTTGACTCTTCGCCAACCGACCTCAACGACCGTGCAGGATGGAAGGTGCTCGGCAAGAGCGTTCATCTTGGTGAGGCTCAGAAGGTGAGCATTCACGGCATCAGCACATCTACACTCCAAAACCTTGGCACCAGCCCAGGCTTGCAGTGCTTCATCAATCCACGCGACAAGCAGCTCATCGACCAGTATATGGGTCCGCTTGTGACAGCCGGCATCGGTGGTCAGCGCCGTCGTTTGGGCCGTATGCTCATGGCTAACAACCTTTCCGACCGCAACAGCACCAACAACTTCCGTGTTAAGTTGCAGTCAGCCGTCAACAATCTTACACAGACATCGGGCGACAATGATGTGACATTCCACATTTGTGCCGGTCTTGCCGGTGGAACAGGTTCGGGCTCTATCGTTGACGTCATTGCACAGATACGCAAACTCTATCCATATCAGGAGGCTACACACGCTTACAAGATTCGTCTCTTCGTATACATGCCTGAGAACAATGTGGTTTATCCAAGCCATGACAACGGATTCTATCAAGCAAATGGCTATGCTGCGCTCACAGAGCTTAATGCCATCAGCGTTGATAAGTATGCTCCTTACGACGTGACTGGCGAGCGCGACGTGTTCACACAGGAGGTGCAGCGTCTTATGGAGCACCAAGAGACATTTGAGGTTTGCTATGTATATAGTAATGTTAATGAGGCTGGCAAGAATCTCGACCTCAGCCAAAAGCTTCCTGAAAGTGTTGCCGATTTCCTCTTCCAGACCATAGTAGTAGCTTCGAGCAATAGTGCAGGCAAGATGAATCGTCTTGTGGGATGTGAGAACGATGGAGCCGGACCAGAGAACGACCTCAACGGTGAAAAGACACGCAGCCGCAAGTTCATGTCGTTTGGTATAGCACGTGTTGAATATCCAGAGACCGAAATAGACGAGTATGTGACATACAACTATGCTGTGCAGGCTGTGCGCCAGCTCACTTTCAACCTCTGGCAGGAAGGCATCGGATATGGTGAGATTTCTATTGACGAAGTTGGTGCTGGCTATCTCGACCAAATTAAGGATGTCAACAACCGTGGCAAACTTAAACTTTCTAATGCAATTCTTACTCTTGAGGCTCCCGTCATCGAGTCGGATGCAACACGCAACTGGCGTCCTTACAACATCACATGGGAGACACGCTTGCAGCAGGATGCAGGATTTGTGCAGAAGAGCAACGAGAAGAAGCAGTGGCTCTCACAGTTCACAGCCCTTGCCGACGACTACTTTGAGAAGGGATTCCGCAAGCATGGTGTCAAGAAGTTCTTCGAGATACACCGCAGCGAAATCAGAGCCTATGCCCGCAACATACGTCGCCACATCGAAACTTTGCTCTTTGACGAATGGGCAGCTGGTGGCAAGGAAGGCAAGAGCATCCTTCAGATAGAGAAGTATGCCATGTTGCTGCGTCAAGACTGTGACGACCGCATCGGACTCTTCAAGGAGCAGAAGGCTAAACTTGAGAGCATGTTGGAGAACTACATCAAGGATATGAAGGCTGCTAACGATGAGTGGGAACACATAGGATGGATTCGCGATGCTATTACTAACGCTTCGGAGAAGGTATTTGCTAAGTATAAAAGTGCCAAGTGTAGCTACTATAGCACATTGACCAAGATAGAGTCTTACGACTATGCCATCCTCTTGCTACAGCAGCTCATCAACGAGCTTAGCAGCATGATTCTCGGCATTCAGGCTATGAAGACTGAGTTGGGCGACATATTGAAGAACGTGCTTATTCAGGCTACATCTAAGTGTCAGACCAACGCTGTCAATGACGATAGCATCATGAAGAAGTATGACCCTGAGATGGTGCAGGTGCTCACTAAGCAGTATGTTGGCGACTACAACTATCAGAACTCTAACGCCACTGAGATACGTCAGAGCATGATAGCCAAGCTCGGCGAGGATGGTGAGCACTCATTTGCTAATCTCAACGCAAATGTAGACCTCAATACCGCTGCCGACCTCATCGTCGACATCTGTGCCAAGAATGCACGTGCCGCTATGGAGGACACAGCCACAAAGGATCCTCTCATGAAGATGGTGGGAGTAAATATCCTCGACAAGCTGCGCATCGATCTCAACAGCGAGGACAAGATAGAGGCATTTGTCAACAATGTCATTGACATGGCTCGCTCATACGTGCAGTTCAACCCAGCTGAGACTGGCAAGGTAATTGGTGACAATGTTGGTGCAATGATGCAAATGGTGCAGGTGGCTATGCCTAAACCTGTGACTGAACAGGAAACCGACTTCGTCAACAAGCTCTCGGCTGCATTCCAGGCGAAGGTGGCAGGATTCATTCCGAGATTTGTTGACGGCGACCTCTCAGTGAACTTCAAGTCCAACCAGATTGTTGTGGTTTGCGCCAATGCTGGATTCCCATTGCGCTTCTTGTTCAATATGAAGACTCTCAAGGATCGTTACGATCGTCTGCTTGCTGCTCCGCAGGGCGAGCTCAATCGCATGGTGCTCCATACCGAAAGTTTCGCCAAGCCGTTGCCCGAACTCTTCGAGCTTGATGTTATGGATCTTGAGAAACCATCTAAGAAGGCAGTCATGTTGGGCATTGCATTGCGACTCATTCAGCAGCAGCAAGACCCAATCACTGGCGAGAAGTTCCTCGCTATGAATATGCCTGACGAGGTGTTCGGCGACCAGTGGGTGAAGATAGGCAAGGACTACATTGCATGTGTTGAAGTGCTCAAGCAGGACATCAAGAAGTTGCGCAAACTCGAAGGCGAGATTGAGAAGAGCTTGCAGATGCACGCACGCAGCAACGATCAGAAGGCTGAGATGCGCAAGCTCGTCGGTGGCGTTGTGCAGCAGCTCATCCTGCCTACAGTATGCGAGGGCAACCAGTTTGACCCGAAGTATGCTGCATACAAAAATCTCGCTATTGAGATAATCAACGAGAAACTCAAGGACTTGTAAACAATTATTTAGTCAATTATAATAGGAGGGTATGGCAAGGACGCCATACCCACTATGTATACCCACATTGTAAATAAAAAAAGAAAAAAATATGGCAAAGAAAAAAGGAATATGTCGTGACGAAGAGTGTTTGATGTTTAACCAAGTTCAAGAGGCAGATGAGAACGAATTCTTCTGTAAGGAATGCAATCAACCATTGTTCCCAATAGGTAATGGTGGTAATGATGAAGATTCTTGGCTGAAAAAGCATGCCAAGCAGATAGCTATTGGCGTAGGCGCACTCGCAATCCTTGGTGGTGGCGGATATGGCATCAGCACAATGATGTCTGGCGATAAGGCAGCTGTAGAAAACACCAAATCAAAACTTACCCCAGAGTCTTCTGTTACTACTGTCAACACCGACTCTTTGGAGAAATTGCGTCAAGACAGTATTCTCAAGGCAAAGGAAGACAGCATAAAGAAGGCTTTGGAGGAAAATAATTCTGGTTCGAAACCAGACGGAGGCAAGACAGTTACAACTCCTACTCCTGCTCCAGTGGCAGCTCCTAAGTCGCTCAACCTTGGTTATGCAACATACAAGGGACGCACACGCAACGGCAAACCTGACGACACCAACGGTGTTCTCACATTCCGTTCGTCGCATGTCATCGACAGCAACGACCCGAAGGGACGTATGGCTGACGCTGGCGACTATGTAATAGGTCAGTTCTCTGACGGCCACCTTGTTGTAGGTACTCACTATGGTGCTGACGGTGTCGTTAAGGGCAAGATCATTATAGGCAAGTAAAGAAACTAAATTAATCGGAGGACTGTACTATGCACACAGTTATCGTATTGTTGTTCGTATGGTTTGCCATAGGCTCCGTCAATGCTCAACGTCTACAGTTGTTCAACGACTCACTACAGGCGCAAGTGAGCAAGCCAATGTCAATCGTGATGGACTTCACGGAACGCTATTTCTATGATTTGAAGAATGTCAAAGGCACTACCGTGGCAGACAAGATGGCTGACGACAAGGTGTTTTTCCGCAAAGGAAGCCTTGCTGACATCTATAACGTCAATCCCGCGATGTCGTTCTCGTTCTCTCAAGTCGACCGCCATTACGAGGTGACATGGTTTAAGGACAATAAGTCGTTTGTCACTATTGTCTTCCCGGCACAATACGACCTACTGATAGGACAGTCGAAGACGGTAGCGCAGCGCAATCTGCGCTCAGTCATACACTCTGCTCCAAAGATCGAGGCAACACCAATGGATGTCACCGGCATTGAGCAGATAGAAGGAAAAATATGGAAGAAGGAAAGCGAGACGATGGAAATCGCTTCGCTTTCTAACGCCATGTATTTCCAACGCAAGGAATCCGACTTTGTGCCTGTGTACGATTCCGCCTTCAAGGAATACTCTGCCGCCAATCTGTTTCATGGTCTTGTGGCAAACTACGACCGCCGCATATACATAGAGCAGCTTGACGAACATCTCAAGACAACGGGTTATACCATTACTCTCGGCGAATGGCTCAACTATTGCCGCGACATGAATCTCAGCACATTCTTCGCTATAGAGGAAGTGCGCGAGGACGGAGTGCTTGCACTTGTCATAGTGCGCAGCCGTGAGTTGTGTTTCAACCACATGTTATCAGTGGTCATTCCCGACAACTTCATTGAAAATCCCAATGCGGTGCTCAAGGCTAAATTGACATCCTATATACCCACCCACAACTTGAGCAATCTCTACGGAAAATCATCTAAGAATCACAAGAATATAAAATGGAGATAAGAAAAAGACTACTGGCAGTCATTGCCTTTATGTTATGCTTTTCTGCATCGTTCGCACAAACAGACAATGTACAGAAGGACATCAACAGCGTGAAGCGCGACACTGCCTACATCTATGCTGAGGCTACGATGAAGAAGATAGAGGACGCAATCGAAGGAGCCAAGGCTGTTCTCGAATTGCAAGTGGCAGAATGGCTCAAGAGTCAGGGCATGTCAGGAACGGAGACTTGTGTGACCAAGGCAAAGGAGAATATGATGACATTGCAGACCAAACGTGGCAATTTCCATCGTGCGTTTCTCTATGTCAAGAAGAGCGACATCATTACGTTCGCCTCAGAAAGCAATGTGCTTGTAATGAAACTTTCAGACGGTAAGTCGAAGAAAGACAATAAAGCATCAAAGACTACCAAGCCTGCTAAGCCTACAGCTCCTGCTAAGCCTACAGCCCCAGCTAAGCCCAGCACTCCCGTTGCCGACGACGATACTTATATGACTCCTAAGAAGGAGACAGCTTCTAAACCTCAAAAGGTTAAGAAGGAGAAAGAGCAGAAAGAAGAAATGACGTCGGTGGTGCAACCCATCAACGACGGACTCAACTCTACTGCCGAACGTCAGATGAAGAATGTGGCTAATGTCAGCGACATCAAGCCTCTCATCCTCTCGTGGGTAGACAGTGAGAAGGTTGCCCCCAACAACTACGGACAGACATCAACATTGCCTACTTCTGGCGACTTCCATGCCTTTGTCTACGACCGCAGTGGAAATGTGGTGGCTGCATTGCGCCATAAAGATGGAAAGACATTTAATCTCAATACACTCGAAGCCGACGACATGGCCAATTACAAAGGCAAGGGCTATGGTGTGTTTTGGGTAAGATTCAAATAATTATTAATAAAAAAAGATACGTATGATAAACAGAAAATTATTTTTGCTGCTCATTGTCAGCATCTTCACACTCACCGCGTCGGCTGTGAATTTCTCGTTTTCTGACGGTATACGCGATGCGGCTCTCAAGCGTCAGATGGAGTTGAAGGTGACTTCTCTGCTCAATGAGTTTAATGCCGCTCAGTCGGCAGGACGCAATCTCGACTTTCATGTCGTAAAGGTCAATACCGATGTACAGAACTCTCTTGCCATGCTTTGGGAGACTACTCCGTTCAGCTGTGATGAAGAGGAAGTGGTGGAGCATTGTCTCACCACTGGCACTGGCTATCAAGTGCGCAATATTCCACTCATGATGAAGCCCACCGAGCCAGGACTCGACGAGGACGAGATGTATCAGGAGGCTGTCATCAACTTCGATAAGCGGGGCAACATCGTCAGCTTCTATATGTCGATAAGTATGAATCTGTATATGAATGTGGTGAAGCAGAACGTCGAACTCACCGACCTTCGCCGCCGTCAGCAGATTCTCGACTACGTGGAGCGTTTCCGCACAGCCTACAACGAGCGCAATATGCCGTTCCTTGAGCAGGTGTTCAGCGACAAGGCTCTCATCATCACTGGTCGTGTCATCACCACTAAGACTCATGAGGGTGGCATGTCGCAGGACGTGATATACAATCAGCAGTCGAAGAAGCAATATCTCAGCAAACTTTCGGGTGTTTTCAAAACGGTGAAATATATCAAGGTGGTGTTCGACGACATCGACGTGCTCAAGCATCCCACTAATCACAATCTCTACGGTGTCACCCTGCATCAGGGTTATTCCACCGACCGCTACCACGACGAGGGCTATGTATTCCTCTTGTGGGATTTCTCCAACGAGAATAGTCCGCAAATCCATGTGCGCACATGGCAGCCCGACAGGCTCAATGGTAAGCAGATTTCTAAGGACGACGTGTTCTCGTTCGTTGACGTAGGTTATTAATCATTTTAAAATATTTATTCTATGAGAAGAATACTGTTTCTGATAGCTCTTTGCATAATGTGTGTTTGTGCAGGAGCTCAACAGATGAAACTTGTCAAGGCTGAAGCCAAGCCTATGGACGCACGTGCTCGCACCAACGCCCGTACTAAGGACGGCAAGACTTGTGCTCTTGCCATTGTTAGAGTGGTTGGTGTGCGTGATATGAAGTTTGCCGATGCTGTAGGCGACGCACCTTGGCAGCGCAATGAGTATTGGGTCTACCTTCCCGTAGGCACTAAGACACTTCGCTATAGCTATGCTGCAGGCAAGAAGTCGGGCAGTGTAAATCTTGCTCAGAAAGGCATCAACAATGGTGAGGGCGAACTCTGTGAGGTTACATTCGATACCGAGAAGCATTTGCGCTCGGCTGTCTTCTTCGTCAATCCTGCCGATGCTGTGCTTACAGTAGACGGCAACGTAGTGGCTCTTGATGCTGAGGGCACTGCCACTGTCGATAAGCCAGTAGGCACCTACAACTACACTGTCAAGGCTTCGGGATATGAGGCAGAGAGCGGCAAGGTGAGCCTTACTTCAAAGAGCATCATCACTACACAGAATGTCGACCTTCAGCCCATTTATCATACACTCGCTCTTACTGGTGTGCCTGATGGCGCAACAGTGTTTGTCGACAATGTGCGTCAGCCGTCCGATATGCTTTCGTCGCTTCAGGTGACAGAGGGCAACCACGAGTTGCGCATTGTTGCTGAGCGTTATAACGACTATGTGCAGAACTTCACTGTCGCTGATGCCGACCAGACCATACCGGTAAGCATGTCGATGAAGGAGAAGCAGACTAAGGTGTATAATAAGGAACGTACACGTACAAGCATAAGTCTGCGTAATAAGATGCAGGTTGGTATTACTGGTGGATACACCGACCTTGGCTCTGCTACTGGTGCAGCAACTGCCGATATAGGTCTGCGTCTCAACTATATGTTCCATTTTGTAGGATATATGACGCTCAACGTTGGTGGACAGTTCATTTACAGTGTTGAGCGTATCTATCCATCGTCAATAAAGGAGTACTATAAGGACTTTAAAGAGAAGTCGGACATGTACTCTGTTGACGTGCCAGTACAGTTGGGTGCCACAATTCCTCTTGACAGCTACAATCGCTACCTTATTTCGTTCCTTGGTGGTGCCTATGCACGCTACTATTGGGTGAGCAGCAAGAACGACAGTTCGGACAACGATTATGGCAAGACCATGAGAGAATACTTCAAGAGTGGCAAACTCGCTCAGGAGGGCAAGCTGAAATACACCGATCGCGACGATGCAGTTGAATTTGGTGAGTATGTCGACTATGGACTCCGTGCTTCTGTTCAGCTCGATCTCAAGAAATTCTGTATTACAATTGACGGTAATAAGAGTTTGCGCAATCCTGGATTCTCAGTGTCCGGAACATTAGGTTTTTCTTTTTAATATATAATGAATCTAACGTATGCGATTGAAGAATTTATTTCTTATAATGATTCTAATGTTCTGTGCAAGCACTTCGGTGTTTGCACAGAATCTTTCTGTAGTGACCTATAAGCTCCTTGAGAATAACAATACGGCACGTCGTTTCCCACAGGTTGCTGGCGACAATCGCGACACATGTGCTGTCATCATCCTACGCACACCGGGCATCAAGGGTTTGGAGTTTCCCAATCACAACCAATACTATCGTGCTATTGCCACTGACACGTGTGCCGCATTGCGCCGTCAGTTTCCCAAGCCCGGCACTTATCTCGTCTATGTACCAGCTGTCATAGGCAACATGATAAGCTATCGCCATGAGAGCTATTTGCCCGGCACGTTTAGCATACGCGATTATGGCATGCGCCGCATGAAGAAAGCAGCCACCTACGAGGTAGTGATGAAGGCAGAGGCTGCTTCAACTGATGCCGTAAAGAGTAAGGTTGTGTTGAAAATTTACCCCGTGTCAGCACGTCTTACGTTCGACGGAGCAACTATAGAGACAGTCGCTAACGGCATATATGAGTTTGAGAAACCAGCAGGTTCCTATTCTTATGAGGTAAGTCTTGCCAACTATCGCGTTCGTCGTGGCACAGTGCAGCTCGGACAGAGCGACGCTAAGACCGTCAATTTGATACTCCAGCCCATCATGCACCGTGTCACCGTCAGCTGCAATATTGACGATGCAACAGTGTATGTCGACGACGATCCTTTTGGCAAAGTGGGACAACTCATGCTTCCTCAAGGCAATCACCGTGTGCGTGTGCAGGCTGCCAACTATATCGACTCCGAGCAGACTGTTGACATCAAGGCAGGTGCTGTGCTCGACTTTAATCTCAAGAAGAACAGAAATCTTGATGAGATACACGCCGTATTGGTGACAATCAATAGTTCGGCAAGCACTGTCTACAAGAACAACAAGCGACTTGAAGGTTGGTCGAAGGATAAGCCAATGAAATTCATGCCTGGCAAGTATTACATCTCTGACGACAAAGACAACGAGATTTTCATCAAGGTAGAACGCGACCGACCTATGACGGTAGACCTTGATACCAAAGAGGTGAGATATTAAATCGTTTTTCTTTGGATATAAGCACAAATTGCGTATGAATAACCCACTTCATTCTAATTGATGAAATATATCCATACAATCCATCGGTTCTTGAGCCTTATAGCGGCTTCAATGTGCCGCAACAAGGCATTCTTCTTTTTTATGTATCCTAAAATCCGCAACCTGTAATATTCTTGATATCTGGGGTTGCGGATACCTCT
>DAVZIG010000056.1:0-9703 GCA_052273435.1 Prevotella sp.
GTAAATCTCCCTTTTGGTAACGCTCAGCATCGAGTGGTAATATTCTTTCACAAACCTTTCTGTGACCTTTGAACAGGGCATTGAGATATGGTGTGGCATTCTCTTGGGTAATACACACATCGGTAAAGAATTGTGTGAGGTCCTCTGCATCAAAGACAATGGAATAGCTTGGGCGTTTGGCTCCTGGAATGTCTTCTACCAATATGTTCTTGCTGACGAGGTCTTGTATGTCGCGTAGGGCGGTGTCTTTGGAACACTTAGCCAAGGATGCCCAAGTCTTTGATGTTATCTTAGCTTCATAGCCATCAAGAAAGAGGTTGAGCATTTGTGTTTGTCGCTCTGTCATAGGTATGGATGCAGCCTTCTGCCAAAAGAAACTTTTGTTTAAGATGGTGGTAACAATGGTTTCTGCTTCATCGAGTGCATCAATCAGTTTCTTCATATACCATACCAGCCATTCTGTGATGTCCCCATCGCCACGTTGCATACGTTCCAGAATGTCATAATAGTGGTTTTTGTCTTTATTGATTTGAGATGATATATTATAGAAACGCAACTCGCTCTTCTCTCCTCGTGCTAGAAGCATGTCAGAAAGAATGCGAGCCAGTCGACCATTGCCATCTTCGAAAGGATGTATGCTTACAAACCAGAAATGGGCTATGGCTGAACGGACAACGCTACCCCCTGTGTCATCGCCATCAAACCAAGCTATAAACTTTTGCATCTCGCCCTCTACAAGATTAGGAGAAGGGGCTACATAATGCACCTTCTCACGGCCAAACATTCCACTAACAATATGTTCCTCGTTTGTTCGGTATTGTCCAATCTCTATCTGGCTACCTTCGCTAAAACCGGTTGGAAAGAAAGCCGCTTGCCAAGCGCACAGTTTTTCTTTACAGAGAGGCTGGTCATAGTTCTGCACGGCTTCGAGCATTACGCTAACCACAGAGTCAACATAATGGGAAGGAGCTGTATATTTCACGTTTTCAATTCCCAGTTTTCTGGCGATTGAAGAACGCACCTGCTCCTCATTCAGACGTATACCTTCAATTTCTGAAGAATATACTACATCATGTGTCAAGTTCTCTGCCATGGCTCTGAGTTTGCTGTCAAAGCCAAGCGAGCTCAATCTGCCGTAAAGCAAACCTTGCTTACGACATACTATTTCCTGAAGGTTTGATACTTCAGAAGCATCCCAACGGAAGTTTGTCCAATTATCTCTTTCGTGTATATACATAATGTATTTGTTCTATGTGCGACAAAGATAGTGCAGCCTATATTATTTAAAGACGGCATTAAATGCCGCATATTCTGCGGCAAAAATAACAAAATAATGTCGAATCGCCAAATAAACCCGAAAAATACCGCATATCTTTTCACCCCTTGTCTTTAATAAACCGTAAAGACTGAATAAACGTAGCGTTTTTCCTTGCCATTTATTTCTATCTCCCTGCCCACGCGGTATTCGCCAGGAGAGAAATCTTTCTCGTAGTCCTCGCTTCGCAGAGGAATATTTATGTCATAGCTTCCGCTGTTGCCAATATTCACCGACAACAGGGTGGCTGAATACATCGCTCCGCCCTTGCTCCTTTCCCTGTGTTCAAAGGGTATCCAATTTTCGCCAATCTTTTTCTCAACGACCCTTTTGCCTTTTAGCGAAATTGATGAACACTTAGTGTTGTTGACAATCTTGGCAGACACAATGGTGTCAACGGGTGCCTTGAAACGATTTGCAGACAATTCCATCATGATGCTGTCACCGCTATCGCTGTGCAAACTGTCACTCAGAGCCACCGCAACGGAATCGCTGCCGTTTGAGCCAGTGGCTTGCGTGGAGCATCCCGTAAAAGAGCTATATATGGACAATGTTAATATACATATCAGATTTCTCATACGTTCAATACCTCTTAAGATTCAATGCTTCCAAAACGTTATCCGCCTTAGAGTATTTCTATAAAATATTACAAATTTAAGAACATAAACAGTTTGTTGTTTGTTTTATTAACCATAATTAATAAGTTTAACATTACAGTTCTTAAGTAACCTGATGCTTCATCACCATGTTGTTGAGGTTTCTATGGAGAGCACCAGCGTCGGAAATGCCTTATGCTCAGGGCGTTCTTGCTAAAATGTGGGGAGAGGGGCGAATTGTTATGTCTGGATGACATGATAAAATAAAAATAAAGGATAATGCAATATTTAGAATATTAGTTTGTATCTTTGTAGCAAAGTCATAAAACAAATTAAAAAATCAACCAAACAAACAATCATGAAGAAAAATCTATTCTCCGTAAAGCGACTGTTTATGACAGTGTGCTGTAGTGTGGCGTTGAGCTGTGGATGGGCGGCGGTGAATCCCAAGCCATTTGTGGTGCCCGAACTGAAGCAATGGAGTGGGGCGGAAGGCATGTTCCGCCCGTCGGGCAAACTCATCGTGAAGGGCGGCAAGCAGGCTGAGGCTGTGGCTGCCGTCTTCGCCAAGGACTATGCCGACCTGCTGGGCTGCCCACTCACAACCAAGAGCGGCAAGCCGACTGCGGGCGACATCGTGCTCGTGCTCAAGAGCGACAAGCAGCTCGGAGGCGAGGGCTACCGCATCGCCATTGGCGACGCCGCCACCATCACGGCCTCGACTGTGGAGGGACTCGTGTGGGGCACGCGCACCCTGCTGCAACTCGCGGAGCAGAACCGCGCTGGGGGATGCGCCCTGCCCAAAGGCTCGGCTGTGGATGCGCCCGACTACGCCCTGCGCGGATTTATGATGGACTGCGGCAGAAAGTTCATCCCCATGTCCTATCTGCGCTCGCTGGTGAAGATGATGTCCTACTACAAGATGAACACTCTGCAGATCCACCTCAACGACAATGGATTCCGACAGTTCTTCGGCAACGACTGGGCTAAGACGCAGGCGGCGTTCCGACTGGAGTGCGACACCTATCCCGGACTCACGGCCAAGGACGGCTCCTACACCAAGGCTGAGTTCATTGAGCTGCAGAAGCTTGCCGAGCAGTACGGAGTGAACATCATTCCCGAGATTGACGTGCCGGCGCACTCGCTCGCCTTCACCCACTACAAGCCCGAGATTGGCTCGAAGGAGTATGGCATGGACCATCTCGACCTCTTCAATCCCGAGACATACAGGTTTGTGGACGGGCTGTTCAAGGAATATCTTGAGGGCAAGAACCCCGTGTTCAGAGGCAAGGTGGTGCACATAGGCACCGACGAGTATTCCAACGCCAAGAAGGATGTGGTGGAGAAGTTCCGCTACTTCACCGACCATTACATCAAATACGTGGAGTCGTTTGGCAAGCAGGCTGCCGTGTGGGGTGCGCTCACTCACGCCAATGGCGACACCAAGGTGAAGTCGGACAACGTGATGATGCATTGCTGGTACAACGGCTATGCCGACCCGAAGGAGATGAAGCGACAGGGCTACAAGCTCGTGAGCATTCCCGACGGACTGGTCTACATCGTTCCGGCTGCGGGCTACTACTACGATTATCTCAACTGCCAGTATCTCTACGAGTCGTGGACTCCATCGCAGATTGGCGACCAGAAATTTGAGGATAACGACCCTGCCGTGCTTGGAGGTATGTTTGCCGTGTGGAACGACCATGCGGGCAACGGCATCAGCGTGAAGGATATTCACGACCGACTGCTGCCTGCCCTGCAGACGCTCTCCACCAAATGCTGGACTGGCACGTCGACATCATTGCCGTTTGACACCTTCAACCGTCTGCGCCGCAACCTGAGCGAGGCTCCCGCCGTCAACGAGGCGGCGCGCTGGGCTAAGGGCAAGACGCTCAATATCGACCGTCTGCAGCCGGGACAGGCTACTGGCGAGAAGGAGGTGGGCTATGGCTACCGCGTGGAGTTCACCATTGAGGGGGCCGACGAGGCTAAGGGCACCGCTCTGTTCACGTCCGACCACGCCACATTCTATCTTGCCGACCCCGAGGACGGAATGCTCGGATTCGCACGCGAGGGCTATCTGAATAAGTTTAACTATAGGATAGAGAAGGGCAAGAAGGTGGCCATCGCCATCACGGGCGACAACAAGAAGACGTGCCTGTATGTCGACGGCAAACTGCGCCAGGAACTCGCCCCGCTCACCATTTATGCTATGCAGGACAAAGACCTCACCACTTTCCAGAAGAGCGACGCTACGGCTTGGCAGCCTGTGATGTACAACCCGTCGGCCAAAATGCACTACCAGCGCACGCTTGTGTTCCCACTGCAAAAGGCGGGGGATTTCAAGAGCACGGTGACGGGAGTGAAAGTGATGCAGGAATTTTGAGTTTTGAGTTTTGAATTTTGAATTGTCGCCTTCGGCGATTAGGAATTATTCAATTTTGAGTTTTGAGTTATTGCCTTTGGCGATTTTGAGTTTTGAATTTTGAGTTTTTTCATAAATTTAGGTGAATTAGAAAAGCCCCACCCACAACTCCTTTCCCTCGAAGGGATTGGTTGAGGGTGGGGCTTTTTTTTATGTCCAATACCTATAATTAGGTATTTTTCAAACATTGTTCCGCATATATTATCCTTTCTCAATTATTCTGTGTACTTTTGTGATTTCAGAATATAAAGCATCTTATATTTAAGAAAAACATAGCTGAAAATGAAATTATCTGATTTGAAGACTGGCGAGCGCGGTGTCATCGTAAAGGTGATGGGACACGGAGGATTCCGCAAGCGCATTGTCGAGATGGGATTTATCAAAGGAAAGGTGGTAGACGTGCTTCAGAACGCTCCACTGCAAGACCCCGTGAAATATAAGCTCATGGGCTACGAGGTGTCGCTGCGCCATTCAGAGGCTGACATGATCGAGATTATTAGTGTTGAGGAAGCAGAGAAGATAGAAAATCAAACTGAACAGAATTGCCAGAAACCGCAACAGGAGAGTATTGGCGACGATGCAGCAGAAGGCTGTCTGTCTGCATCCCAACCCGATGACAAATCTACACGCCTGACTGAGGGACAGCTTCGCGACGCTGCTATGAAGAAGCGCCGCACTATTAACGTGGCTCTTGTTGGCAATCCTAACTGTGGCAAGACTTCACTCTTTAATTTTGCCTCTGGCGCTCATGAGCGTGTGGGCAACTATTCGGGAGTTACTGTTGACGCCAAGGTGGGACATGCCGAATTTGAAGGCTACGAATTCAACATTGTCGACCTTCCTGGCACATATTCACTCTCGGCCTATTCGCCCGAGGAACTCTACGTGCGCAAGCAGATCATAGAACATACGCCCGACGTTGTGATCAATGTGATCGACACAAGCAACCTTGAGCGCAACCTCTATCTCACCACACAGCTCATCGACATGCACCTGCGTATGGTTTGCGCCCTGAACATGTTCGACGAGACCGAGAAGCGTGGCGATAACGTTGACTACGCCAAATTGGGTGAACTGTTCGGCGTGCCGATGATTCCTACCACGTTCACAACGGGCAGGGGAGTGGAGCAGCTCTTCCACATTATTATTAATATGTATGAGGGAGTAGACTTCCTCGACGCCAACGGCAATCTCGACCCGGAGGTGGCTGATGGCATCAAGGCATGGCATGAGCAGTATAGCAAGACCGGGAAGGGTCAGTCTGATCACGACGAGGATTTTGCGTCTGGTGTGAAGCCGAAGCACAACGTGTTCCGACATATCCACATCAATCATGGCACTTATGTTGAGGAGGGTATTGCTGCCATTCAGGCAGAACTAAAAAAGGAGAACGACCTGCGACATAAGTTCTCCACACGCTATCTCGGCATAAAGCTCCTTGAGCGCGACAAAGACACAGAGCAGCTGATAAAAACGTCCACGGCTCACCCCGACCATATATTCGCCGTGCGCGACAAGGCTACTGCCGATGTTCAGAAATACATACATGAGGATTCGGAGACGGCAATCATGGATGCCAAGTACGGATTCATACATGGTGCGCTGCAAGAGGCAGGCTACCAAACTGGCAATAAGAAGGACACTTATCAAGTGACTCACCTTATAGATAATGTGATAACCAACAAATATGTGGGTTTCCCTATATTCATCCTTATGATATGGGTGATGTTCGAAGCCACTTTCTCGCTTGGACAATATCCTATGGACTGGATAGAGGCTGGCGTGGAGTGGATTGGCTCGATGATTTCGGAGTACATGGCAGCAGGACCATTAAAGGACATGCTCATTGACGGTGTGATAGGGGGTGTGGGTTCGGTGATAGTGTTCCTGCCTCAGATCCTTATCCTCTACTTCTTCATTTCCTTTATGGAGGATTCGGGATATATGGCCCGCGCAGCCTTCATCATGGACAAGCTTATGCATAAGATGGGATTGCACGGCAAGTCGTTCATTCCGCTCATCATGGGCTTTGGATGCAACGTTCCGGCTGTAATGGCAACTCGCACCATCGAGAGCCGCCGCTCGCGCCTTATCACTATGCTTATCCTTCCGCTGATGAGCTGTTCGGCACGCTTCCCTATATACATTATGATTATAGGCACTATGTTTGCCAAGCAATACCGCTCCTCTGTGATGATGTCGCTCTATATAGTGGGTGTTGTCATGGCTGTGATAATGAGCCGACTGTTCAGCAAGACTCTGTTCAAGGGTGAGGACACTCCTTTTGTAATGGAATTGCCGCCTTACCGTTTCCCTACAGCCAAGGCTATTGGCCGCCACACATGGCAGAAGGGCAAGGAATACTTGAAGAAGATGGGCGGAATCATCCTTGTGGCAAGTCTTGTTGTATGGGCATTGGGCTATTTCCCTCATGACGAGCAACTCTCGCGCGAGCAACAGCAGGAGCAGAGCTATATAGGCCGCATAGGACATGTCATTGAGCCAGTGTTCCGTCCACAAGGCTTCGACTGGAAGCTCGATGTGGGACTTATCTCTGGCGTGGGAGCCAAGGAGATTGTGGCTTCTACCATGGGTATTCTCTATCATAGCGACGATGCTGCTGAGGAAGGCTCCGAGGAGTCGTATTCCCACTTGCAGAAGCAGATGGTTGCCGACGGCATCACGCCGCTTGCCTCGTATTGCTTCCTGCTTTTCGTGTTGCTCTATTTCCCTTGCATTGCCACAATAGCCGCAATAAAAGGTGAGACGGGCTCATGGAAATGGGCTATATTCGCAGCCTGCTACACCACGGCTCTGGCTTGGATTGTGTCGGCTGTGGTGTATCAGGTGGGAAGTTTGATAATGTAATGAATTCATGACCACTACTGAAATCGTAGATCATCTGGCAAGCAAGGGCGTGCGTCCTACTGCCAACAGACTATTAGTGTTTAAGACCCTTCACGACCTTCATCGCCCGATGAGTCTGAAGGGTCTTGAATCTCGGCTTCTCTCTATGGATAAGTCGAGCATATTTCGTGTGCTCTCGCTGTTTGTTGAGCATGATGTTGCTCATACGTTTGAGGACGGACGCGGACTCTTGAATTATGAGTTGTGTGAGCATAGCGGACCATGCGAGCACGACGAGAATCATGTGCATTTCTATTGCGAGTCGTGCCAACGTTCGTTCTGTCTTGAGGATATTCCAGTTCCGGTGGTTCAGTTGCCCGAAGGATTTGAGTCCAACTCAGTGTCGTTTGTGGTTAAAGGAGTGTGCCCCGAGTGTAGAGGTGAAGAATAGTGTATAATTGTTGTTTGTCAGAACATTTAAAAATCAACGGGGATTAACGACCTTTCAATCAAGTCGCTAATCCCCGTCAATTTTTTTATTTGTATTTTAAGTATTACTCTTCTGCTGCCTTGAGCTGCTCAGCCACCTCGTCGTTGATGCGCTTAGCAAACTCTTCCTTAGTCATAGTAGCCTGCTCGCCACCGCCCTGCTTACGCATGGAAACAAGACCCTCGGCAGCTTCCTTCTCGCCAACAACAACCATGTAAGGCACACGCTTCAGCTCGTTGTCGCGAATCTTGCGGCCAATCTTCTCGTTGCGGTCGTCAACAACAGCGCGAACGCCCTGCTTGTCGAGGAACTTCTGAACCTCCTTGGCATACTCGTTGTATTTCTCAGAGATAGGAAGAATAGCCACCTGGTCGGGAGTGAGCCACAATGGGAAGTGGCCAGCGGTATGCTCGATGAGCACAGCGGTGAAACGCTCCATTGAGCCAAACGGCGCACGGTGAATCATTACAGGAGTCTGCTTGGTGTTGTCCTCGGCAGTGTACTCCAGCTTGAAGCGCTGCGGCAAGTTGTAGTCAACCTGGATGGTGCCAAGCTGCCAACGGCGACCGATGGCGTCCTTGACCATGAAGTCGAGCTTAGGACCATAGAAAGCAGCCTCGCCAACTTCCTCGCGTACCTCAAGACCCTTCTCGCGGCAAGCCTCGCGGATAGCATTCTCCGATTCAGCCCAAATCTCCTCGCTACCAATATACTTCTCGGTATCCTTAGGATCGTGGAGCGAGATCTGTGCCTCGTAGTTGTTGAAACCAAAGATGCTGAACACCTTAAGGATAATGTCGATGATGCTCTCAAACTCCTGCTTAACCTGCTCTGAACGTACAAAGAGGTGAGCATCATCTTGAGTAAAGGTGCGCACACGTGTAAGTCCGTGCAGCTCGCCACTCTTCTCATAGCGGAACACAGTACCAAACTCGGCGATACGCAAAGGCAGATCCTTGTACGAGCGTGGCTTACGTGCGAATACCTCGCAGTGGTGAGGACAGTTCATAGGCTTGAGCATATACTCCTCGTCCTCCTCTGGTGTGTGGATAGGCTGGAAAGCATCCTTGCCATAATGAGCGTAGTGGCCAGATGTAACATAAAGGCTCTTGCCGCCAATACCCGGAGTGATAACCTCCTGATAGTTGTAAGGCTTAAGGAGCTTGCGCAGCAAGTCCTGAAGACGAAGGCGAAGATCGGTACCCTTAGGCAACCATATAGGCAAACCCTTACCTACACGCTCAGAGAACATAAAGAGTTCCATCTCCTTGCCAATCTTACGATGGTCGCGCTTCTTAGCCTCCTCAAGCATCTGCAGATACTCATCCAACATGCTCTTCTTAGGGAAAGAGATGCCATAGATACGTGTCATCTGGTCGCGCTTAGCGTCTCCGCGCCAGAAAGCACCTGCAACACTTGTAATCTTAACTGCCTTGATAGCACCAGTACTCATAAGGTGCGGGCCACGACAAAGGTCGGTAAAGTTGCCCTGAGTGTATGTAGAAATTGAGCCATCCTCAAGATCCTGCTCAATGTGCTCACACTTGTAAGCCTGACCATCAGCCTTGAATTCGGCCAAAGCCTCAGCTTTAGGAACCTCACGACGAACAACTGGCTCGTTCTTCTTGGCGAGTTCCTTCATCTTTGCCTCTATCTTCGGGAAGTCGTTCTCGGAGATGACATCGCCTTCCTTAGGCATTACGTCGTAGAAGAAACCGTTTTCCACAGCCGGACCAAATCCAAACTGTATGCCAGGATAAAGCTCTTTAAGAGCCTCGGCAAGGAGGTGGGCAGATGTGTGCCAGAATGTGTGTTTGCCCTCTTCGTCTTCAAATCTGTAGAGGGCGATTGTAGCGTCCTCATTGATAGGACGGTTAAGCTCCACTGTTTCGCCATTAACACCGCAAGATACAACGTTGCGGGCGAGAGCCGGCGAAATGCTCTCGGCGATTTGTAACCCCGTTACGCCCTGCTCGTACTCACGAACCGAACCATCGGGAAATGTGATTTTAACCATAACAAATTAGTTT
>DAVZIG010000057.1:0-9331 GCA_052273435.1 Prevotella sp.
ATTGCCACGCAGTTTCTATATATATATACTTTTATATGAAATTCCAGTACCAGCTTAATACCACTTAGCTGGTACTGGAGTTTCAGCTATATGGTACTGGAGTTTATATTGACTTACACTTCAGTGTTACTCATATGTTACTGCCTATGGTATCCAGAGGATGTTTTCTTCATATTGGTCAAAGTCCATGGAAGAGTCGGCTCCAACGTCACGGAGCGTCAATTTAATCACTTCCTGCTCTTCTGGAGAGAGGAGCACATCGCCACGACGACGCTTGAAGTATTGGTTGCGTCCGAAGCGCAGACACAGAGTTGTCATAAAATTGTCATACTGCTGCGGATACATGCGCTTCTGGAAGTTGGTGAAACCACGGGCGTATCTCACAGGGCTGCTGTCGCGGTAGAAGCTGCATGCAGCATCCTTGGAACATCTGCTGGGATTGATAAGATTCAGGTGGTCTTCGTTTTGCAGCAACATGGCATAAGCAATCTGATGCAAGCATGTGGTAGCCATTGGGCAGTCGTGATGCTGGCATACTGGATAGTTGCAGGGCGGGGATGTAATACTTTTATTTGTCATAGTTATGGATTTAGGTTCAGTCGTCCTTAAACGATAATTTCTCTAATTTCTCTTTTAATGTCGGAGCCTCCGACGCTCTTATCGACAATCGTATCTCGCATGTATTGTCGTAGGTCTGGCCGACAATGCGGGGCGACATCTCCTTGATAATCTTCATCACGTCGTTCATCATTATATAAGGGAAGTCGTAGACAACCTCTTCTTCCTTGTAGAGCTTCACTATCTCGGCCGAGGCTATAGCCTCGGCAGCGGCTGTGCGATAGGCAACAATGAGTCCGCTTGTGCCAAGATTTACTCCTCCATAATATCTTACAACAATGATGAGGATATCGGTGAGTTCGTTTTTGGTGATCTGTCCGAGAATAGGTTTGCCGGCTGTGCTGCTCGGTTCGCCATCATCGTTAGCGCGAAATTGCGAATGATCGGCTCCAAGAGTATATGCCCAACATACATGGCGAGCATCGTAATACTTCTTGCGGTGTTCGGCAACAATGTTTTTCACCTCCTCTTCGGTGGTGACATGAAAGGCAAAAGCGAGAAACTTGCTCCGTTTCTCACTGTAGAAACCCTCAGCAGGCTTATCTGTTATTGTCAAATATTCGTCTATCAGCTCCATTAATTCATTATTCAGTAAAATAATTTATACTCTATGCAAAGGTAACACAAATAAACGACAAATGGTAGAAAAAGATAATGGATAATTATGATTTACCATGCAAAATGTGGTAATCATAATTATCCATTATATTATCAGTTATAAATTATCAATTATATTTAAGCGAGCTTATGGATAATGAGTCCTGAGCGAAGTTTCGGCTCAAACCAAGTGGCCTTAGGAGGCATAATCTTGCCACTGTCGGCAATGTCGATAATCTGCTTCATTGACACGGGATAGAGGGCAAGAGCCATGCGCATCTCGCCGCTGTCTACACGGCGCTTAAGCTCTTCCAATCCACGCAGACCACCTACGAAGTCGATACGCTTGTCGGAACGCAAGTCCTTGATACCGAGAATATCGTCGAGAATCAGGCGACTTGAGATGTCAACGTCAAGCACTCCGATAGGATCCTTATCGTCGTATGTGCCTTCCTTGGCATTAAGAGCAAACCAATGACCGTCGAGATAGAGCGAGAACTCATGCAGATGCTGCGGCTTGTAGATAGCCTCACCCTTGTCCTCAACCGTGAAGTTCTTGGCAATAGCCTCAAGGAATTGCTCGGATGTGAGTCCGTTGAGATCCTTTACTACGCGGTTGTAGTCGAGCACTGTAAGCTGTGAAGCCTGGAAGCAAACAGCCATGAAATAGTTGTACTCCTCGTCGCCCTTGTGCTCAGGATTGTTCTTTGCCTTCTCCGCTCCAACAAGAGCAGCAGCAGCACTACGATGATGACCGTCAGCGATATAGAGAGCAGGCATCTTGGCAAACTCAGCCGTAATGGCAGCGATATCCTTCTCGTCGCTGATGACCCAAAGCTGATGACGGAAGCCGTCGATAGGAGCCACAAAGTCATACTCAGGCTTGCCGGCTGCATAGCGCATAATAATATCGTTGAGCAAAGAGTTGTCGGGATAAGCAAAGAATACAGGCTCGATGTTGGCATCGCATACACGCACATGCTTCATGCGGTCCTCTTCCTTGTCGCGACGTGTAAGCTCATGCTTCTTGATAACGCCATTGAGATAATCACCAACAAAAGCACCAACCACAAGACCATACTGAGTCTTGCCGTTCATGGTCTGAGCATAGATGTAATACGAATCCTTCTGGTCCTGGCACAACCATCCTTGCTCCTGGAATTTCTTGAAATTCTCGGCAGCCTTCTCGTAGACACGTGGATCATACTCGCTTGTGCCTGGCTCAAAATCAATCTCAGGCTTGATGATATGGTATAGACTCTTCTCATTGTCGCCAGCCTCTACTCTTGCCTCCTCGCTGTCAAGAACATCATAAGGACGCGAAGCTATTTCTTCAACAAGATTCTGGGGTGGGCGTATGCCTTTAAACGGTTTTATTGTAGCCATAATTTTTTTAAGTTGTTTTAGATTTAAGGAAATTTAGTTGAGCCCCCACCTCTTTAAAAACATAGAGTTGCTGAACTTTCAACACCCCTCCCTGTTGTGGGAGAGGCTGTGGGTGGGGTTTTTATATTTACTTATTCACCTGATACTTAGTGCATCCATCCTTGAAGAAAGCGTTGATCTGCTTGGCAGCTGCAATACCAGCATTGATGTTAGCCTCAGCAGTCTGAGCACCCATCTTCTTGGGAGTAGAGAAATAGCGACCCTCGAACTTGCGGAAGTCGGCATCAGCGTCAGGCATAATGTCGGTGACATACTTGATGTCTGTGCGCTCCTCCATGAGCTTGAGCAATTCAGGCTCGTTGATAACTTCCTTGCGTGCGGTGTTAACGAGGATAGCATTCTTCTTCATCTTGCCAACGAGAGTGGCATTGATGCTCTGCTTTGTCTCAGGAGTAGCAGGGATATGAAGCGAAACAACGTCGCAATTCTCGAAGAGAGCGTCCTGTGAGTCAACTGCAGTTACGCCGGCAGCCTCGATAGCCTCTTTCGGGCAGAAGGCATCATAAGCATAGACTTCCATACCAAAGCCCTTAGCTATACGGGCAACATTGCGACCAACATTGCCGAAAGCAAGAATACCGAGCTTCTTGCCCATAAGCTCTGAGCCAGACTTGCCATTGTAGAAATTGCGAACAGCATAAACCAACAATCCAAACACAAGCTCTGCAACAGCGTTGGAGTTCTGACCAGGAGTATTCTCTACAACAACACCCTTATCCTTAGCATAAGCACAGTCAACATTGTCGTAGCCAGCACCTGCACGCACCACAATCTTAAGCTGCTTTGCAGCGTCGAGCACCTCAGGGGTAACCTTATCCGAGCGGATAATCATAGCGTCGGCATCAGTCACAGCCTCGAGCAACTGCTGCTTTTCTGTATATTTTTCAAGAAGAACGAGTTCGTTGCCAGCTCCTTCAATTTCAGCCTTTATACCATTCACCGCTGCTGCTGCAAACGGTTTCTCTGTTGCCACCAATATTTTCATAGTAAATGATTTTTAGAATTTATGATTGTTGAAATAAAAAAACCAGTAAATCGACAATTGAAAATTGACATTTGATAATTATGACTATCTATGTTGCTCACTTTACTATAGTTATGAAACAATTCCAAATCATCAATTTATATCATAATTACGAATTGTCAATCTTCAATTGTCAATCGCCTGTATTAATGTTCTGCCTCAAACTCCTGCATGCACTTAACAAGAGCCTCTACGCACTCAAGCGGCAATGCGTTGTAGCAGCTTGCACGGAAACCGCCTACTGAACGATGACCCTTGATACCTACCATACCCTTAGATGTAGCATACTCGAAGAACGGCTTTTCAAGATCCTTATACTCATCGTTCATTACGAAGCAGATATTCATGAGCGAACGAGAACCCGGCTCAACTGTTCCACGGAACAACTTGTTGCGGTCGATTTCGGCATAGAGCATGTCGGCACGCTCCTTAGCACGACGATCCATCTCCTCTACTCCACCATTCTTCTTAATCCAGCGGAGAGTCTCGAGTGCGCAATAGATGGGCACTACAGGAGGTGTGTTGAACATAGATCCTTTGTCTACATGTGTGCGATAGTCGAGCATTGTAGGAATCTGGCGTGGAGCCTTGCCAAGAACCTCATCCTTGACGATGATGAGAGTAACACCTGCCATAGCAAGATTCTTCTGAGCACCTGCGTAGATACAGTCGTACTTGGCAACGTCTACTGGGCGGCTGAATATATCAGAAGACATATCGCCAATGAGACGAACGGGAACATCAGGATCCTTACGGATTTCTGTTCCGTAGATAGTATTATTGGTGGTAATATGCAAATAGTCGAGATCGGCTGGGCACTCATAATCCTTTGGATAGAAAGTGTAGCCTGCATCAGCAGAAGAAGCAACCTCAACGACCTCGCCAAACAACTTAGCCTCCTTCATGGCCTTCTTTGCCCATGTACCTGTGTTAAGATAGCCTGCCTTCTTGATGAGGAAGTTGTAAGGAATCATGCAGAATTCCAAGGAGGCACCACCACCAAGGAACAAAACTGAATAACCCTCGGGAACATTAAGAATCTCCTTGATAAGAGCTACTGCCTCGTCGACAACGGGCTGAAAATCCTTAGCTCTGTGGCTGATTTCTGCCAAAGAGAGTCCCGAACCATTGAAATCCAAAATCTGTTTTGCTGTGTTCTCAATCACTTCACGCGGAAGAATCGATGGACCGGCATTAAAGTTGTATTTCTTCATATGCTTGTCTTTATTATTAAGTTAATAATTTTTCTTTTAACATTAGCGAAGTTACGATTTATTTTTGAATAGCCAAAATAAAAATCAAAAATTAATCGAGAATATATATAATCAGTATAAAAACGCCTCAATTTCTTGACATTTGCAAGGGCTACTTGAGGGTACACATTATTATATAAGAAAAGAGGATTGACAAAAAGAATTTTATGACTATTTGGCAATTCATAACAATGCGATTTAAACATAAGAGGCCGAGCTGTTTCCGCTCGACCTCCTATATATCAACGAAGTTTTTTCAACTTCAGTTTTGGTATTTTTATTTTATCTCCTGCTTTCACTTGCTTGCGTTTATTGTACACCTCCACATAGCATTCCATTCCCGGACCGAGATTGGCCTTGCTTATAGAGGCGAGAGTCTGCCCTTGCCTCACAGTCACAACTCTATCTGTGCCTACAATAATATAGGCACCCGTGCGTATGCGCACGTCATAATTATAGTCTGACGGTGCTGTGGCAACCAAGCTGCTCTTGTCGGCTGCGGGAGTTTTCTTATTGGCAACGTCCTTGCCAGCTTGCTTTTTGTCGGCAGCATTCTTGCTTGCAGCATCAGTATTGCTGGGAGCAGCGGTCTTGTTTTTAGCCTTCAACCCGTCAGAATTTTCAGCCTTGTCCTTACCCACGGCTTTGTCTGTAGCCTCAGCCTTGTTATCATTCTGAGGACTTGCAGCATCTGAGGGCTGTTGGCTTTCTTGTTGTTTCTTCTGTGGCGTGGCTATGGGCAAAGCTGTGTCCTTAGGCTTTTCTGCCTTGTCGTCCACAATGGCAGCATGCACTGTAAGCCGGCTTTGCAGTTGCTCTATAGCCTTGTTCTTCTCTTCTATCTGACGGTAGAGAAAATACATACCTATGCCTATGCAGACAAGAAGAGCGAACGAGGCTGTGCTTAGCCAATACATCAGACGCGGATTGCGCTGTTTGCAACCTACATTAACTCTCTGAGCTACAACGTCTTTGTCATTGGATGATTCCGGTTTTTCTTCCTGTGCCTCAACATCTGTTGACTCTGCATCATCAGCCGACTCTGTTGTTTCTGCTTCGTCTTCCGTTGCTACAGTTTCATCTGCATCTGCGATTCTGTCGTCTTCATTATTTTCAGTCTCAACAGTTTCTTCTTCGGCCTTATCCGTATTTTCTTCTTGCTTAACGTTTTCTTCCTCGGCCTCAACATTTTCCTCTTCACCCACAACTTCTTGATGTGTTTGCGATTCAACATTAAGTTCGGTGGAAACAGCCTGTTCCGCAGACTCCTGCAATGCTTCTTCCGATTCAGGTTCTACAGAAAGATAAGGCTCATGCTCTACAGAAATATAAGGCTCATGCTCTACAGACTCGTTGGCGTCAGCCTGTTCTGCAACATCCGATTCGTCTATAGTCTCCTCCTCTGTCTCTGCGATTGCGTTCTCATCGTCTGTTGCCGACTCATCTCCTTCTTCAGCAACCTCCTGCTTTGATTTCTCCTCAAACTCACGGTCTATATCCGAGAAGTCGACTCCATCGTTAAGCACAACGGTCTCAAACTGCACAAAAGGGCGATTCACCCTGTCGCGCAAGAGCACTTCGGGAGTGAAGGAGATTTTGTTTCTTCCCTCAAGTATTATGCGCTCCCCCGTATTCACATCCACACTGGCACGCGCACCCACACTCGTCACCTTAAACGTGCCGAGTCCTTTCACCTTAACTTGTTTGTCGGGAGAGTCAAGCTCATCATTGATTATATCAAACATAAGATTGACGAAAGCGCTCGCCTCTTCGGGGTTAATCTCATAGCGACTGCTCAGTTCCTCAGCAAAATCAGTAACCTTAGCCATTTTGGTCTCCTTTCTTCATTTTATTCTTCACCGAAGGAGCAGGCTTGAAGCTAAGCACAATCTTTGGAGGCACCATCATCCTTTGCCCGGTAGACGGACTGACGACGATGCGCTCCATGCGATTTCTTAGCTCGAAGGTGCCGAAATCAGGCACTGTGACATTCTCGCCATCATCAAACCTCTGGGCCATAGCCTCCAATACACAACGCACCATGCGCTGTGTGTTCTCCTGAGAATAACCCGAGCGTCTTGACAATTCGGCTATGTATTCCTTGTTGTTCATTCCACTATTTCTCCATAAAGGTCGAAATCATCACTGTCGGTGATATGCACATTATAGAAGCAACCAGAGCGCAGACGACGCTTGTCGGCAGGGATAAGCACTTCAGGATCAACCTCTGGCGAGCAGAATTCTGTGCGTCCCACATAGTAGTCGCCCTCACGTCGGTCGATGATAGTCTTGAGTGTCTTGCCCACCTTGGCAGCCTCAACCTCGGCAGATATGCGCTGCTGCACAGCCATAAGCTTGTCGAGTCGGCGCTGCTTCACATCAGCCGGCACATCATCCTCATAATGCTCGGCGCTGTAAGTGCCCTCCTCCTCGGAATAGGCAAAGGCTCCCATACGTTCGAACTTAGCCCACTTCACAAACTCAACAAGTTCCTTGAAGTCGTCTTCGGTTTCACCAGGGAAACCCACCATAAGTGTCGTGCGCAGACAGATGCCAGGCACACGCTCGCGTATCTGCTCAATGAGGTCCATTGTCTCCTGCTTCGACACATGACGATGCATGCGTGTGAGCATGTTGTCAGAGATGTGCTGCAAGGCAATGTCGAGATACTTGCACACGTTGGGCTTCTCGCGTATCACATCCAGCAATTCCAATGGGAACTGATTGGGATAAGCGTAGTGTAGGCGTATCCACTTAACGCCCTTTATGTCGGCCATTTCGGCAATAAGGTCGGCAATATGGCGCTTGCCGTCAAGGTCAACACCATAATATGTAAGTTCCTGAGCAATAATCTGAAACTCCTTAACGCCACGCTCCACAAGCGAGCGCACCTCGTCGAGAATCTCCTCCTTGGGTCGGCTCACATGCTTGCCTGTAATAATAGGTATAGCGCAATAGGCACAACGACGGTCGCATCCCTCGCTAATCTTCACGTAAGCATAATGGTGAGGAGTGGTGATGAGGCGGTCGCCAGAGCAAGTAGGCACGTCGGGCTTGCCGAGATCAGTGAGAAGCTGCTTGAAGTTGAACTTACCATAGTATTTGTCTACCTGTGGGATTTCCGCTTCCAGCTCGTCCTTGTATCTCTGCGAGAGACAGCCCATAACGAAGAGTTTGCTGATGCGTCCCTCCTCCTTAGCCTGAACGAGTTCCAGGATAGTATCAATACTCTCCTGCTTAGCGTCCTCGATAAATCCACATGTGTTCACCACGACAATCTCGCCATCAATGCGCTTTGCATCGTGTGTGCAGTGGTAGCCAGCCTGCTCAAACATCGTCATCAGAGCCTCTGAGTCGACAAGGTTTTTAGAGCAGCCCATTGTTATAATGTCTATTTGTCCTTTCTTCATTATTCCCTTTTATCAATCTTTCTTTACCAGCGAATCAACATTAGTCCTTCTTGAAGAGCGAGTCAACAAACTGTCGCTTGTTGAAAAGTTGCAATGCCTCCATCGACTCTCCCAGTCCGATATACTTCACAGGCACCTTGAGCTGGTCGGAGATACCTATCACCACACCACCCTTGGCAGTGCCGTCGAGCTTTGTGATGGCAAGCGATGTGATCTGAGTGACCTGCGAGAACTGCTTAGCCTGCTCAAAGGCGTTCTGTCCGGTAGAACCGTCGAGCACCAAGAGCACTTCATCAGGAGCCTCAGGCAGCACCTTCTTCATAACCTCCTTAATCTTCTTAAGCTCGTTCATCAATCCCACCTTATTATGCAGACGTCCTGCAGTGTCGATAATCACCACGTCAGCACCGTTTGCCTTGGCGGAAGCCAGGGTGTCGTAGGCCACAGATGCAGGGTCGGAACCCATCTGTTGCTTGATGACAGGCACGCCTACACGCTCACCCCAAATGCAAATCTGCTCTACGGCAGCGGCACGGAATGTGTCGGCAGCACCAAGATAAACCTTCTTGCCTGACTTCTTAAACTGATAGGCGAGTTTGCCGATAGTGGTGGTCTTGCCAACTCCGTTGACACCCACAACAAGAATCACATAGGGACGATGATCGGTGGGAAGCTCCCAGTCGTCGTTGTCACCTGTGTTGTTTTCGGTCAGCAGCGAGGCAATCTCGTCGCGCATGATGCCATTGAGCTCGGATGTAGACACATACTTGTCGCGAGCCACGCGCTCCTCAATGCGCTTGATGATTTTAAGGGTAGTCTCCACGCCGATATCCGAAGTGATGAGAGCCTCCTCAAGGTTGTCGAGCACTTCGTCATCAACAGTCGATTTGCCCATGATGGCACGTGATATCTTGTCGAAAACACTATGCTTAGTCTTTTCGAGTCCATTGTCAAGAACTTCCTTCTTGTTCTTATTAAAAAAT
>DAVZIG010000058.1:0-9011 GCA_052273435.1 Prevotella sp.
CCCTTTCTGGTGTAAACAAGGGTACTACAATCGTTATCTCTTATATTGGTTTCGTAAACAGTGAAATCAAGTGGGACGGAAAGAGCCTCGACGTTACTCTTGCTGAGGATTCTCAGGGCCTGGAAGAAGTAGTTGTTGTAGGTTACGGTACACAGAAGAAAGAGAACCTGACCGGTTCGGTATCGGCAGTCAATGGCGACGACATAGCTAAACGTCCGGTAGCCAATGCTCAGGTAATGTTGCAGGGACAGGTTCCTGGTCTTCGCGTTAATCAGGGCTACGGCCAGCCTGGTTCGGAGAGTGTTTCGTTCCGTATTCGTGGTCAAGGTACTTTCTCTTCTGCAGGTTCTGATCCGCTTATCCTTATCAACGGTGTTCCTGGCGATATGTCGTCGCTCGACCCAAGCGTAATTGAATCAATCTCTGTGCTTAAAGATGCTGCTTCGGCTGCAATCTATGGTGCCCGTGCTGCCAATGGTGTGATTTTGATTACCACCAAGGAAGGTACACAGGGCAAGACTCACATCTCTTATCATGGCAACGTAGGCCTACACTCAGCTACACGTTTGTACGACCGTGTTACAAACTCGGTAGAATATATGGAGTTGGCAAACTTGGCCCGCAAGAATTCAGAATTAGGCATATTGTATGATTCTGACGTAATTGAGGCTTACCGCAAAAATGCTGGTAGCGACAAGTATCCAAGTTTCGACTGGCAGGACTACATGTTCCGCACGGCTGTGGTTCAGACTCACAACCTCAATATGACAGGCGGTACAGAAAAAGCCACCTACAATGTGGCACTTAACTTTGTAGACCAACCGGGTACAATGCGTGGTTTCGATTATAAGAAGTACAATGCTACTGTCGATTTGACTGCTCACCTCACCGACTTTATCAAGTTTGGTACATATACCAGCATGATGTATGGCGAGATTGACCAGCCACGTCAGGGACAGTCTGACGCTTTCCTTTCTACACTTTCGCAGGCACCTACCTATATGCCGTGGCTTCCAGATGATGGATCTGGTGTGAAAAAGTGGACCAGCAGCGCATATCCGAATGAGGCACACAACAAGAATATGGTGGCTATCATCGGTGACAATGCCATGAAGCGCTGGCGCAACTTCGACATCAACGCTCAGATGTGGCTTGAAGTGAAGCTGCTGAAGGGCTTGACATGGTACACTAAGGGTGCTGCCAGACTCAACTCAAGCAAGGCCAAGGACTGGATTGGAAGCTCAACACCAATATACAACTATCACACTGGAGAACAGTCGGGTACCCTTGATAAGGGTGGAGCAGGTCTGACAGTATCAGACAGCCGTGTGTTCTACACCAATTTATATACATATCTGCGTTACGACTTCTCGCTGATGAACAAGGCTCATAACATCAGTGCTATGATTGGTTACAACCAGGAGAACGAGAAGACCGAGACATTGAGTGCTTACCGTAAGGAGTATGCGTTCGACCTTCCTACTATCAATGCTGGTAGCACTGCGAATTGGTCGAACAGCGGTGGCGAGGAGGAATGGGCTATCCAGTCGCTCTTCGGTCGTCTGAACTACAACTTCAAGGAACGTTATCTCTTTGAGGCAAACATGCGTTATGACGGCACATCACGTATTTCTAAGGAAAACCGTTGGGGTGTATTCCCGTCGTTCTCAGGAGCATGGCGTGTGACAGAGGAACCGTTCATTCAGAAGCTCAACTGCTCATGGCTTGATAACTTCAAGGTGCGTGCAAGTTGGGGTCAGCTCGGTAATCAAAACATCGGACTCTATCCGTATCAGGCTATGATCTCGCATGTCAGCGACTATCCTTTCTCTAAGACAACTGACGGTGTTGTGTCTGGCTATCAGCAGACTGCCTATGCCAACAAAGACATCAAGTGGGAGACAACCACCATTACCGACTTCGGATTTGACCTTAAGGTGCTTCACGGTCTTAGCGTAACGTTCGACTGGTATAACAAGGTGACTAAGGACATTCTCCGTTCATCGCAGGTGTCAGGACTCCTTGGATTGTCTGCACCTACTGTAAACAACGGAACTGTAAAGAACACAGGTATCGAGTTGGCTATCAACTATAGCGATATGGTTAAGAAGGGTGCCCTCGCAGGCATGCAGTATACTGCTGGTGTGTATTTCGACCGTTCGCGCAACAAGCTCACCAAGTTTGGTGCCGAGGAAATCAGTGGCTACTACATTCGTCGTGAGGGACTTCCTTACAACGAGTATTACATGCTGGAGTGTATCGGAGTATTTGCCGATCAGAACGAGGTAAACAACTCACCCAAGCAGTATAATGACGATACTAAGCCTGGCGACCTTAAGTATAAGGATATTTCAGGACCCGACGGCAAGCCTGACGGCAAGATTGACGACTACGACCGTCGTACATTCTCAGGACGCTTCCCCGGTTTTGAGTATGGTATCAACGCAAGTGCAAGCTGGAAGGGATTCGACCTTTCGCTCATTGGACAGGGCGTAGCAGACAAGAAGTTCTATACCAACGAGTGGGGTGTATATCCATTCCGTCAGGGTTCAGCACCCAACCGCGATTATATTAAAGGAATGTGGACTGAGGAGAATCCGTATGGAGCTACACATCCGAAACTCTATTGGGACAATATGGGTGGCTCAAAGAATACAAGAGCAAACTCATACTTCCTCAAGGATGCGTCTTACTTCCGCCTGAAGAACATCACTTTCGGCTATACGCTGCCAAAGGGATGGACCAATAAGTTGGCTCTGTCGAGAGTACGCGTATACTTCTCGGGTGACAACCTTCTTACCATTACCTCGTACAAGGGTCTTGACCCGGAGCGTGCTTCTGACGGACGCGATGCTGTGTATCCGCAGAACAAAATCTATTCGTTCGGTATCAATGTAGAATTCTAAAAAAAATAATTATGAAATATATAAAAAACATATTCGCTGTGGGTGTGCTGGCGTTGGGATTGTCGTCATGTTCTGACTTTCTTGATAAGCAGCCACCGTCTTCGCCGTCACAGAGCGTGTTCTGGAAGAGCAAGAGCGATTTTGAGTCGGCTATAGCGGGAGCATATTCTGTCGTGTACAGCTGGCCGGGAGCATTGTCTGAGATTATTCCTTGTTTCGATGGATTGACCGATAATGCCATTGGACGTCACAATGAAACAACATACGGTTCGGTACTCACTTTAGCAAAGGGTGATATGACGCCAAGTTCTGGTGGTTACGTATCACAGGTGTACGACGTATGCTACAAGGGCATAACAAGAGTACATCTTGTTATGGAAAACCTTGCTAATTACAAGGGTGGAGACATAAGTGACGTAGATCGCAAGCATATGCTTGGTGAATGTTACGCCTTGAGGGGATACTATTACTCATGGTTGTATCAGTGCTACCGTGAAGTACCACTCGTAACCTCTACACTTACCACCGACAATATGTATCAGCCGAAGGCTACGCGCGCAGACATCAAGAATCAGATTATAAGCGATTACGATCTGGCTATAGCAAGTCTTTGGAACACTGCCTATAATACAGGTGAGGGCAAGGGACATTTCACCGCTGATGCAGTGCGTGCTCTCAAGGCAAGAGTGCTGTTGTTTGATGCATATAATGAAGATGGCACTGCCGACAAGACCAAGATGCAGGAAGTGTTGAACACATTGGCTGAAATCAGCAATTATACTCCTGAGAACAGCTTGATGCCGCGCACACGCGACAACTTCATCACTGCCAATCAGGGTTCGTCGCCCGAGATTATGTTCTCGGTACGTTATCAGCAGCCTAACATTACCAATAACTTTGACCTTTACTACGGTGCATGGGCATGTCTTAATCCTACAACCGACCTTGTCAATGCTTTCGAATGTACTGATGGCAAGAAGTGGGGTGAATCGTCTCTTACAGTTCGTCCTGATGAGAGCGTGCTCTATTCGTCATCTTCAACAGAAGCCCAGAAAAGAGCAGAGCGTGCCAAGATGTTCCAGAACCGTGACGAGCGTCTCATTGATGCGGTGGTTAACACACGTTACACAAGTTTTGAGCGCGACGGAATTGAAGGTGCTGACAATGTTGAGGTGACTGAAACAAATAATGCTTCATTCACTGGTTTTGGTGTAAAGAAGATTCTGCAGCCAACAAAGTCATTGCCTGACTATAACACAGTGTCGGATGCTGACGTGGTAATTATGCGATATGCTCACGTGCTGCTTATGATAGCTGAGGCTGAGAATGAGGTTAACGGACCTACCGAAAAGGCTCTTAAGGCAATAAACGCTGTACGTACTCGTTCGCATCAGCCTGCTATTGACGGAGAAAACCTTACACAGGCTGAGTTGCGTGAACGCATACGCAATGAATGGCGTGTGGAGACTTGCTTTGAAGGCTTGCGCTATTTCCAGTTGAAGAGATGGAAACTGCTTCAGCAGACTGTTGATGGAGCAGTAGATCCTGCTTATCCTGCTTACACGAAAGTGGTAACTTCTGCTTTCGAGTACTTCCCGTTGCCTCAGAACGAAATCGACAAGGCTCACGGTGTGCTTGTACAGGATCCTAACTATCAGTAATGAATTGCTGGTTATAGATAATAAGATGATTGGACGTTTATCGTGTTGTTATGAACAACTGCGGTAAGCATATATAAGAAAGGTGTGCCGAAATTGATTTGTATTTATAAATTCATTTTGGCACACTTCTTCTTTGTTTATTACAACTTATGTGTATCTTTGCATAACGTGACTTTTTCAAGAAAACTAAACCTATTATTTATATGAATTTTCAAAGACTACTATTTGTTGCATCGCTGTTTATAGGCTCAGTGTGTACGTCGGCTGCTTATGGCAGCAGCAATCCTCATTTGTCGGCAGATGACTGTAATGTATCCGGATTTACCAGATACAAGATGTCGGCTCCAAAGACTGATTATGAAGTGAAGCAGCAGAGCGACTCGGCTATTCAGTGGATGCATGATGCCAAGATAGGCATGTTCATTCATTGGGGACTATATGCAGGTCCGGCGCGTGGCGAATGGAACATGAATAACAAAGGCATAATGCCGGAGGAATACCGCAAACTGGCTTATGCCGAGAGTGGCGACCAATATTTTGATGCCAGTCTCTACAATCCTAAGCAGTGGATGGACGTGGCACGTTCGATGGGAGCGCGTTATACCGTGCTCACTACGATGCACCATGATGGATATGCCTTGTTTGACAGTCACTATATGAATGCTTTCTCTTCACGCCAGACACTTAACCGCGACCTCGTGCGCGAGTATGTTGACGCATGTCGCAACAGCGGTATGCGTGTAGGATTGTACAAGACGCTTATCAACTGGCGCTATCCGGGTTATTACGATGTGACAGGAACCGATTGCAAACCCAACAAGTTCGGTTATACTACTGCTGCATGGCATAAGGAGAACGCACGCCTCATGAAGGAGGAACTGTATAGCGACACGCGTACGCTTATGACCGAATATGGCAAGATTGACATGATGTTTTGGGATGGCGGATGGCTGGCAGAGCAAGGTGGCGACCGTGATGCTGCCTATTTCTGGGAATCGTACAAATATGTTGAACCTGATAATCAGTGGCAGGTAAATCCTTACTTCCTTGATCGTGATGAAGCAAATGGTAAATGGCTTGGATTGATTGGAATGGTTCGTAAGCATCAGCCTGACATTCTGATGAATCCACGTACGGGATGGATAGGCGACTATACTTGTGACGAGGGTCCGAAACCTGTTACGGGCAAGATACGCGAGCGTATTCAAGAGAAGTGCCTCACAATAGCCGGACCGTGGGGATATTCCCCTGCAATGGACGACGAAAGTAAGATGATTAGTGTAGGTCAGTTGAAGCGTTATTTGGCTGATTGCATTGTTCGCGGAATGAATTTTCTTATCAATGTAGGTCCCGACCGTCATGGATGTATTCCCGAGGCTACTTCACGCCATTTGACTAAGTTCGGCAGTTGGGTTGATGGTATTGCTGAGGCAGTGTACGGAACGTATGCCGGTCCGTGGCAACCCGTCGACGGAAAGTATGGATTCTGTTATAAGGACAACCGTATCTATGTTTATCTCCTTGGCGAATACACTTCCGACGAACTTGCCTTGCCGGCTATGGACAAGGGCTATCGTGTACACAAAGCCTATGCATTGAATGGCGGAAGTAAGGTGACTGTTAAGCAGAAAGGGCAGACGGTGACGCTCGGCGGACTGAAACCCAAGAAGGATGAGGTTAAGGTTATTGTGCTTGAACTCAATAAGAATATATGATAAGTAAATTTATTGTTGCACTGTGTGCCTTATTACCTATTTGTACATCTGCTGATGGGCAGATTAGTGGGGCGCATCGTGTATGGTCGGACAAGCCTGCCTTTACGCAGGTTATTGAGAATGAGAATGAGCATGGACTAACATCGTGCTTGTACGATGGCGTGTATGAGGGTGACGCCGTTCTGTTGCAACCTATGGCTAAGTGCTTGCCAAGTAAAACAAGATATTGGGAACAGGGCGAGGAGACCAACTATCTCAATACATTGACTAATGTCCTGACGCGTGGCAAGTATCCCAATCCTGTGCGGTTGTGGGAACAGGAATCCTTTTTTATTGGCAACGGACGTTTGGCTGCATCTGTGCTTAACGGTAGCGGACGTGACAGATATGTGCTTAATGAAGTGTCGTATTGGTCGGGTGGACTGAACAAGGGAACCATAAACAGCAAAGGCGACAAGAGCTTCGGTGGAGAGAATGGTCCGGAGATTGGCACTGATGGATTCGGAGGTTCGCAACCAGTAGGCGATTTGATTGTCGATTTCGGCTGTCCGGTAGCAAAGAATAGTTTCTGTAGAGCCATCTGTCTCGATGAAGGAACTATTAAGTCAACAGCTGTACGTAAGGGAATAGCTGTGGCGAGCACGTCGTTCTGTAGTTATCCAGATCAGGTAATGGTGGTGCACTATACTGCCGACAAAGATAAGGGGCTGGATGGCAAGATTCTTTTTGCTACACATAGGAGCGATGATAGGACAAGTGCGGTTGGCAACAGGCTGACGCTGACAAGTCGTCTTGGCAATGGAATGACTGGCATGGCTGTTGTTGAAGTGCGCAATAGCGGAGGAAGTCTGATTGTTGAAGATGGTTGTCTTAAACTGGAAGGTGCCGATTCGTGTACATTACTTATTGCTGTGGAAACCAATTATGTAATGGATTTCAAGCGGAATTTCCGTGGTGAAGATGCTGTACAACGTGCTAACAGGCGCCTTGAAGCCATAAAGAATACTGACTATTCCGCTCTTTCTGCCCGTCATATTGCCGACTATAAGGCTTTGTACGACAGACTGAGTCTGACTTTGGATTGTTCTGACGCTTCGCTTGCAGCTCTGCCAACGGCTGAGCGTCTGACGGCATATAAGAATAGTCGTATGGATGTTGGATTGGAAAACCTAATGTTCAATTTCGGACGTTATCTTATGATTGCATCGTCGCGCCCCGGTAGTCTGCCTGCTGGATTGCAAGGAATATGGAACGCGCGCATAACTGCTCCATGGGGTAGCGACTATCACAGCAACATCAATCTTCAGATGGTCTATTGGTTGCCTGAGGTTGCCAATCTGAGCGAGTGTCATAATTCGCTGCTTGATTATCTGTATGCTATGCGTGAACCGTTCCGTATGTCTACCAATGAGTATCTTGAAGCGATAGGAAGTCACGACCGTACGAGCGATGGATGGATAGTCTATACGTCGCACAATCCGTTCGGCGGTGGTGGATGGCAGGTCAATCTGCCTGGTTCTGCATGGTATGCGCTGCATTTCTGGGAGCACTTTGCCTTTACACGCGACATAAACTATCTTAAGCGTATCGGTTATCCGGTGTTGAAGGAGATTAGCCAATATTGGGAACGTCACTTGAAGACCATAGGTGAGGGTGGACAAGGCTTTGAGAGCGAATATAAGGCGGTGGATGTTGCCAAGTATCCCGAACTTGCCAATATAAAGAAAGGTACGCTTGTGGTGCCTAACGGATGGTCGCCTGAGATAGGACCGCGTGGTGAAGACGGTGTGTCGCACGATCAGGAGATTGTCTCAGCTCTCTTTGCTAATACTATACAGGCGGCACGTACACTTGGCGTTGATAAGGCTTTTGCCGAACGTCTCAGCAGTGAGTTGGCGCGTATGCATCAGCCTGGAATTGGCAAGATGGGCAATCTTATGGAGTGGATGATTGACCGTGATCCCGTTACCGACCATCGTCATACTTCACATCTGTTTGCAGTGTATCCAGGAAACCAAATAAATATGGAGGAAACTCCGATGCAGGCTCGTGCTGCGCGTCGTTCTTTGGAGTTGCGTAAGACTTCGGGCAACAGTCTGCGTGCATTCGCATGGGCGTGGCGCTCGTGTCTGTGGGCAAGACTTAGGGATGGAGAGCGTGCTCACGATATGATTGAGGGATTGCTCTGCAACAATACGCTCGACAATCTGCTGACTACGCAGAACCTGCCATTGCAAATGGATGCTAATTACGGAGTGGCTGCTGCAATGCTTGAAACTCTCGTACAGTCGCAGTCTGGTGTGATTGAACTTCTGCCAACATCTACAGTAAAATGGCCGTCAGGTTCGGTGAAAGGCGTAAAAGCACGAGGCAATATAGAAGTCGATTTGGATTGGAAAGACGGAATGGTGACACGATGGAGACTGTCTACTGCTGAACGCAAACCATGCAAGGTGAAAGTAAAGGTAAACGGAGAGTATTTTGATGTTATGCCTGAAAGAAAATTGAACTCACCCAGTAGAAAATAAAAAAACTCTCGGCAGGGAATCTGGTTTGTCTGGAATATTGAGTTATTTCAATTGGGATGCCTGATTTATGCATATAAGTTCTTTGTCAGTACCACATAAGTAACACTCCAGTTCCAATTAAGTGAAACTTCAGTACCACCTATATGAAACTCTAGTACCAGTTAGGTGGTACTGAAAACGGTACTGGAAGCGTGCATCAAG
>DAVZIG010000059.1:0-8960 GCA_052273435.1 Prevotella sp.
CAAAGAAATAATAACGAGTGTCGTGGTAAAAAACTGCTGATATTTTTGTGTCATTCACAGAAATAAATTAATTTTGTAAACAAATTGTAGCATAATGGAAGCTGACGAGAAATCTATCGACCTTTTCACTACCCGTGTGAGGCAGATGATACTTCAGTATAATGAGCTGAAGCAGCAGAATGCTGTGCTTAATGCTACCGTGAATGAGCAAAATAATTATATCGGGAGGCTTGAGGCACAAATCGTACAGCTGCGCAACGGCTATAATAGTCTGAAGATGGCTCGTATGCTTGAGATTACTGATGGCGATATGGCTACGGTACAAAAGCGAATAGCCAAGCTCATACGGGATGTTGACAAGTGTATAACGCTTCTCAGCGCTGACAATTAAATTGATTGAATAATGCCAGGTGATAATCAAGAGAAACTAAGAATAAGGCTACATGTCTACGACACGGAGTTTCCTGTGAATATCCGTCCAGAGGACGAACCTTTCTATAGGGATGCGGCGACGCTCATAACGAATACGATGAACGCCTATGCGTCGAGATACAAGGGGCCGAACAACAAGAAGGAACTCCTATACATGGCCCTTATCGACATCGCATTGAGATATGAGATGGAACGTGCGCGCAACGACACAAAACCTTATGCCGACATTCTTGCGAAACTCACTTCGGAAATAGAGGAGACATTGAGGTAGGATTGTTGCTGAAGTGTTGAAATAGTATTTGTAATTAACAATTAATAAATAATAATGTAATAAATATAGTAATGTTAGTAGGTATAATCATCACTGCCATTGTGGCTCTCGTCGTGGGCGGAGCAGGTGGCTATACTATTTTCCGTTATGTAATAAAGGGGAAATATAATGAAATGATTGCGGCCGCCAATAAGGAGGCTGATGTTGTGAAGGAGAAAAAACTTCTTGAGGTAAAGGAGAAATTCCTTAACAAGAAGTCGGAGCTTGAGAAGGAAGTGCAGATGCGCAACCAAAAGATTCAGCAGAGTGAGAATAGACTCAAGCAGCGCGAAATATCTCTTAACCAGCGTCAAGAGGAACTCGGACGACGCAAGCAGGAAGTTGAGCAGAATCAGCAGCGCATAGAGAACGAGAAGAAACTCATTGCCTTGAAGCAGGAGGAACTTGACAAAATGCAGACTAAGGAACGTGAGAAACTTGAAGAACTCTCAGGACTTAGTGCGGAGGAGGCAAAGAATCGACTTGTGGAGAGTCTTAAGGATGAGGCTCGCACTGATGCCGCTTCTTACATCAACGAGATAATGGATGACGCTAAGCTCAATGCCAACACTCAGGCTAAGAAGATAGTCATTCAGACAATACAGCGTGTGGCAACAGAGACTGCCATTGAGAACTCTGTAAGTGTGTTCCATATTGACAATGATGAGGTGAAGGGACGCATTATTGGTCGTGAGGGTCGCAACATTCGTGCTCTTGAGGCTGCCACTGGTGTTGAGATTGTTGTTGACGACACTCCTGAGGCTATCGTTATTTCTGCCTTTGACCCTGTTCGCCGTGAGGTTTGCCGTCTTGCCCTTCATCAGCTTGTGGCTGACGGACGTATACATCCAGCCCGCATTGAGGAAGTTGTGGCAAAGGTTAAGAAGCAGCTGGACAATGAAATCATCGAGACTGGTAAGCGTACTGCCATCGACCTTGGCATACATGGCTTGCATCCTGAGCTTATACGTATAATCGGTAAGATGAAATATCGTTCTTCTTACGGTCAGAACTTGCTTCAGCATGCCCGCGAGACAGCCAATCTCTGTGCTGTTATGGCTGCAGAGTTGGGCTTGAATCCGAAGAAGGCAAAGCGTGCAGGATTGTTGCATGACATTGGTAAGGTGCCTGATGAAGAGAGTGAACTTCCGCACGCACTCTACGGCGCAAAGATTGCAGAGAAGTATAAGGAGAAGCCGGATATCTGCAATGCCATTGGTGCTCACCATGATGAAATGGAGATGAACACTCTTCTTGCTCCTATCGTACAGGTGTGTGATGCTATCTCTGGTGCGCGTCCAGGTGCACGTCGTGAGATTGTAGAGGCTTACATCAAGCGTCTTAATGACCTTGAGGCTATTGCGATGTCTTATCCTGGCGTAACAAAGACTTACGCTATACAGGCTGGTCGCGAGCTTCGTGTTATCGTTGGTGCAGACAAGATGGACGACAAGGAGACAGAGAAACTCTCTGGCGAGATAGCCAACAAGATTCAAACTGAGATGACTTATCCGGGACAAGTTAAGATTACTGTTATCCGTGAGACTCGCTCAGTGGCTTATGCTAAGTAGAAATCAGCGACTTACGCTAAGTAAATACACAAATCCTCGGAAGGCTTCAGTGCTTTCCGGGGATTTTATTTTTTGTTTTGAGAATAATGTCGTAACTTTGCAGACACATTGACAAAAAATTATACTATCTATAGAATAGCAGATGAAAAGAAGATTATTTAGTTTTGTAGGCTTGGCCATGTTCTCGTTGGCCATGTTGGCTCAGCAGACAGGTTATAAGGAAGGATTTGTTGACAGCAAAATCCTTAACCATATGGATATTGCTGTTACAGGTGGCTCAACAGGTATTGGCTTGGATTTGTCTATGCCAATTGGTAATAGTGTTACAGTGCGCTCTGGCTTTACTTTTGTGCCGAGTATCTTTAACGATATGACTTTGGGCATTCAGATTGGTGACGATAATTTGTCGCAGGCTGAGCAGAATAAGAAGTTTGAGAAGATGGCTAGTTTTGTTGAGAATTATCTTGGCACTAAGATAGACCAAAATATTCAGATGCGTCGTATGCCAAACTTCAACAACTTCAAACTCCTTGTTGATGTGCATCCATTGCGCAACAAGAATTGGTTTGTTACCGGTGGTTTCTATTGGGGACCTTCTACCATTGCACGTGCTGAGAATGCTGCCATTGATGGTACATCACTTGTAGGTGTGGCAATGTACAATAAGTTCTATGATGCAGCTGCAAATGATGAGCCCATATATGGAGATGCTTATCTTGACCCTGAGCTTGCCGCTAAGTTTCTCAATAATGGTAGAATGAGTGTGCATTTGGGTGATTTTAAGGATAGAGTTGACGAGAATGGCAACAAAGTGGGTTACCGACTTGTGCCTGATGAGAACAACATGATAAAGTGCAAGCTTAACGTCAACAGCTTTCGTCCTTACTTAGGTTTTGGCTATGGCGGCAGAATAGTTAAGAATTCCGACATGTATCATGTGTATGTAAGCTGTGGTGCAATGTTCTGGGGTGGCACTCCAAAGCTCTATACTCACGACGGTGTAGACCTTATAAACGATGTGGAGAATATTGGTGGAAGTGTTGGCAATAATGTTAAGTTCTTCAAGCAATTCAAGTTCTTCCCTGTATTTGAATTGCGTTTAGCACATAAGATTTTCTAAGAAGTACATTAATTATATATACAAAAAAGGAGAGTTGAAGCAACCCTCCTTTTTTCGTATAGTTTACTTAACTACAATTTTCTTTCCATTAAACAAGTAAATGCCCTTGGCAAGACCTTCGGTAGATGTAGCGTTCTTGCGTACAATAGTACCGTTGAGGTTGTAGATGTTTGCAGGCTTGTTGCATATGTCGATTGTGATATCGTTGATGCCTGTAGACTTGTATTCATCCTCACTTAACAGCTTAAGCGAAGCTGCAGTTCCATTAGCAACACTGAGATAATTGGTGTTGTGGGCTATTGTGGTGCGGTTTGCATAATCCTCATTCTTGCTGGAACCTGGTTTCAGACAAACCTCTGTTGTAGCCAATAAATCTGTAGCAGTGTTGTAAACCAACTTGCCGTCTTCCACATTGAGAGTGCGCATTGTTTCATCGTTAAACAGTACAGAATTGTAGTGTCCGCTTCTCCAGTTGCCTACACTGAAGAATACGCCAGTGAGTTTATTGCCTGATATTGCAGCAACATTGTTGGCGAGAGGCTTAATCTTATTGTCTGCTACATCCTTTGACGAGCATTCAATGTATACAGGGGTCTTTGCAGGAATTGTGCCGCTAACTTCCTTGTAAACAGCAATGCCGCTCTTTTCGTCAACATTTGAGATGTAGTATGCCTTCATTCCGCTTGAGGCGAGATCATAGGCAAAACCTGTGTAGAAAGAAGCAAAATACTTACCGTCTGACTCGATGTTTGGTGTGATGCCAATGAAGTTATCTGTTTCTGTAGACACCGGTGTAATATACCAATCTCTATAATTCTTGTAGTCGCTTGATGTAGTGACATAGCTGATACCGTCTTCGAATCCTTTGTCTGCAAGATACAGAGCGTAACCATTGCTTGTCTGGTAAGCGCGATAAGCACCCTTGGTATACGATGACCCAATTATCTTAATGTAATAATTAGTCATAGAGTGCATGTCGGCACCCTGTGAAATGATGTTGTACTCATTGCCGCTAATTTTCTTAATATAGAAAATAGAGCCTGGGTCGGATATGATCTTGCTCTTGTCTTTTCTCGTCTCAAGAGCACCAGTTTCAGCTTGTGTTGCACTGTAGTCTATTCCTTTGCTATGATTATCGCAAAGTGTCATGTATCTGCCACTTTTTACATTTTGTATGCGATAGTAACCATCTCCATTGATTTGAGCATTTGCTGGCATAACCGACAAGCCTACCAATGCCAATGTTATTAATTGCTTATTCATTGCTTATTTTGTATTATAAAAAAAATAACCAATCCTTTATATGCGTTATCGTAGGATAAAGATAAAGGATTGGTTATGTAGTTATTTATCTATTGCTGTATAATTTGCAATATGCTTTGCGTTTTTATTACTTAGCAATACAGATAGTAACGCGGTTCTCATCGTTGTTAACGAATGGCTGAACGTCAGAACCCTTAGAGTCTGTAGCAATGCGGCTCTTTGAGATGCCACGGTTGACAAGGAACTTAGTAACGGCTTGAGCACGCTGAGCAGCAATGCGACGGTTGATAGCAGCGCTACCAGTGCCCTTATCTGCATAACCTGTAACAACTACACGAGCAGAAGGATTCTCGTTGAGGTAATCCACGATCTCATCAATCTTGCGCTGTTCTGCATCGCTGATGTTGAACTTGCCGATGCTGAAGAATACATCGCGACGGATACCATTCTCCTTAACATACTCCTTCTTTGCGCTCTCATTGTTTGTTGTCTGTGTAGCTGGAGCAGGAACCTGCTTCTCTACAATACGCTCGATAACGCGCTCAACTGGTGCAACCTGCTCAACCTTGCGTGTAGAATGTGTCTTGCCAAGAGCAACCTTTGCACCTACGAGTGCATTGAAATACCAGTCGGCATTGCCAGCTTTCTTAGAGTTGTACTTGTCGTTGAGAGTATTTGCAGAAACCTCAAGGCCAAGGCTTACGCGCTCGTTGATGCGGAAATCAACATTAGCACCTACGCGTGCAGCAAGACGAAGCTTAGAGCCGTCCCATGCATATTCCAAAGGATTTTTGTCATAAACAATCTTGTTTGAGTTGGCAGCGAGAACAGCGTTTCTAACGTCGTTAGCCTCGTCGTTACCCCAAGCGATGTTGGCACCAACACCACCGAATACGCTTACGTTAACAAGACGATTAGGATCGTACTTGCAGAAGAGGTTTGTAAGGTTGAATGTAGCGTCAACCATAGGAGCTGCATAGCTCCACTTCCAATCCTTCTTGCCGATGCCTGCAAATCTCTGACCAGCCTTGCTCTGCCAGAAGTTAACAGAGAAACGAGCACCTACAACCTTGTTGAAGTTGTAGCCTGCACCAAGCTGGAAGTTTGGAGAGAGGAGAGAGCTGAAATCTATCTCGCCAAGAGTCTCCTGAACACCGCCCTGAACCTGAACGTATGCGTGTGGCTCAAAAACTTCCTCAGTCTTTGCCTCCTGAGCTGCAGCTGTTGTGCAACCCATAGCTACCATACTTGAAAGTACAATATTTTTCAGTTTCATAATTTTATTTCTTTTAGATGATTATTTTATTCATGGGGTTGTCTGTTCAAATAAATGAAAGACAACCTCATGTTTTCAAATGTTCAATGAGTTCTCCAGTACGGATTACTCAACTACCTTAACGTAGAATGTACGCTTAACAGTCTTGCCAGAGTAGTCAACTGCCTCGTATACAATCTCGTATGTACCAGGCTTGTTAGCCTCGAAGCCAATCTTGTAGATGTTGCCGTCGATTACCTTGTTGATGTTAGCACCTGTAACAGTTGCACCCTCAGGACCATTTACGTGTACATACTTCTTGTAGGCAGGAGCGAGGAGCTCACCAGTGTAAGAAGTAGCTACGAATATAGTAGAAGCCTTGCCACCGTTCAACTTCAAGTGAGCAGCAGCCTCCTTTGCGTTAGGCAACTGATTCCATGAGCCATTCTGTGCAGTGTAGAGCATAGTTGGCTGGAGGAGTGAGTTTGCCTTAGTAAGGAGGTTCTCAAATCTCTTGATATAGCTGTTGAGACGAGTGATCACCTGACCGTCGATCTTGTCAGTCCAACCCTCAACTTTGTCAACGAGACCGTTAACGTTGCCAATCATATTGCCAACCTGGTTGTTGATATTGTCGATAATCTTGTTGAACTCGTCCATTGGGATTTCAACGTCGTATGTACCATCCGTCTTGCCAACTGTAACCTTGAGGGAATCAGGGTCAACCTTGATGTCACCAATTGTTACATCTGCTTTTGCACCGAGTTGTCCAAGGTCAATTGTAACACTATTATCTTTGTTAAGCGTACCTGTAACTGTTTCTTTACCAACAATCCAAACTTTGGTGTCTACAGTTGGAGTAGGAACAACAATCTCACCATCAATCTTGATATTATTGATATCAGGCATATCCTTCAATGTAACAGAAGTCTTCATGTTGCCCATACCTTCAATCGGAGTCCAGTTGAACTTGTAGTCACTGAAGTTAAGGATAGACTGAAGTGACGGAATGCGAGGCAGGTCAACATTGATGCCATCCTTCAAGAACTCGTATGACAACGGCTTGAATGCTGTAGCAGCAAGGTTGAGTCCAGATACTGTAGACTTTGTTACCCACTCGCCCTTCTCGTTCTTGAACTTCCAAGTAGCCTTAACGCCATAGCGTGTAAGACGGTTGTTGAATACGCTCTCGATAGAAGAAGCGATATCACCGATATTGAGAGAGCTTGTTTTTGGGTGACGGAGCTTATTGAGAACGTTCTTAGCAGCATTCTTCAAGTCGGCAGCGTCAGCTGATGTCCAAGTCTTAGCCTTGTCGATATCCTCAGCATCAAGCTTAACCTGTAAAGCATAGAAGCCACTCTTCTCATTTACGTTAAGACTACGTGAAATACCGAACTTCAGCACACGGTCTGTATTAACTGGAGTGAGCTTGAACGGAGCCTCGTTGCCCTGGCTGTCAACAAGCTTGAAGTCGATGCAGTTAGGATCTACGTTAGTCGGATTAACGGTAACGAAGATAAGACCTGTATTTGAGTTTGAGTCGCTGATGAGGGTGCCACTGTGGAAATTTTCACCACCGAACGCAAAACCTTCTGAAGCATTGCCATAGTAAGCGCCGATTACGCTCATATCAAGACCGAACGGAGTCTGAACATAGCCAGTTACTGGGCTTTCAGTACCCTGAACAACAACACCTGTTACGAGCTTGCTGTAGAAGTCGGTCAAGCTTGCGATAAGATCCTTGTAATTATTCTCAATAGTTGTGAAGCGGTTGTCAATACCAGAATTGTTGTACCATTCGTTAATTGTACCAAGTGTAAGATCCTTGAGGTCATCCTTAGAAACGTACTTATTTGCAACCTCATTAAGAATGTCATTCTTTGTGGTCTCAATCAAAGCTCTTAACTCTGTGTCGAGAGCATTAGCCTTCTGGAGAGCTTCGTCAGCAACTTCCTTAGCTTTGATGATGTCCTCCTTAGCCTGTTCGAGGTCGCCAGAAAGCTTAGGAAGAGTTACGTTGTTGAGTTTGTCGTAATCATTCTTGAGCTTGTTGATGTCAGTTGTGTTTCCTTCAACCTTCGTTTTCAGTTCGTCGAGACGGATAGAGTCTGACTGAGCAAGAGTCAAAGCCATCTTGACAGAGTCGGTCAATGCCTGAGTCTTCTCTGTCCATCCTGCCTTTGCTTCATCGAAATCATTCTTGAGGTCGTCGAGCTGCTTCTTCATACCAGCGTCACCATTCTCGCCATAGATTTCAACGAGCAGCTTGTGAACAGCCTCTGACTTAGCGATAGCCTCGTTCAATGCACTGTTCTGCTTGAGCATTTCGGCGATAACAGCGTCAACAGCACCCTGGTTGAGAGCTGCCTTGTTCTCGTTGATTGTCTTCTGGATGAGTTCTTTCATCGCAGCTTCTGTGCAATTGCACTGCTTGATGTTGGCAAGTTTGTTGTTGATGTCAGCAAGATCCTTCTTCTGCTGTTCAATAATCTCCTCAAACTTCTTGTTCACCTGGTCATTGATGTCGTTGTAGACACCATCACTGTCGTAATCTTTGCAAGAAACGAAAGTTGTTGCTCCACTCAACATAAGTGTTGAAACGAGCAAGATGTTAGTTAGGCTTCTTTTTTTCATTTTTATTATTGTTTAATTAAACTTGTTTGTTCTATTCCTATATCGATATTCCTTAAGTTTGTCTTCCATTTGCGAATAGCGTATGGATAATGTATTTTATGTTCTCTTGTGAGGACAGAATAGTTGTTGCGTTGTTTCACAATGGAATACATTCTAAGTGGTTCCTTTTTATGTATTTATTTGCAAAGTTATGCTTTTTTTTTGGTATGTGTATAAAAAAGTTGGAAAAAAAGCCCTTTCTTCATGTTTTTGTGTTAAAAACAGCATTTTAGACCACATTTTCTCTCCTTTTTGGCAAATGTTGGCGTAAACAAAGTGACGCAACATGCTATTTTGCTCTACTCCCCTCCAAATATGAAGGAGAGTGGGATA
>DAVZIG010000060.1:0-8724 GCA_052273435.1 Prevotella sp.
CTGCACGTTGTGAAACACACGCACCTGAAACGTGCGCGTCTACCAATTCCGCCACCTGGGCTTGAACTTCAAGTGTTTCTTGAAATGACTTATTCAGAACTTTGAGCGGCAAACGAGACTTGAACTCGCGACCCCAACCTTGGCAAGGTTGTGCTCTACCAACTGAGCTATTGCCGCATCATCTTTTTTTGTTGATGTAATGCTTAGTTCTTTAAAGCGAGTGCAAAGGTAGCACTTTTTCTTGAACCACCAAAAGAAAACGGGGAAAATTTCAAGAAAAAGTGCATTCTTAAGCTAATCCATGCGTGAAATGTAGTCATCAATGCTGAAATCACGCAATATTTCGAGGTTTTCTCCCTCTTTCCTCACTATTGCGAGCGATGGGTGTGAGATGCCGTTGAACATGGTTGTCTTCACTGTGGTGTAGTGTATCATGTCTTCAAAGATGATATTTTCGCCAATTTGCAGCTCGTGGTCGAATCTCCATGCAGACATGAAGTCGCCAGAAAGGCAGCTGTTAGCTCCCAATCGATAGGTGTGGGGTACTGAATAGTCGATATTTTCCTCTATAGTCTTTGCTCCGCGCACTGTGGGATGGTATGGCATTTCAAGGCAATCGGGCATGTGGCATGAAAAACTCACGTTCAGTATAGCTGTTTTTATGCCTTTGTCCTCAACAATATCTATCACTTGAGCTACGAGTGGACCGGTTTGCCAACCGAATGCACTTCCTGGTTCCATTATCACGTGTAGCCAAGGGTAACGTTTGTGGAGATCATTGAGTGTATTTACGAGTAATTCGATGTCGTAGTCCTTACGCGTCATAAGGTGTCCGCCGCCAAAGTTTATCCATTTTATCTGGCTGAACCAATTACTGAATTTTTCCTCAATGTGTGCCAATGTTCTAACAAACACGTCCGAACCGTTCTCGCAATGACAGTGGCAATGGAATCCGTCGATGTCTGATGGCAATGTGGTTGGCAGTTTGTCAGCACTTATTCCAAAGCGTGTGCCAGAAGCGCAAGGGTTGTAGATGTCTGTTTCTATCTCCGAATATTCGGGGTTGATGCGCAAGCCAAGACTTATGGAGCTGTTTCTTGCCTTCACTCTTTCGTGCAGATGCTCATATTGCGAAAGAGAGTTGAAGGTGATGTGGCTTGAGCAGTCGGCAATCTCGTCGATTTCGTAGTCGGTGTAGGCAGGCGAGAAAGTGTGTGCTCTGCTTCCGAACTTGTCAAGCGCGAGGCGTGCCTCTGCAAGTGAGCTTGCTGTTGTGGCATTGATGTATTCGCGAAAAATGGGGAAAGTCTTCCAAAGTGCGAATGCTTTGAAGGCAAGAATTATCTCTGTGTTGGCACGTTTTGCCACGTCGCTTATGAGTTCGAGGTTGCGTCTTAGGCGTTTTTCCTCGATGATGTACATGGGGCGAGTTATTTCCTTGTATGTTGTAGTGTCTACTTTCATATTTTGGTGTATATCTAAAAGTCTGCGTATATAATATAAGGTATATATAATAATGTGTAAGCGGGTTATTCCTGTTCTTTTCCGTAGCAGAATTTCTCTATGGCTGCTGCAACTCCGTCTTCTTCGTTTGAGAGAGTCACATAGTCGGCCTCGGCTTTTACCTCAGGCATAGCGTTTTCCATAGCTACGCCAATACTGGCCAATTTCAGCATCGATAGGTCGTTGTAGCCATCGCCAAAGGCAATCAGGTCGTTGGGCGTGAGCCCCATCTTGTCGAGAAGACGCATGAGCGACTGCGCCTTGTCGATACCTTTGGGTACAAGCTCTATAAAGAAGGGTGCCGAACGGAACACGTCCATTTTTTTGCCTACGATTCCCTGCAGTTCCTCCTCGGCTTTCTTCATTAGGTCAGGTTCGCCAGTCATGAGAAGTTTTGTGGGGTGGGGTGGCAGGGTTTCGAGGAGATTTGCCACTTTGCGTATGTTCATCTTGTTGATGCGTGATTCTTCTCTTACGTATTCGTCATCTGGTTTCTCCGTGATGATTTCCTCGCCGTCATATCCGAGAATGGCATGATTATGTACTTTGGCATAGTTGTAGAGTATAGGCAGCACGTCATCAGGCAGGAAGTTGGAGTAGATTTCCTTTTTGTTCTGCCAGTCTACAATCTTTCCACCATTGTATGAGAGTACATAACCGCCATATTTCTCAATGTTCAGACATTCAGCTATTGGGGCAATGCCGAATGTTGGGCGGCCGGAAGCCAGGATAATGTGCGCTCCATCCTTTTGCGCCTTGATGAGGGTCTGCTTGGTGATGGGGGTTACTTCCTTGTTGTGGTTTGTGAGGGTGCCGTCGAGGTCGAGGGCTATGGCTTTATAGACCAATGTGCTTGGAGTGTTGCTTGATGTTGGCATTGTGATGGTTGAAGTTGGATTTGTTTGTGAAAGATATGAAATGTGATAATATAAAATAATAAATCCCAAGAACGTTGATGGTTCTTGGGATTTATGTTTTTGGTCAATATGTTGTGTTGACCGTAGCTTTCCGATAATGTTGGATTAAGCCTCTGCTGGAGTCTCCTCGGTAGCAGCCTCGGCCTCAGCCTTAGCGGCAGCCTCAGCGGCCTTCTTCTCAGCTACCTTCTTGGCGATAGCCTCGTTGAGTTTCTTCTCAGCCTCAAGTTCCTTAGCGGCAGCCTCAGCCTTAGCCTTAGCCTCGTTCTCGCGAACTGTGTCAAGACCCTTCTGCTTGTCGGCCTTCCATGCGTCGAACTTCTTCTGTGCAGTAGCCTCATCGAAAGCGCCCTTCTTAACGCCACCACGGAGGTGCTTCATAAGGTAAACGCCCTCACCCTTGAGGATGTTGTGAGTTGTAGCTGTTGGCTGTGCGCCAGTCTCTACCCAGTAGAGAGCGCGGTCAAAATCCAAATCTACAGTAGCAGGATTGGTGTTAGGGTTGTAAGTACCAATCTTCTCAGTAAACTTACCATCACGTGGTGCTCTTGAATCAGCGATAACGATACGATAGAAAGCGTAGCTCTTGCGTCCGCCGCGCTGCAATCTGATTTTTGTTGCCATTTTTAAAAATAAATTTTTTGTGGTTTGAATTTAATGCTGCTAACTCGTAACAGCGGCTGCAAAGGTAATAATAATTCTCCTAACATAAGTGGTAAAGCTTGCAGGATTTTCTGTATTTAATTTATATTAACAAAAATCAGTGAATAATGCTGCCTCCCATTGGTTGCAACGTCACTTTGAACTCTCCATTCTTATTGTTTTTAGTTGTATTCACAGCAGACCTTGGCCAGAAACTCTCTTTGTCAAGAGTTTCGTAGTATACCTTTACCTCTGAACCTGTGAGCATTGGCAGCGATAGATTGAGCATGCACTTTTGTTCTACGGAGACTGGTGGATTTATAGTGTTAAGCACATGTGTATTATAGGGTGCAGCGTAAGCCAAAACTGCCATTGCGGAGGAGCGAAGGGTTTGCAATAAAGATGTTGTATCATGTCATGATACGGTCGTTTCATGTCATGATATGGTTGTTTCAAGCAACATCGCTTTATAAGTAAGGTGAATTGATGCGTTGGGGGTAGCGACTGTTTTGGGCTTTGGTATTAAAGTAGGATGATGGTGTTGATACTTGATAGTATTAATGGTAGATACTGTGGCAAATGTAGATTTATTACGTTAAAATATTCTAATAATAAGTTCTCTTTCTTTATGGTGCGCTTAAAAATTCGTAACTTTGCAGCATATTACATATATTATCTACGTATATATAGCTGAAAGGCGAAATAAAAAAGCTGAAAAGCGTGAAAATAAAGGAAGTAATCAAGGCCCTTGAACGTTTCGCGCCTCTGCCCTTGCAGGAAAGCTGGGATAATGCAGGCTTGCAAGTAGGACTGACAGAGGCGGAAGTATCAGGGGCATTATTGTGTCTGGACGTTACGTGCCAGATTGTTGACGAGGCAATACAGAAGGGCTGCAACCTCATTGTGTCGCACCATCCACTCATATTCCGTAAGCTAGCGAGAATCACTGGTGAGGACTATGTGCAGCAAGCTGTAATGAAGGCTCTCGCCAACAATATTGTTATCCTCTCGATGCACACCAATATGGACAATGCACGAGGGGGAGTGAACTTCAAGATTGCCGAGAAGATGGGCTTGAAGAATGTGCGGTTCATGTCGTCAAAGACTGTCGACGGTATGGAATGCGGTTCAGGAGTGATAGGTGAGATGGAGGAGCCTATGGCTGCTGACGATTTCATCATCATGCTCAAGAATACTTTTGCGGTAGAGTGTGTGGAGGCAAACCAACTGCTGCGCCGCCCTATACGCACTGTTGCAATGTGCGGAGGTTCAGGATCGTTCCTGCTGGATGAGGCTGTGGCTATGGGTGCTGATGCTTTCCTTACCGGCGAGATGCACTATCATGAGTTCTTCGGAAGGGAACAGCAGATACAGATTGCCGTGATTGGCCATTACCAGAGCGAGCAGTTTACGAGCGAGATATTCAAGGCGATTATCGAAAATGAGTGTGATGGAGTGGACTGCTTTGTTGCCGACACTTGCACAAATCCGATAATGTATTTCTAAAACGTTAAATATCGAATTTTTCTAAAACAGAATAACAACATATACGATTATGGCAAAAAAGGAAACAGAAATTTCAGTGGAGGAGAAGTTGAAGAACCTCTACGAGCTTCAGACTACTCTCTCGTCAATCGACGAGAAGCGTGCTTTGCGTGGCGAACTTCCTCTTGAGGTGCAGGACCTTGAGGACGAGATTGCCGGCTTGAAGACTCGTATTGAGCACATCGAAGGCGACATCAACGACTATCAGCAGGCTGTGGCTCAGAAGCAGAACGAGATTCAGGAGGCAGAGGAGAGCGTAGAACGCTATAAGAAGCAGCTTGACGAGGTGCGCAACAACCGTGAGTATGACACTCTGACTAAGGAAATCGAGTTCCAGAGCCTTGAGATTGAGCTTTGCAACAAGAAGATAAAAGAGGCCAACGTGAAGGTGGAGGAAAAGAAGCGTGAGCTTACACGCACCAACGACCTTATCGTCGACCGCCAGCAGGCTCTTGTTGAGAAGAAGAATGAACTTGAGGAAATCATGCAGGAGACACGCGAGGAGGAGCAGGTGCTCAAGGATAAGGCTGAGGAACTTGAGACTAAGATTGAGCCGCGTCTGCTTTCAAGCTTCAAGCGCATACGCAAGAATGCCCGCAATGGTTTGGGTATTGTCTATGTGCAGCGTGATGCCTGCGGTGGTTGCTTCAACAAGATTCCGCCACAGCGCCAGCTCGACATCAAGATGCATAAGAAGATCATCGTCTGCGAGTATTGCGGACGTATTATGATTGATCCTGAGCTTGCAGGTGTTAAGACAGCTGTTGCTGAGGTTGCTGAGGATAAGCCAAAGCGCAAGCGTGCCACAACACGCAAAACTGCTGCTTCGAAGAAGTCGGAGGAGTCGGAGACTAAGTTGAGCTAAAAACATTGCTTAGAATATAAGCTGATGTAATTCGAATTTATAAAGATTCGAAGTTGAAATCTTAAAGCCGTATGGTTTTGTTGCTGATGAATTAAAGGCAACAAAATCATACGGCTATTATTTTGGATGAATATTTTAATGTTGGAGATTGTTACCCCCATATTTCTTCCACACACTCTCTCACGAGGTCGAGTTTTGCCCACTGCTCCTCTTCTGTAAGTTTGTTGCCTATCTCGCATGAGGCGAATCCGCATTGCGGACTAAGGCTAAGCCGGTCGAGCGGAATGTATTTCTCTGCCTCACGTATACGGGCTATAACGGCGGCTTTGTCTTCGAGTACTGGCGACTTTGTGGTGATGAGTCCCAACACCACGCGCTTGTTGCCAGTGATGTATTTCAGTGGCTCGAAACCGCCTGAGCGTTCGTCGTCATATTCCAGGTAATAGGTTTCCACGTTTTCCTTGGCAAAGAGGAAAGGGGCTACTGGGTCATAGGCTCCCTTAGTGGCGTAGCATGAATGGTAGTTGCCGCGGCATACGTGGGTGGTGATTGCCAGACCTTCGGGTTTTCCTTCTATGGCGAGGTTGTTGACAGTGAGATATTGCAGGGCTTCATGCTCAAGGGTGAAGCCTGTGCCAGCCATTGCTTTCCAGAAATCGTCGTCAACAATCATTCCCCATGTACAGTCGTCGAGTTGAATGGTGTTGCAGCCTGCGGCATGTATTTCGTGGAAGAAGGTGCGATAGGCATTGGCAATGTCCTGGATAAGGTCTTGAGTGTTGGGGTAGAACTGGCGAGTGTTCTTGGCATTATCGCCACGAAACAGCTCTGCAAGGAATTGTGCGGGTGCTGGTATGGTCTGCTTAGCCTTAACGCCATTTCCCTCAAACTTCTTCACAAAAAGGAAGTCGTTGATGAAGGGATGGTTCTCGCCGGTGATTTTACCTGTGAGCTTCAATGAGCCTTTGGTTGTTTCCTCGCCATGAAACTGGTAGCCATGTTCAAGTTCTATGTGCTCTACACCACCGAATCCCCACATGAAATCGAGATGCCAGTAGCTACGGCGGAATTCTCCGTCTGTTATATAGTGTAAGCCGTGAGCTTTCTGCTTCTTTATCACGTCCTCGATAAGGCGGTCTTCAACGGCACGAAGTTCATCTGCCGTGATTTCATTGTCCTGAAACTTTGCTCTTGCTTTCTTCAATTCTGCTGGGCGAAGGTAGCTGCCTACTGCTTCAAAATGCTTGTTTCCTGGAATGCTCATAATCATTTTGCTATTTATTTATTTGTTTTGTTTCTTTATGTTTTGTTTCTTTCTTATTTCTGAGCGCAAAGTTAAAAAGAAGTTTTTTGTTAACCAAATATTCTTTGTCATTCAGAAATATTTCCTACCTTTGCAGGGAAATACTGTTTTCAGCAGAATAATATTCTGCGGAATAGGAGTATGGAAGTACAATGTTGAATGTGAAGTGTGGGGTGTTGAATGTTGAATGGGTTGCGCTATGCGCAATGTTGAATGTGGAGTGTAGAGTGTGGAGTTGTCGGCAATTACACTTGTTTAGAAAGAACTTCTTTTACTTATCTAATTCCTTTAACTTCCCAAACTTCTTTAATTTTCCCACATAAGAAATTAAAGTAAAAAATACAACAATGGCAAACCAAGAAATTCTTGACGAGGTAGACATTAAGATTCTGAAACTATTGCAGCAGAACTCCCACATGACTGTGAAGGAGCTTGCTGCGCGTGTGCATTTGTCGCCGTCGCCAACCTTCGAGCGTCAGAAACGTTTGGAGCGCGAAGGTTATATAAAAAGATATTCGGCTGTAGTGGATCATCACAAGCTTGGACATAGCGTGATTGTGCTGTGTAATATTCGACTGAAACAGCACACTCACGAACTAATACAGCAGTTTATGGACACTGTGCAGACTATCGACCAGATAACAGAGTGTTACAATACAACGGGCGACTATGATTTCCTCATCAAAGTATATGCCCACGACATGAAGGACTATCAGGATTTCATGCTCAACACTCTTGGAAATATCGATTGCATCGGTAGCCTGCACAGTATTATCGTGATAGGCGAGATAAAGGACTCGCATTATATCCCGGTGAGTAGGGAATTGGTGAAATAACGTGAGCCTGACAAAATATAAGTGATTGAGAAATTGGTGACAAGCAAAAAGTGTTGTAACATTATTGCTTGTTGCTCACTTCCTCAATCTGCTTTATAATTTCGTCATTGGTCTTTTGCATTTTTTTGTAAATCCACAATGCAACAGCTACACCAATGAAGCTTCCTGCTCCACCACCATAGAACACAAACCACATACTGATATCGGCATTTATGTCAATGAGATGGAAGCTTATTTCGATTAATAACCAAATGCTTATGACTATTGTAGCTGTAAACATTATGACGTTTTGCTTGGTGCGACGTTGTTTCATCTTTACCAAATTCTCTATTGTCTTGACAAGGTTGTCGCGATTGTAGTCGCTGTCTTTAATAGCTCGCATGTTGATGTAGTAGTCGCACCAAACATCACATAGAAGCAATATGACGAATGTGCCGACACTCCACCAAGACAAGTCGAAGTTGTTCTTGGCAGCAAAAGCTAAGTATAGCAATATAGGGGTGAGAATAATTTCGCCTATGATAATCCTCTTAATCCATGAGAAATTCTTCTTCATCGATTCAGCCATAATACGGCTGTTGATAATCTCTTGCTGTTCAAGTTGTTTCTTGAATGATGCCATTTGCGAACGCATAATCTCGAGTTCGTTGTTATTGTTAATCTTTTCCATATAGAATGATTTTTGTAGGTTGAATATTTATGATATTATATGGGTATTTCATTCTCTTGACGAATAATAGATAAATACTTAACGTTAAGCGTTAATCATTATTCATTATTCCTTCATTCGTTTCAGTTGTTCACGTATGCGCACTAATCTGACAGAAACATTTTTTGGTGTAATGCCGATGATAGCAGCAATTTCGTCGTAGCTGATGTCTTCGAGCCATAGCAACACGATAGCACGGTCGAGAGGTTGCAGGCGGCTTATGCGTCGATGCAGAAACTGAGCCTGTTCTGATTTCACTTCACGGCTGTTGAAGTAGTCTACGTCCATAGACAGTTGTGCCTTGTGGTTGCGCTTCTTGCGTTTGTCGATAGTGATGCAGGTGTTCAGCGCCACACGGTAAATCCATGTTTTGATGTTGCTGCGTCCGTCAAACGATTCCATGC
>DAVZIG010000061.1:0-7939 GCA_052273435.1 Prevotella sp.
CTTGACCAGATGGCAGAGTTGTTTCAGCGTAATAAGTCCACAATCTCACGACATATAAAGAATGTGCTGGAAGATGGGGAACTGGAAGCAGATTCAGTTATTGCAAATTTTGCAACAACTGCCACAGATGGTAAGAAATATTCTGTCGCTTATTATAATCTCGACATGATTATCAGCATTGGATATCGTGTGCATTCTTATCGTGGCGTTCAGTTTCGTATATGGGCAACCAAGGTACTGAAGGAGTATATCGTTAAGGGGTTTGCCATGAACGATGACCTGTTGAAACGAGCAGGAGGTGGCAATTACTTTGACGAACTGCTTGCAAGAATTCGTGACATACGCTCCAGTGAAAAGGTATTCTATCGCAAGGTATTGGAGATTTACGCCCTCAGTATCGACTATGATCCACGAGTGGAAATGACTCAAAAGTTCTTCAAGACAGTACAGAACAAGATGCACTATTCTGTACATGGTCATACGGCGGCGGAAATAATATACGAGAGAGCCGATGCCGAGAAAGACTTTATGGGGCTTACAACGTGGTCAGGAGCTATGCCTACAAAACCCGAAGCAGAAATAGCTAAGAACTATCTAACACACGAAGAAGTAAAGTCCTTAAACCGCATCGTGAGCCTGTATCTTGACTTCGCCGAAATGCAAGCCGAGGAACACCGCCCTATGTATATGAAGGATTGGATAAATATTCTCGATGACTTCCTCCGTATCTCCCGAAAAGACATCCTCACTCATGCAGGCAAAATCTCCGCCAAACTTGCCAAAGAGAAAGCCGATCAGGAATACGACAAGTTCAAGGAACGCACCAAGAACAACCTCTCGCCTGTAGAGATTCACTTCTTGGAGAACTTTGAGCGTGAGCAGAAAAGGTTGAAGGGAGGAGACAAGAAAGAGGAAAAGTAAGAACAATAATATTTCACCTTATTATATATAGGGAACTTGCTACTCGTAATTCAGATAAATATTGTAATTTTGCACTCGGATTCAGGCGTTATTGGTACAAGATGATGCCAACTGTCCGAAAATAGTTCTTTTAAATATTAACTCCGAAGACTGAAACATACAAAAACTCCCATAGTCCGCAAGGATTATGGGAGTTTCTTTATGTATATAGAAGATGATGATGTTTTCTTCTAAAAGTCATTGTTTCTTTTTCGTGTTTGTCATCTACATCAGTCGAGCAACGTTGAAGCACGCACTCGCGAAAGAGTCTCAGGCGTCATCTGCAGATAACTGGCTATATACACGAGCGGAGCACGCAAGACGACCTGGGGCATGAGCTTACACAGTTTCTTATAGCGGTCTTGTGCTGTCTCAAAGCGCACAAGGTCGGCATGCACCTGCGATTGTATAAGGCTCTCCTCTAGTATCTTGCGGTATAAAATCTGTATATTCACATTGTGCATGGCAACACGCTCAAGGTCGACCTTAGGCAATGCATAAGCCACGGTATTCTCAATAGCCTCCACCTGAAGCTTTGTTGGTTCCTCCTTGAAGAGGCTTTCAATACACATTACAATGGTATGATCCTGCGCCAAATGCTCGGTCACTTCTTTGCCATGCTTGAAATAGAACTGGCGCATTAACCCCTTGTCGATATACAGAAACTGCTTGCAAACATCGCCCTCCTTGAGTACAATTTCGCCTTTTGCATATTTTATCGGGACGAGAATGCTCTCCAGAACATCAAGCTCGTCATGCGTCATCGTACTGTAACGTCTTGCCAACTCACGCGCGATGTCGCGTGTGCTGGTGCTGACAATCTCCTTCATAGTTTTACATCCTTTCCTTTTTTACGCTTTCTCTAAATCTTTTATTATATTATATATTGTAATGATTATATAGATTGCCTTAGGCTACATCAGTCTTGCGTTTACGGTTGCACGCTATATCAGTCGAGTTTAAGCACTGCGAGGAATGCCTTCTGCGGCACCTCCACATTACCAATCTGCTTCATACGCTTCTTACCCTTCTTCTGTTTCTCAAGCAACTTACGCTTACGGCTGACGTCACCACCATAACACTTTGCAGTAACATCCTTACGCACACACTTGATGGTCTCACGAGCCACAATCTTAGCACCGATAGCCGCCTGAATAGCAATATCAAACTGCTGACGCGGAATCAAATCCTTCAGCTTCTCACACATCTTGCGACCCATGCTCACGGCATTGTCCTGATGGGTGAGGGCTGAGAGCGCGTCTACAGGCTCACCGTTGAGCAGGATATCGAGCTTGGCAAGTCGTGACGGGCGGAAGCCGTCGATGTGATAATCAAACGAGGCATAACCCTTGCTTATAGATTTCAGTTTGTCATAGAAATCTATCACTATCTCACCCAATGGCAGCATGAAATGCAACTCCACACGGTTGCCACTGACATATTCCTGCTTGATCAGTTCACCACGCTTGTCAAGACATAGCGTCATGATTGGACCAATGAAGTTGGTTGTAGTGATAATTGTGGCGCGTATATATGGCTCCTCGATATGGTCGATGAGAGTTTGCTCAGGCAGGCCTGACGGATTATGCACCTCCTTCACATTGCCTTGCTTGTCGTATACCATGTACGACACGTTAGGCACAGTTGTGATAACATCCATATTGAACTCGCGGTCCAAGCGTTCCTGCACAATCTCCATGTGCAAAAGTCCGAGGAAGCCACAACGGAAACCAAATCCAAGGGCAACAGATGACTCTGGCGAGAATGTCAGCGAGGCGTCATTGAGCTGCAGCTTCTCAAGCGAAGCACGCAAGTTCTCGTATTCACTTGGATCAATCGGATACACACCGGCAAAGACCATAGGCTTTACTTCCTGGAATCCGGAGATAGCCTTCTCGCACGGACGGTTAACCTGTGTGATGGTATCACCCACCTTCACCTCAGTGGCATCCTTGATACCAGATATGATATAGCCCACCTCACCAGTCTTCAACATCTGGCGTGGCACCATATCCATCTTGAGCACACCCACTTCGTCGGCTATATACTCCATGCCTGTATTGAAAAACTTCACCTTGTCGCCTTTGCGTATCTCGCCGTTCTCTATCTTAAAGTAGGCAATAATGCCGCGGAATGAATTGAACACAGAGTCGAAGATAAGAGCCTGAAGCGGAGCCTTTGTGTCGCCAGTAGGATGTGGCACACGCTCCACAATAGCCTGAAGCACTTCGTCAATACCCTCTCCGGTCTTGCCCGAAGCACGCAGTATGTCCTCACGCTTGCAGCCAATGAGTTCCACTATCTCGTCTTCCACCTCATCGGGCATTGCGCTCGGCATGTCAATCTTATTAAGTACGGGGATAATCTCCAAGTCATGCTCTATAGCCATATAAAGATTTGAGATGGTTTGAGCTTGAACTCCCTGTGTGGCGTCAACAACAAGCAACGCGCCCTCACATGCGGCAATGCTTCGCGACACCTCGTAGGAGAAGTCTACGTGTCCCGGAGTATCAATAAGATTAAGAATATATGTTTGTCCATTATGCTTGTACTCCATCTGTATGGCATGGCTCTTGATTGTAATGCCACGCTCACGCTCCAGATCCATATTGTCAAGCATCTGACCCTCAGTTATCTTGATTGTTTGTGTACGCTCCAGCAATCGGTCGGCAAGTGTTGATTTGCCGTGGTCGATGTGGGCAATAATGCAGAAATTCCTTATATTGTCCATTGATATATATCAGTTTTATGTGCAAAGTTACTTGTTTTTTCCGACAAATAGGTATCTTTGCATAAGAAAAATAACTCACATTATTGCAAGTGGCAACTTTTGCCAAGATAGTAACAGATTTTTAACGAATTGTATTTATATTTATAAAGAAATGAAACATCTCATCTTTGGCTTTATAGCTTGTTCGGCACTGCTGTGCAGCTGCCACGAGAGTTTGGAGAAACGTGCCCAGCGCGAGGCGCGTGAATATACAGAGAAATACTGCCCCACTCCCGAACAGAACTTCACGCGCACCGACAGCGTAGTGTTTGACATCAATACCAAGACCTACCACTACTATTGTTCAGTGACAAGTGAGCTTGACAACAAGACCATCTTCGACAACAACCGACAGAAACTTGCCGACGCAATTCTTGCCACAGTAAAGGAGAACACTTCATTCCGCGCTTACAAGAAGGAGGGCTTTGCTTTCCAGTGGACTCTGCGCTCGGACAAAGACAAAAATGTTGTTTACTTCGACAAACGATACACACCGAAGGACTATAACTAACACGCCATCCTATCTTCAATATCCGACATAAGCACAACAAGATAAGGGCTGGATTCCTTTCGCATGGAACCCAGCCCTCATTATATATATAAAAAGGTGTAACGCTGTTTTTACAATTCGTTGGTCACCTCTTTACCCATTTGCATCACGTATGTGAGGTTGATGTCATTGTCGAACATCATTATGTCGGCATCCTTACCTTCCTCGATAGAACCCTTGCGATCGTAGATGCCCATAATCTTTGCAGGAGTCTCACTCGCCATGCGGAACACGTCAATCATAGGAATCTCAGCCTTCTGAATGCAGGTGCGGATGAGAGTGTCCATAGTAGCGATAGAGCCAGCAAGAGCCGAGTGGTCGGCAAGCTTACAAACACCGTCTTCAAGAATAACGCTTGGCTCTGAAGACACATCGCCTTCGCTGGCTGCATAAGCCAAAGAGTCGGTGATAAGAGCTGTCTTCTCAACACCCTTAATCTGATAAACCACTTGAAGCATCACCGGCGGAACGTGAATGCCGTCGGCAATCACCTCGACAGTCATATCCTGAAGGGCATAAACACTCTCCACTGTGCCAGGCACCTTGAACTCATGCTCCTTGTAAACCACAGGCATTGCGTTGTAGAAATGGGCAGCATGCGAAAGTCCGGCATCATGGGCAGCCACAACATCCTCATAGGTAGCTCGTGTGCAGGTGAGCGCTGTGAGTACACCGTGCTTGCGACAAGCAGTGATAAACTCTACCGACCCCTGAAGTTCAGGAGCCTCGTCCCAACGCTTGATGCATGAATATTTGTCAAGCAAAGGCTCATATTCCTCGGCAAGCGGAGCCTTGATCAATACTGGGTTCTGTGCGCCTGCCTGCTTAGGATTGATATACGAACCCTCGATATGGAGTCCGAGCACAGGACTATCCTTCTCAGCCATAAGTTTCTCGCAAGCCTGACAAGCAGCCTCAATCGTAGGTATGGTTGACGATGAGAGAGTAGGATAGATAGTGGTTGTGCCATGCTTCATATGCGCATTCACAGCAACACGGAAAGCATCCTCGCTACCTTCGATAAAGTCGCGACCGCCACCACCATGAGTGTGCATATCTATACCGCCAGGCACTACATAGCAACCCTTGGCGTCGATTATTTCAGCGTCAACGATATAAAGGTCGATATTTGAAACGGCTTTGATTTTATTGTCGTCGATGATTAGAGAGCCGCCCTCAAGCCATCCTTTAGGAGTGAGAATGCGACCATTGACTATTTGCTTTAGCATAATTATATGTGTTTAGAGTTCGTTGGTTACTTCATTACCCATCTGCATCACGTATGTGAGCTTGAGATCTTTGTCGAACATCATGATGTCGGCATCCTTGCCATCCTCAAGTGATCCCTTGCGGTCGAACACACCCATAATCTTAGCAGGAGTCTCACTTGCCATGCGGCATGCGTCTGCCATAGGAATGTTTGCCATCTGCACACATGTGCGGATAAGGCGGTCCATTGTAGCAATTGAACCTGCAAGAGCTGAGTGGTCGGCAAGCTTGCACACACCATCCTCAAGAATCACGCGCGGATCGAAAGCCACACCCTCGTCGCTTGCGGCGCAAGCCAATGAGTCGGTGATCAGGGCAGTCTTCTCCACACCCTTGATCTGATATACAACACGAAGCATTACCGGTGGCACATGGATGCCATCGGCGATAACCTCAACACTCATGTCGGGAAGAGCGTATACACTCTCCACTGTGCCAGGCACCTTGAATTCATGCTCCTTATACACCACAGGCATTGCATTGTAGAAGTGAGTGGCATGCATCATACCAGCCTTATGGCCAGCAACCACATCTTTATATGTAGCGCGTGTGTGACCTATTGACGCCAAAACGCCATGCTTGCGGCATGACTCGATAAACTCAATAGAACCAGGAAGTTCAGGAGCCTCGTCCCAACGCTTGATACAAGAATACTTATCAAGCAAAGGCTCATATTCCTCTGCCACCGGGGCCTTGATCCACTCAGGAATCTGCGCGCCTGCCTGCTTAGGATTGAAATAAGGGCCTTCGAGGTGAAGACCAAGAACAGGGCTGTTCTCCTCAGCCATAAGCTTCTCGCATGTCTCGCAAGCAGCCTCAATCATAGGCACTGTCGAAGAAGAAAGAGTTGGGAAAATAGATGTGGTGCCATGCTTCATGTGTGCATTGATAGCTACACGGAAAGCTTCTTCCGAACCTTCCATGAAGTCACGACCGCCACCACCGTGCACATGTAACTCCACACCACCAGGAACTACATAGCATCCTTTAGCATCGATAATTTCTGCTTCCACGATGTGGAGATCACTGTTCGATACGGCCTTAATCTTATTGCCATCGATGATTACAGAGCCGCCTTCGAGCCAGCCTTCTGGAGTAAGAACGCGACCATTGATAATTTGCTTTAGCATAATTGTATGATTAGTTAGAGAACTTGTCAAGTTGCAGAATATTTTTAATAGATATGTGCAAGACTTTTTAGTTCATTAGTAGATTTCCGTAAGCAAAGGTACATATATTTTTCTAACTATGAATACAAAATAAAAAAAATGATTTCTAAAACAAAAAAAATTTTTCAATCAAAATAGATTATTCAGGAAGCCTGGATTAATTATGAATATCCGTGGATTTTTTTAGAATACTCACACAACAAAAACCGGAGTTACGTGGGTCAAATTCAATATCTTGCCACATCAACTCCGATTAATATATCCACATACGCATTATATATATAATGTGTGTCCATATAGATAATATGTTAATATCCCATCTGACCTAAGGCCTCAGCCAACTGGTCGGGACAGCTTGTAGGCTTGCCTCCGCAAGTAATGCCTTTGAGAGCCTGCTTTACGTCTGTAGCCTTCTTGCCTACGCACAAGGCACAGATGCCCTTGAGATTGCCATTGCATCCACCCAAGAACGAGAGATTGCGGATAATGCCGTCGGCATCGACATCAATAGTGATAAGGCGGCTGCATGTGCCGGTGGTGGTGTATTCCAAATGATTCATAAATATCTAAAACAAAAAAGCCCCATCCCCTTACTTTTCCCCTTAGGGAAACGGCAACGGGATGGGGACAATATCTTAAGTAATCTTACTCGCCCTCCTCAGGCTTCATGTTAGTATAAACATTCTGCACGTCGTCGAAGTCCTCAAGACGCTCAACCATCTTGTCGATAGTAGCGCGCTGCTCTGCGTCAACGTCCTTAAGGTCGTTAGGCACATAAGTGAACTCACCGCCGATGTCCTCGAATCCCTGATCCTCAAGGAACTTCTGAATCTGTGCGTAGGCCTTCACATCATCACCATAGATAGTGATTGTGCCCTCTTCCTCATCCTCATCAAACTCATCCTCAACGTTGAAGTCGATAAGCTCAAGAATAAGCTCTTCCATGTCGATACCGTCCTTCTTCTTGAATGTGAACACACACTTGTGGTCGAAGAGGTAAGACAATGAACCGGTTGTGCCGAGAGTACCGTTGAACTTGTTGAACACCGAGCGAACGTCACCCACGGTACGTGTGGTGTTGTCGGTCAATGTGTCAACAAAGATAGCAATGCCGTGAGGGCCATATCCCTCGTAGGTTACTTCCTTGTACTCGCTCTGGTCCTTGCCCATAGCGTTCTTGATGGCACGCTCGATGTTGTCCTTCGGCATGTTCTCACGCTT
>DAVZIG010000062.1:0-6950 GCA_052273435.1 Prevotella sp.
GTTGCGGCAAAGCCGCAATGTTGAGTGTTGAATTTTGAATTTTGAATTTTGAATTGTTGCGGCAAAGCCGCAATGAGGAATTGTTCAATGTTGAATTTGGAGTTATTCAATTCTCTATGTTGTATTCTTCTATTTTCAATTATTCGATATCTCGATATAGACTATTTAGCAAGAACAAATTATTAAATTAAATAAACAAACGAAGAAATGGGAAAAGTATTAATGATTGGCGCCGGTGGCGTCGCTACAGTAGCAGCGTTCAAGATTGCTCAGAACGCTGACGTTTTCACTGACTTCATGATTGCAAGCCGCACGAAGTCGAAGTGTGACCGTATTGTCGAGGCTATCGGCAATCCAAACATCAAGACTGCTCAGGTGGATGCAGATGATGTGGAGCAGCTCAAGGCTCTCTTCAATGACTATAAGCCGGAACTGGTCATCAACCTCGCATTGCCTTATCAGGATCTCACTATCATGGAGGCTTGTCTCGCATGTGGGTGCTCTTATCTCGACACAGCCAACTATGAGCCTAAGGATGAGGCTCACTTTGAGTACTCTTGGCAGTGGGCTTACAAGAAGCGTTTCGAGGATGCTGGCTTGACCGCTATTCTCGGTTGTGGTTTCGATCCGGGTGTTACAAGCATCTTCACTGCATATGCAGCAAAGCATCACTTCGACGAGATTCAGTATCTCGATATTGTTGACTGCAACGCTGGCAACCATCATAAGGCTTTCGCCACAAATTTCAACCCTGAAATCAATATCCGTGAGATCACTCAGAAGGGTCTCTATTGGGAGGATGGCAAATGGGTGGAGACAGCTCCGCTCGAAATCCACAAGCCGCTCACATATCCTGAGGTAGGTCCTAAGGAGAGCTATCTGCTCCACCATGAGGAGATAGAGTCGTTGGTGAAGAACTATCCTACCATCAAGCGTGCTCGCTTCTGGATGACATTCGGTCAGCAGTATCTCACTTATCTCGACTGCATTCAGAACCTCGGTATGTCGCGCATCGACGAGATTACCTATGAGGCTCCTCTTGCCGATAACCCAAGCGAGAAGGTGAAGGTTAAGATTGTTCCTCTGCAGTTCCTTAAGGCTGTGTTGCCTAATCCTCAGGATCTCGGCGAGAACTACGACGGTCAGACATCTATCGGTTGCCGTATCCGTGGCCTAAAGGACGGCAAGGAGCAGACCTACTATGTATACAACAACTGCTCTCATGAGGCTGCCTACAAGGAGACAGGCATGCAGGGCGTAAGCTACACCACCGGTGTTCCTGCCATGATTGGTGCTATGATGTTCTTCAAGGGCTTGTGGCGTAAGCCAGGCGTATGGAACGTTGAGGAGTTCGATCCAGATCCATTCATGGAGCAACTCAATAAGCAGGGCCTGCCTTGGCATGAGATCTTCGGGGGAGATCTGGAGTTGTAAAAAATGTTGAATGTGGAGTGTGGAATGTTGAATGGTCGGCTTTGCCGATGAAGAATTAATCAATTAGGAATTAAGGTTCCATTATTGATATTTCTCATAGGTTAAAGCATAAATAATAAGGTATAGGTATGAGCGACTTCAGTAAAATAATAGAAGAGAAGTGTATGAACTTCTCAATACGGATTGTCGGTCTATGTCGTTTTCTTAATGAGGAGATGCATGAATACCGTATTGCCGACCAAATGTTCAGAAGTGGTACAAGTATAGGTGCGAATATTGCCGAAGCTCAATGTGCTATAACAAAGAACGATTTTGTTGCTAAGACATATATCTCATTGAAAGAGTGCAACGAGACGTTGTATTGGTTGCGTCTTCTGTATAGAACGCAATACATCACTCAACGACAGTTTGACTCTGTGTATAAAGATTGCGAGGAACTAAAGCGCATTCTTGTCACAATAACAAAAACAACACGGCAAAATATAGCCAATTCCAAATAAGCGAAAAGTATCCTCAAAATCATTCAACACTCAACATTCCACCTTCCACATTGCGGCTTTGCCGCAACCATTCAACACTCAACATTCAACCTTCAACATTCTAAAAATTATGTCTAAAGAAGAAGAAATGAATATCGCTCAGGAGGGCAAGCTCAAGGCGCTCCAGGCAGCGATGTCTAAGATAGAAAAGGACTTCGGCAAGGGATCCATCATGAAGCTTGGCGACGAGCAGGTGGAGAATGTCGAGGTGATTCCTACTGGCAGTATCGGTCTTGATGCAGCTCTTGGCGTAGGTGGCTACCCTAAGGGACGTATTATAGAGATTTATGGTCCTGAGTCGTCGGGTAAGACGACACTTGCTATCCATGCTATTGCTGAGTCGCAGAAGCGTGGTGGTATTGCTGCTTTCATTGACGCAGAGCATGCCTTCGACCGTTTCTATGCTGCCAAGCTTGGTGTGGATGTCGACAATCTGTGGATATCTCAGCCCGACAATGGTGAGCAGGCTCTTGAGATAGCCGACCAGCTCATTCGCTCATCAGCTATCGACATCATCGTTATCGACTCTGTTGCTGCCCTTACGCCTAAGGCGGAAATCGAGGGTGATATGGGCGACAACAAGGTGGGTCTTCAGGCCCGTCTCATGTCGCAGGCTTTGCGTAAGCTCACATCTACCATTGCCAAGACCAACACTACATGTATCTTCATCAACCAGCTTCGCGAGAAGATTGGCGTGATGTTCGGCAACCCTGAGACTACCACCGGTGGTAACGCCCTGAAGTTCTATTCATCTGTGCGTCTTGACATACGTAAGGTCACTGGCATCAAGGATGGCGACCAGATTATCGGCAACCAGGTGCGCGTGAAGGTCATCAAGAACAAGGTGGCTCCTCCTTTCCGCAAGGCTGAGTTTGAGATCACCTTCGGCGAGGGTATCTCTAAGGTAGGCGAGATTGTCGACCTCGGCGTGGAGTACGGCATCATCCAGAAGTCTGGCTCATGGTATAGCTACAACGGCTCCAAGCTTGCCCAGGGACGCGATGCAACCAAGTCGCTGCTCAAGGACAACCCAGAGCTTATGGACGAGCTTGAGGGACTTATCAAGCAGGCTATCGACGACCGTAAGGAATAAGTATTTGCAGCCACATGACCCATATATTATGGGTTGTGTGGCTGTAACTAAAAAAAATAACGCTGAAAATTTGGCGGTAGAATAAAAATTGCGTAACTTTGCATTCGCTATTGTCCTATGGTGTAATGGTAGCACAACAGTTTTTGGTTCTGTTTGTGGTGGTTCGAATCCGCCTGGGACAACAGAAAAAGCCTTGCTCTTCTTTAGGAGCAAGGCTTTTTCTGTTTCTATACCTCAGTAAGGTCTACATGATTTACCATCACTTTCTCATGCAGGAAGATGCGGGCTGTCTCGCTGAAGCGTTCCTCGCTCTCTGTGGTGAGATAGCGGCATGTTCCTCCTTGTGTTATGTTGCGCTCCATTTCGGGATGGCGCTCAAGGTAGTCGCGTAATGACTCTGCCACATAAGAGCCTTGCGACATGATGCGCACACCGTTGGGCACATTCTTCACTACCGACGACATTAGCAGAGGATAATGTGTGCAGCCAAGGATGATGGTGTCAATCTCTGGGTCCTTGCGCATGAGCTGGTCTATGCGTTTCTTCACGAAATAGTCGGCTCCTGGCGAGTCTGCCTCACCTGCCTCCACTATTGCTGCCCACAGCGGACATGCCACGCCCGACACTTGAATGTCGGGAAAGAGCTTGCGTATCTCCATTGAGTACGACTGACTCTTGATGGTGCCCTCAGTGGCAAGCACTCCTATATGGCGTGTGTGTGTGAGGTTGCCTATCACCTCTGCCGTAGGACGTATGATGCCAAGCACACGGCGTGCAGGGTCGAGCTTGGGCAAGTCGCGCTGCTGTATTGTGCGCAGAGCCTTTGCCGAGGCTGTGTTGCAGCCAAGTATCACAAGATGGCACCCCATAGAGAATAGCCTAAGCACCGCTTGGCGTGTGAACTGATACACTACCTCGAACGAGCGGGAGCCGTAGGGCGCGCGTGCGTTGTCGCCAAGATACATGTAATCGTATTGTGGAAGTAATTGGCGGATGCCGTGTAGCACGGTGAGTCCGCCGTAGCCAGAGTCGAACACTCCTATCGGACCTGGAGATTGGGGGAATATCATTGGATGATTATTTAACGTTAAGAATTAGTCTTCAATTTATTTTATTGCGGCCTTCACAGCCTCTGTCGCGTCCTCTCCCATTTCTGGGTTTACATAAGGGCAGGCATCGTTGTCGGTGTTTATGACGAAGGCATAGCCACGTTCGTGCGCCACATTAGCCACAGCCTCGTTGAGTTTCTTTTTTACGGGAGCATAAGCGTCGGTCTCTGCTTGCTTGAGCAGTTGCAGAGCATCATTCTTGAAAGCGATGTTCTTCTCCATCATCTCCTGCAGTTCGCCTTGACGCTTGCGCAGAATCGACGGCACAAGGTCGCGCTGCACTTCAAGAAACTCCTCATATTTCTCGTTGAACTCCTTTTCTGAGCGTTTCATCTCGGCATCGTATTTCATCTTCAAGTCTTCGATGCTGCGCTTAGCCAGCTGATAGTCGGTCATGGATGTGAGCACGGTGTTGTAGCTAAGGTAGCCGAAACGTATCTGTGCGCTTGCCATAATAGGAAGGGCAAGCAAAAAAATGAATAGGATAAATTTTTTCATAGTCGCGGATTTTTATTACAGTTGTAAATTGAAAAAGGACAATTATGATTACCCATTTTATATCATAAGCGATATAAGGTTAAGCTAATCATAATTGTCCATTATCAATCATTAATTGTTCGTGCGAACAATCGTGTCGATTGACTTTATTTCTTTGTTGCTGTAGCCGGCTTGTTGAGCTGAGCCTTCACTTCAGCAGTAACGTCCTTGCTGAGAGTGTCGCTGATGTAGGGGATGCCAGAAGTCACGTCCATGATGTAAACATATCCGCCAGCCTTACCTACAGCCTTGATAGCGTCTACGAGTTTGTTGGTGATAGGACCAATCTTGTCCTGCTGGAGCTTGCCGAGAGCCTGCTGGTTGTCCTGGGCTGTCTGCTGTATCTTCTGATACATCTGCTGGAGGCTTTCCTCAGTCTCCTTCTTCTTGGTCTCGTTCATTGTCGAAGCGTTCTTATCGTAGTCCTGTGCCTTGCGCTGGAGCTCGTCCTGCATAGCCTTGAGGTCGTTGTCATACTGCTTTGCGGCAGCCTCTACCTCACCGCGGGCCTTGATGAATTCAGGCATCGACTGCATGATTTCCTGAGCGTTTACGTGTCCGAACTTCTGTGCGAATGTTGCCAATGGCATGCACAACATAAGCATTAAAATAAGCTTTTTCATTGTTTCTTTTTGTTATTATTTTTTATTATTGATGTTTTCTTTAATTTGAGTATCCCAACTTCTGCAGCACTTCGTTGCTGATGTCTATCTTTGGCGAGCCGAAGATGATGCCGGTGTCGGATGCTCTGTCGAGAACGAGCGAGTAGCCCCGCAAGTCGGATATTTCCTTCACAGCGTTGTAAATCTCCTCCTGTATGGGCGACATGAGGCTCTCGCGCTTCTTGAACAGTTCGCCCTCAGGACCGAAATACTTGCGCTTTAGGTCGCTTGCGTCCTTCTCCTTCTTCATGATAGCCTCCTGCTTGGCCTTCTTCTGTTCGGCAGAGAGGAACACCATCTCGTTCTGATAGTTCTTGTACATGGTAGAGGCCTCGGTGTTGAGAGCCTCCACCTCAGCCTGCCATTTCTTCGAAACCTGGTTGAGCTGCTCGTTGGCACGCTCATAGGCAGGTATGTTCTTAAGTATGTACTCCATGTCGAGGAGTGCGAACTTCTGTGCGTTAGCCGTCAGTGCAGCGATTGCAAAGAGGCATATCAGCATTATCTTCTTCATAATACTTTTTTCTTATTAGAATTCTTGTCCCAAGATGAAGTGGAACTGTGAGCGACCTCTTGTTCCGAATACCTTGTCGAAGCCGTATGCCCAGTCGATACCCATCAAGCCAACCATCGGTAGGAAGATGCGCACACCGATACCAGCCGAACGCTTCATGTCGAATGGGTTGAACTTCTTGGCCTCTGTCCAGGCATTGCCACCCTCGACGAATCCGAGTCCGTAGATGGTTGTGTTGCCAAGGAGGAACGGATAGCGCAGCTCCAGAGACATGCGGTCGTAGGCATAGCCCTCGTAACCGTAAGGAGTGAGCGAGCCGTTCTCATAGCCTCGCAGACCGATAGTCTCCTCGGCATAGCTTGTAGAGTAGCCCGTCATGCCGTCACCACCCATGTAGTAGGTCTCAAACGGCGACTTCTTCCACTTGTTGAATGATCCGAGAATACCGAATTCAAGGCGTGTCATCAATACCAAGCACTTCTGTCCACCGGTGAGAGCGGTGAAGGTTCTGCCCTTGAACTTCCACTTGTGGTATTCCACCCAGCGGTATTTCTCCTGCTGCTCGCGGTTGTAGTTGGGCGACTTGGTGTTTGTTGCAAGATGCTTATAGTCCTTGCCGTCCCATGCCGACCAAGGCGGAGTAACCGTTACCGATGCCACGAACTCAGAACCACGGCGTGGGAAGAGCTGGTTGTCGGTAGATGTGCGCGACAGCTGTATGCTGAGGTTAAGGTTGTTGGAGTTGCCGTTTGTCATGAGGAAGTAGCTCCAGTTCTTCAGCATGTAGCGAGTGTACGACAGCGAGAGCGACAGCTGGAAGTAGTCGTCAGGCCAGCGCAACTGCTTGCCCCATCCCAATGAGAATCCGAACAGCTTGATATACTTGTCGGGGTCGTAGTACGACTCGTAGTTGTTGTAGTAATTATTATAGTTACCGTAACCATACATGTAGTTGTAGTAGTTTTGGAAGTAACCGTTGTTGTAAAAATTGCTTGACACGTCGGTCTGCTTAGAGAAGTAGGCTCCTACAGAGAACTGTATCGGTCGCTTGCCTCCAAACCA
>DAVZIG010000063.1:0-6747 GCA_052273435.1 Prevotella sp.
CGCCGATGGTACTGCAATGCAATGCGGGAGAGTAGGTGGCTGCCTTCTTTTACTTGGGTCTTCAAGGTCTAACGACTTTGGAGACCTTTTTTATGCCATCAGGCTACGTACTATACATTATTATATACGTACATTATAATATATATATATAGCATATACTCTTGACATCGCTTGCGCCAAACAACAGCATGGATGGAAGGTCGCAGTCTTGTAGTGGAGGATGTGGATGTGGACATATAGCGTGTTCGTCGCTTTCGAAATCGGAGATTGTAGTACCATTATTTTCTGACGGAATGGTAATAGGCGAGATAGATATCGACAGCACCGAACTCGCTACATTCGATGATGTAGACAGAGAAAATTTCGAAAAGGCAGCAGAGATGATTGCTCCGTTTATGGCAAAGCTTGTAAAAGTAGATTAAGTTTTATTGAAGTAATATTGTTATGGATAAGTTCACAAATAATACATTTATGATGTCAGCTCTTGCCAATGGCAATGAGATGGCATTTGATGCATTGTTTGTGGATTATTATCCCAAGGTATTACAGTTTGTAATGCGCTTTTGTCGTGAGAAGAGTGAGGCTGAGAACATAGTTCAAGATTTGTTTATGGAACTATGGATAAAGCGTGAGCGTTTCTTAAGAATTGACAATCTCGATAACTATCTTTTCATTTCTGCTCGTAATGCTGCCATACATTGTGTGAAGCAGTCGCTTGTGTATTGTGATGACGAGTCGGCATGTGATATTCAAGGCAATGATGTGACGGGTGATATGAAGATGTGCTATGAAGAACTTTATGATTTCATAATGAGCGAGATAGATACTATGCCCGAGCAGCGTCGCCGTGTGTTTGTTATGAGTCGTGTAGACGGACTGAGCAATGCTGAGATTGCTGAGCGTCTTGGCATAAGTAAGCGTACTGTGGAGACGCATATATCTGTTGCACTTGCCCATTTGCGCAAGTTATTGCCATTACTTGTAATGTTAACATTGATTAACTATAAGTAGCTACGTGTGGTTGTCGGTTTTTTACTCTTATTAGTAGAAAACCATAAACAGCTATGCATTCAAATAGTACTAAATATACAGAATCAACACCAAAGGACGATGCACTGCGTCGCTTGTGGAATCAAGATGTATCAGACATATCAGAGAGTGAGATGTCGGATGCTCTTGCCATATTCCGCAATCGCCGCACGGCATACAATCGTGCAAAGCGTCGCAAGGCGCGTATGCTAAGCATAATGAAGTATGCTGCACTATTCATTGCGCCTATAATCACTGCTTTTGTTGCTTGGAATTATTCGGCAGAATATCATGTACAGGAAACGGAGTTGACACAATTTTATGTTCCAGAAGGGAAGATAGACAGTCTGATACTCTCGGACAATACTTGTGTAAAGCTTGATGCAGGTACATCAATTATATATCCAGCTCGTTTTAGCAATAGAACGTACAATCGCAATGTGTATGTCAACGGTAAGTGTCATTTTGCTGTGGCTAAAGACCGAATGCATCCATTCGTTGTGAATATGGGTAGTCTGAAGGTTAAGGTGCTTGGAACTCATTTCACAGTAGACTCTTACAACGAAGATGATAATATCATTGTGACACTTGAGGAAGGATTGGTTAAGGTGTTTGACAATAAACAATCAATGACACTAAAGCCCAATGAGCAGGTAGTTTACAATCGTAGAAGTGGCACTATGCACAAGAATACCGTTGACGCTATGGCTTACGGTGCGTGGGTAGGAGGAAATGTTGATTTTGCATCGCAGCCTCTTTCGGTGATTGTCAAGACCTTGGAACGTAAGTATGATGTATCAATAACAGTGGCACCGGATGTCAATTTGGGTAAGCGTTATACTATGAATTTCAAACGAGAAGAATTGGTAGACCGAGTAATGAAAGTATTGTCAATGATATCTGGCAATATAGCATACAAAATAGATGGCCGTAATATACGGCTCTATTTAAAAAATACCACCAAATAGTTACACCTAAATATTAATATAAACTAACAAAAAAATGAAGACCTTATTGAACAAGAAGACAGCAGCCGCACTTGCACTCTGTCTGTCGATGTCGGTGAGCACATTCGGACAAAGTCAGGTAATTCATCTGACTCAGAACAAGGCTACGGTATAGTCAATTATCAAGGCTATTGAAAAGCAGACCCACATGTCGGTTGATTTCTCACAGAACACTATTAATCTTAACAAGACAGTGTCGTTGAAGTCGAAGTCGGAAACGCTTGGCGAGTTGATGAATCAAATCTTGAAGGGTAATGGCAACCTTACCTACAAGATTGTGGACCGTCATATCATTATTGTTAAAGCTGGGCATAATGGAGCGCAGCCAGAACAATCAGTACGCCATGGTGTAGGCAAAGCTAAAATAACGGGCCGTGTGCTTGACAATAATGGCGAACCCATCATCGGTGCATCTGTTGTAGAGCAGGGAACTAAGAATGGTACAGTTACCGATATTGATGGCAACTTTGTGCTTAACACCAGCAAGGAGAATCCTATACTCGACATTTCGTATATCGGATTTCTCTCGCAGCAAGTAAAGGCACGTAGCGGTGTAGCTACAAAGGTTACGATGAAGGAGAACGCACAGAACCTCGAAGAACTCGTGGTTGTGGGTTATGGTACAATGAAGAAGAAGGATATGACTGGTGCCGTAGCATCTATCAAGATGAGCGACGAACCTGTAAACACCGTATCTTCAGTAAGCCATGCTCTTGCTGGTAAGGCAGCTGGTTTGTAGGTAAGCACCATTAGTGCGCAGCCTGGTTCGGGTTCGAGCTTCCGTGTGCGTGGTGCTGCATCTGTAAGCGCAGGCAACGACCCTCTTATCATTGTAGACGGATTCCCCATTAGCGCTGTAGCCAACGGTGCTGTATCGGCAGGCGATTATGATACAGGTAGCGCCGACAACATCCTCGGTTCTATCAACCCTAACGACATCGAGTCGATTGAGGTACTAAAGGACGCCAGCTCTACAGCTATCCATGTGTTTACCGAAATGACAACCGACATTGGCGACTGTCAGTGGGACGATGATGTATGGAATGACCTGCGCAAAGTGAACTTTACATCAAACTCTGAAGGTGCTATTGCTGCATACAGTAAATATATCAACTTTATCAGCAAGATGACTTTGACAATGGATCGTATCTCTAAAATAGATATGGACGAGACAGAGAAAGCTCGCCTTATGGCAGAACTTCACTGTGGACGTGGATGGCTTGCATACATCCTTTACGACCTCTATGGACCTATACAGGTAGCTTCAAAGGAGTTGCTCGAAGATCCGCTTAACGACAATCCGGCACCACGTCTTTCGCAGGAGCAGATGGTTAAGTTTATTGAGGACGACTTGAAGGCAGCATTGGTATTGCCAGCACGTTATGACAAGAATGACAGTAAATATGGTCGTTTCACACGTGGTTTGGTATATACAGTGCTTATGACTTCCTTGACAAGGTGCTCGTTGAGCGTGGTCATGAGCTTTGGTTTGAGGGCGCTCGCCGTACCGACCTTATTCGTTATGGCAAGTATATCGAGTATGTAAGGAAATACAAGGGCTCTACAACAGCCGAGGAGTATATGAATGTTATGCCTCTGCCACAGTCGGTTATCGATGAGAGCAAGGGTAAGATTGCCCAGAATCCTAAATACTAATAGGTTTTTGTTAAATAGATGATGATTAATGGAGAGCCTAAAAACTCTCCATTAATTTTATTAATCCGAAATAATATCACTACCTTTACAGCATGATTGCTTGGCACAGCTTCGTGTTACTGATGCACGTAGACGTGGTGGAACGATGCGTTATTGGGAGGCACAGTATGATGTACAGATGTTGCCCAAAATGCCTTTGTGGTAGAGCGCGAGGACGGACAGCTGTATGGCTACAACTGCAAGGTAACAAACATGGCAACAGATGGAGCGTTGAACCTAACGAACGACAGATAACAAATCTACATTGCAATCTGCGACACGCACAGAAGATAACCTTCCGCGGAGAGACAAAGCAGCTTGAAGCGGGATATCTTGGCTGGGCTTTCGGACGAAATGAATATAAGTTTTAAAATATAACCCATTAACAACAATCTTAAAACAATGAAACAAAATCGAATCTTATTGACAGTCTTTATGTTCTTAATATCTTTAGGACTGTTTGCTGCTACCCCTATCGAGGGCTTGCTTGAACGTATTGACAAAGGTGCATCGTACAAGATTCTTACAGAGACTGTACGTTCCGACCGTGATTTCTTCGAGATTACCAGCAAGAATGGCAAACCGCTAATCCGTGGCAACAACTACGTTAGCATAGCCTCGGGCATAAACTGGTATTTGAAGTATAGCGTCGGAGTGCATCTTACGTGGAATTCGATGCACGCCTCGTTGCCAGCTACGCTTCCGCTTGTGCAGGGTGTGGAGCGGCACGAGACAGACATTAAGCATCGCTATTATCTCAATTATTGCACGCTGTCTTATTCTATGGCGTTCTGGGATTGGAAGCGATGGGAACAGGAACTCGACTGGATGGCTTTGCATGGTATCAATCTGTGTCTCGACATTGTGGGTACAGACGTTGTATGGCGCAATGTGCTGCTTAAGCTTGGCTACTCAAAGGATGAGGCTAACCAATTTATAGCTGGTCCGGCATTCCAGGCATGGTGGCTTATGAACAACCTTGAGGGGTGGGGTGGACCCAATTCCGATAACTGGTATCAGCAGCGTGAGCGTCTGCAGAAGCAGATAATGAAGCGTATGAAGGAGCTTGGCATCAACGTTTGTCTACCGGGTTATTCGGGAATGGTACCGCACGATGCCAAGGAGCGACTCGGCCTTGACGTTGCCGACCCTGGCAAGTGGAACGACTATAAGCGTCCGGCATTTCTGCAGCCTACTTCGAAGCGTTTTGCTGAGATTGCCTCTATATATTATAAGGAGCAACAGCGTCTTTACGGCAAGGCAGACTTCTATAGCATGGACCCCTTTCATGAGGGTGGCAACGCCGGTGGTGTAGACTTGCGTAAGGCAGGCGAGGCCATTATGGAAGCTATGAAGGCTGTCAATCCAAATGCTGTTTGGGTGGTGCAGGCTTGGGGTGCTTGTCCGTATCCGTCTATGATTAAGCATCTGAAGAATGGCGATATGCTTGTGCTCGATCTCTATTCGGAGAACCGTCCGCAGTGGGGCGACCCTGAGTCGACATGGTATCGCAAGGAAGGATTCAACGGACACGATTGGGCTTTCTGTATGCTCTTGAACTTTGGTGGCAATGTTGGAATGTTCGGCAAGTTGCAGCATGTTGTCGACGAGTACTATAAGGCACGTCAGAGCAAGTTTGTCTCAACAATGAAGGGTGTCGGACTTACAATGGAGGGCATAGAGAACAATCCCGTGATGTACGAATTGGTATGTGAGTTGCCTTGGCGCGATGCCAAGTTTTCATGGAAAGAATGGCTTCATGATTATGTTGAGGCACGTTATGGCAACATCAATAATGCCAAGGTACATGACGCTTGGTTGCTGCTTGCACGTTCGGTATATGGTGCCGGGGCAAAGGTTGTGGAGCAAGGTTGTCATGAGTCGGTGCTGTGTGCCCGTCCGGCATTGGATGTTTATCAGGTGTCGTCGTGGTCGGAGATGGAAGAGTTCTATAATCCCGACGATGTGATAAATGCTGCTCGACTTATGGTTGAGGCTTCGCATGAAGTGAATGCCAATGACAATTTCCGCTACGACCTTGTAGACGTAACGCGTCAGGCGATAGCCGAGCAGGCACGATATGTTTATGATGAAGTTGTGGCTGCCTATAAGGCTAAGGACCGCAATATGTTCGCTTATACCACAAAGCGCTTCCTCGATATTCTGTTGCAGCAGGATCGTCTGCTCTCGTCTATGCCCGACTTTATGGTGGGAGGATGGATTCGTAGTGCAAGAAGCCTTGGACAGAACGAACAAGAGCGCAATCATTATGAATGGAACGCCCGTGTACAGATAACTACATGGGGCAACCGTAGTGCTGCCGAATATGGCGGACTGCGTGAGTATGCTCATAAGGAGTGGAACGGTGTATTGGCCGACTTCTACTATCCGCGTTGGAAAGCTTACTTCGAGGCTCTTGCTGCCACACTTGACGGCAAGCCGATGAAGCGACTCGACTTCTACGCAATGGACGAAAAGTGGACGTTGCTCCACAATGTCTATCCGTATGAGGCACAGGGCAATCCTATAGAGTTTGCGCAGACTGCATTTAATAATGTATTTGGAAAGTAATATTATATGTTGTTCCCAATCCCGACATCGGCAAGAGATCTTAACCCGTTGCTTGAGCAGAACTCAGGATATTAGAATTTAACAAATAAAAAAGTCTGTGGTAAGTTGGTTGCCACAGACTTTTTTTATAGATTATAGCATTAATCTTACCCACAAAGTAATATAATGATACTTGTGAATGCACATTCCGTGACTTGCGGACTTAAGATAATTATGAACTGTTACTTATTCTGAGACGCTTGTATCTGTCTCCTAATACGAATACGTATTCATCTGCCAACGAATACGTATTCATCTGCCAACGATAACGTATTCATCTGGTGATGATAACGTATTCATTCTTCCGCTTTCAAAATATTAATAACTCAAGTTTTCTCTAAAAAAGGATTATGAGTATCCTAAGTAACATACGAAATCCCAATATTAGTTTTCTATACAGCGCAAA
>DAVZIG010000064.1:0-6578 GCA_052273435.1 Prevotella sp.
AGCGTGAGAAGATGATGAACATGCCATCATATCGTCTGATGGTAGGTACGGCGAAATATATGGACAAGTGGTTCTTGGATCCTATCCTTGGTTTCATCCTTCCTGCCGGTATCGGTGATGCTTTGTCGAGCGTGTTTGCATTTCCATTCATCTATTACAGTCTGTGTGTGGTTAAGTCTATTCCGCTGACTTTGGCGGTCATCTATAATACCTTGATGGATATACTGATAGGAGCCATACCTTTCTATATTGGTGATGTGCTGGATGTATTCAAACGTTCGTATGTAAAGAACCTGAGATTGGTTACCGGGTATATCGAGGATGATAAGGAGATCATCAATAAGGTGAACAAGAAGGCATTCTGGACGGCTGTGTTCATCGTCGTGCTTTGCTGGTTGATTTATGTGGTGATTTCATGGGCCATCAGTTTGGGAACCATGGTTTATGATTGGATTGTTTCATTATTCTAAAATATGAGCAGCAATATTTTCTTTCAGCCTTTCGTTGGCATGGACTATGCCAACGGAGGCATCTTCGGCAAGCGAATCATGATACTGGGCGAGAGCCATTATTGTGATGAGAGTTGTGCGGATTGTGGAGATTGCCGTCTGCATCGGGAGTGTATGGGCTTTACGCAGCAGGTGCTTGGGGATTATCTCAATGAGAACAAGGAACGGCAGAACTGGATGCGGACTTTCCTGAAGTTTGAGCGTTCGCTGGTAGGTGAGGAGACAGATCAGGCGATGAGGCTGAAAATATGGAACTCGGTTATCTTCTTCAACTATCTGCAAGTGGCGATGGGCGGACCTCGTGAGGCAGGAACGTTAGCACAATACCGTCATGCTGGTGATGCACTATTCGAGGTGATGGATAAGTATCAGCCAGAGTATGTCATTGCCTGGGGCAACCGACTCTGGGACAAAATGCCCGGTGAGCACTGGCAGAACGGTGACGACATCGTAGTGGACGGCTATCATGTGGCTACCGGCTGGTACGTCTTGAGCAGTGGCAAGCGGGTAAAGGCTATGGCGGTGAACCATCCTTCAGTAGGCTATTCATGGGACTATTGGTATCGGGTGGTGCAAAGGTTTTGTTCAGTATAAAATATTAACTCCTGAACTAACTTCACGAGCAAAGCGAGTTTTCTTCCTGTAACTATTTTCGCTTTCTAAACTTAAGTATTTGTCCTTTTTTGTTTTTCTTGTATATTTCCGTCAAAGAACTATTGTGAACTTGTGCCGTTGCTATAAATTTTGTACTTTTGCATCAATAATATTCGTTGTATATTGTAACTTTAAATCTATGCTTATAAAAAAGTACTTATATATAGCTGTTGTCTGTGTTTTGCTGTCTGCTTGTTCGGCAGGCGGTGAAGGAGGTGAGTCAGACGTGACTAAGCCTTCGGTTCCAACCCAACCTACTGTGCGAATACCTATTGACATCAGCACAACTATAACGCGAGCTACGGAAACTGCTTTTGAGAGTGGCGACCAGATAGGACTGTTTGTGGTCAACCGCAATGCCGACGGCACACAGGCGGCATTGCAGCCAGAGGGCAATCATGTCGACAACATGCTCTATACATGTTCTGATGTGTGGACTCCTGCCACGCCCGTGTACTGGAAAGACGACCAGACGAATGCCGATTTCTATATGTATTATCCTTACCGAAATGCTGTCGCGAGCGTCAGCGCAATGCCTTTTGACGTTGCTGCCGACCAAAGCACAGAGTCGGCATACAAGGCTGCCGACCTGCTTGTAGGCAGTTCGCTCAATGTTGCGCCCAAGAAGCAGGCTGTCGGCATTGTGGCAAAGCACGTGATGAGTCAGGTGGAGATAGTGTTGAAGGCTGGCAACGGATTTACCGATGCTTCGATAGCCTCGTCGGAGGTGGCGTTGAGGCTTAACGATGTGAAGACTTCTGCCTCGGTCAATCTCTCTACGGCTGCGGTTACGGCTAAGGGAACCGCTTCGAGACTCACACCATACTATGACGGCGGAACGTATCGTGCCATCGTAGTGCCGCAGGAGGTGGCGATGGGCAACCTCATAACCGTTACTGTCGACGGAGTCGACTACAATCTGAAGAAAGCTTTTGCATTCAAAGCCGGCAAACGCCATACTTTCACCATTACACTTGCCAAGACAGATAGCGGTATTGATGTGAGTATAGGTGCATGGGATGTAGACGACACCGACAATGGCGGTACAGCCACAGGTGAATAGAGAAGACGATTTAATCATATATTATGTGTTTCAAACATCTAAATTATGCGTAGTAAACACTTAAACTACATTATATATATGGCTGTTGCGGTCGGCGTGATGTTGCTGGCTGGCTGTTCCGACGGATTGTTTGGCGAGAACAGCCAGCCGGACAGTGGCGACCGCATTCAGCTTTCGGGCGACATAGACCAGTTGGCGGTGACTCGTGTCAATGACAACGGATTCTGCGACGGCGACTGCATGGGTGTGTACGTCGTTGACTATCGTGCCGGTACGCCCGGAACCTTGCAGCTTAGTGGCAACCGTGCCGATAATGTGCGTCACACTTTCGACGCATCGGCAGGCAAGTGGAACTCTGCCAACGACATATTCTGGAAAGACAAGCATACGCACATCGACGTGTATGGCTATTATCCCTTTGCCAATCCCGAGAGCATTGACGACTATCGGTTTGAGGTGCAGCGCAATCAGAGCACAGCATCGGAGGACGGAAACATGGGCGGATATGAAGCCAGCGACTTCCTTTGGGGCATGGTGGGCGACTTGGCTCCAACCTCCAACGTGATACGTCTGCTTCTGAAGCACCGCATGTCGAGTGCTTACGTCACGCTGGTGCAGGGCGAAGGCTTTGCCGAAGGCGAATGGACGGCTACCGAGAAGACTGTGCTCACAGCCAATGTGGTGCGCAAGGCGAGCATCAATCTGGCTGACGGAACGGTCAAACCGGCTGGTGCAGTCGAGTCTGCCGCCACCATTCCCTCGCAGGTGGGCGATGTATGGCGCACCATAGTAGTGCCGCAGACCGTGCAGGCGGGCACGACGCTGTTCAGCATAACCATAGGCGGAGTGCCGTATAAGTTTACGAAGAACACGGCGTTCACATATGTGGTAGGCAGGATGATGAAGTTCGGCATACGTGTCGACAAGAAGAAGGAGGACGGCAAGTATAGTCTGACGCTCGTTAGCGAGAGCATTGCGCCATGGGAGAACGACCTCGTGAGCCATGACGCTACTGCTAAGGAGTATGTTGTGGTGAATTCTACAGCCGGACATCTTAAGGAAGCCATTGCAGCCGCCAACAAAGACCTGACAAAACTGAAGCACATGAAGGTGACGGGCACCCTCAACGCCTACGACTTCTATATAATGCGCGACAGTATGCCTGTGCTTTCAGCTCTCAATCTTAAGGAAGCCCGCATCAAGAAAGGCAGCTTTTATAAAGCGGAAAACAATGTTTATATTGAGGGCGATGACGATGAACTGCCTACATATTGCTTCGAAAACAAGCGGTTGCTGTCTAATTTTGTCTTCCCCGACACCTTGAAGAACATCAAACGGTCGGCTTTTCATTCAAGCGGACTTACCGGTTCGCTCAACATTCCTGAAGGAGTGGTAGAGATAGAGAACGGAGCCTTTGAGAACATACGCACGCTCAACGGCACGTTGTCGCTGCCCTCGACGTTGAAGAAGATAACGGGTGTCAACACATTCCTTTTCACCAACTTCGTGTGCGAACTCAAGCTGCCCGACGGTCTTGAGGAGATAGGCGAACAATGCTTCTTGGAATGCAAAGGATTTTATGGCGAATTGAAGTTGCCAGGACATCTCAAGAAGATAGGTGCGGGCGCGTTCAAGGACTGTAGCAACCTTACAGGCAATCTTGTCATACCCCAATCGCTCATCGTCATACCTACATCGGCTTTTGAGGGATGCTGGTTTGGCGGCAACCTTCAGTTGCACAACGGCATCGGAGCGATAGGCGAGAGTGCCTTTGCCAACAATGGATTCAAGGGCGAGATAATCCTTCCTAAGGATTTGCGCAGCATTCCCAACCGTTGTTTCTACAATAACGACTTCTCCGGACAGCTCAAGCTGCCCGAGTTTTTAGGTAGTATAGGCGAACGCGCATTTGCTTACAACTGGCGTTTGATGGGAGTTCTGAAGATTCCCGAAGGCGTAGAGAACATCGCTCCGGGTGCATTCGCCCAGTGCCGGAGCCTTGAGGGAGTGATAATACCCGCCAGTATGGAGAGCATCGGAGGCGAATCGGGCAATCAGTCCGACGGAGGTGCATTCCAGGACTGTTTCGGTATAAGCTCGATAGTATGCAAAGGCACCATGCCTGCATACGTTCAGAGCGGCGCCTTCGACGGAGTTTCCAAGGACAACTTCACATTGGAGGTGCCCGAATCGGCAGTACATCAGTATCAGGCAGCAAGCGGATGGTGCGACTTCAAACGCATTGCCGCCCACCACGAGCTGGTATGCCGTCCGTCGGTGGCTTGCGCTCTCAACACGCAGCACACGCAGACGCTCACCATAAATGCCGAAGGCGAATGGGAAGTGGCAAGCAAGCCCGACTGGTGTGACGTTTCTCCGTCGAGCGGAACGCATAAGACGGAGGTGACGCTGACCATTAAGTCTATGGCAAATGGCAGCGCCAACCGTGAGGGCAAGGTGGTGTTCCGCCTCAAGAAGAAGGACTATACACACGAGTGCAGTGTCAGTCAGTACAATTACGAATACGCCGAAGACCAGTGGCTCACCCTTCAGAAGGCCACGAAGGGCAACAACGGCGGCATAAACATCGTGTTCTTAGGCGACGGATTCAATGCCAAGGACATAGCCGACGGCTCTTATCTGCGGAGTGTGAAGCAGGAGATGGAGTGCTTCTTCGGCATTGAGCCGTACAAGACCTATCGCAATTACTTCAATGTCTACACCGCTTTCCCGCTCTCAACGGAAACGGGCATCGGCACCGTGAACACAATACGCTACAACCGCTTTAACACTACCTTTACAGGAGGAGTGGGGCTGAAGGCCGATTATGACAAAGTGTTCAACTACGCATTGGGTGCTCCCACGGTGAACAGCGCCAATCTCGATCAGACATTGATAATCGTTGTGCCCAATTCTACCGACTATGGCGGCATCTGCCAGATGTGGGAGAGCGGTGCTGCGATAGCATTCTGTCCGCTGAGCACCTACGAGTATCCGTTCGACACGCGTGGAGTGGTGCAGCACGAAGCAGGCGGACACGGCTTCGGCAAGCTTGGCGACGAGTATATCTATCACAATGCGTTCATCGACGATTGCGGTTGTACGTGCTGTCCGCATGCCGACGAGCTGCGAGCCTATCTTGTTATGGGATGGTATGAGAATCTGTCGCTCACCAGCAAGATGCACAGCGTGGGCTGGAGCCACCTCATCTACGACAGCCGCTACAGCGACATTGTCGACATGTTCGAGGGCGGCTACATGCACAGCCGTGGCGTATTCCGCTCTGAGCAGAACTCGTGCATGAACAACGACATTCCCTATTACAGCACAATAAGCCGCCAGAGCATTGTCAGGCGCATAAAGCGATATGCCGGTGAAACCTTCAGTTTTGAGGATTTCGTCAAGAACGACAAACGCGATGTAGCCACAGCGACACGCAGCACGATGCGCAATGATTCGCGCACTGCCCACACCTACCAGCATGCGCCAGTAGTACACAAGGGCAGTCCGCTCAAGAAGAGAATGGCCAAGCGAAAGAAATGAACCGCATAATGAGTAGATAGTATGAAGACTTATATATATATAATAAGGTGTACGTGTATGGCGCTGTGCGTAGTTGTGGCGGCTGGGCTTGTGGCTTGTGCCGAAGATGACGCGCCGCAATACAGGGACGCCAAGTCTACCCCGATGACATTCGTGGCAGACCATCCCTCGATGGTGCGTGCCACCGACACCGACTTTGAGACGGGCGACCGCATCGGACTGTACGTTTCGGCTGCCGATGCCCCCCTGGAGATAGGCGGCAACCTTGTCAACAACGAAGCCTTGACATTCGACGGAAGCCAGTGGAAAGCCGCCCGCACGCTCTACTGGGACGAAGGCACATACAATGCCTATGCCTATTATCCTTATATCAAGAACGTAAGCAGCGTCGAGGACCAGCTCTTCAGCGTATCCGTCGACCAAAGTACGGCTCGCACCGCCACCTCGTTGGGTGGATATGAGGCGAGCGACCTGCTCTTTGCCGTCAGCAAGGACATTACAGCATCTGCTTCGCCCATACACCTCACCTTCCGCCACATTATGAGTAAACTGAAGATAAGGCTGATAAAGGGCGAGGATTTTGAGGGCGAAATGCCCACAACTGCCAAGGTTTATGTACACAGCACGGTGCCAACAGCCACCGTCGACTTGCAGGCTGGTGTCGTGACACGATATGTCAAGGGCGCCCGTCATACCATTGTTGCACGCCAGGACGGCGACACGAACTATTCAGCCATCATCGTTCCGCAGCGTTTGGACAATCGTGTGCCGCTCGTAGAGGTAGTGATGAATGGTGTGAGCTATTTCTA
>DAVZIG010000065.1:0-6008 GCA_052273435.1 Prevotella sp.
GTGACCCCGTTGGGATTCAAACCCAAGACCTTCAGAACCGGAATCTGACGCTCTATTCAGCTAAGCTACGGGGCCGTGTTTCTGATTAACGGATGCAAAGTTACTAAATAAGTTTGAATTTCTGCCTTGTATTTGCAAAAAAAACAATGAGGTTGAAGCAAATACCTACTGCATAAACTATATATAATGAGGTGTTTTGAACTGTTACTTGACAATAAAATTATTAAAAACAAAACTATAAACAAACAAAGGCAAGCTGACATTAATAGCCGAGGCTTTCGACATACTGCAGAATTTGTCGAGCACCACATATAATATAGGAGGACAAAGCCGTTCGGAGATATCAATAAAAAATCCCCACCCAAGATTTCTATACAGGAAATCTTGGGTGGGGATTTTACTTATTCTTTAGTACCACTGCACCGCATTGCTATATCCCGAGCGTTTGTCGTATTTCAGCGCATCGGTAAGAGTAGCAGCATTGCATCGGAACGAGAAGTTGTAACTTGTGTAAGGGGCGAGCACCACGGAGCACGACATGTTGAAGCAATGGAGGTCGCGCTGCAAAGAGGCGGTAGTCATTGAGAGGTCGTGCTGGTCGAAGTCGTAGCCCGAAGAGAACGAGATGTTCCAACCATCACTTAGTCTTACGTTGCCGCTTACGTTGAGGTTTTGTGAGAACTTGTAGGGATAGCGCATCGATTTGGTGTTGAACTTTCCGCTTGTGTTCTCGCGCATTGTTATGCCGTAACCGAAGGTCAACGACCAAGGCATTGAGAAGCGCATATATCCGTCGGTGTCGGTCTCTGCCTTGCCGCCTCCGCTTTTCTTCTTGGCACTTCGCTGAGCGTTGACCATAGTGTCATCAACGTTCGATTCGATGTCGGTGTCCATGCCTTCCTCATCGTCCTTGTTTTTATTCTTCTTGTCATCCTCATCGCTTCCTCCCCCAAACCATTTCTTCAGTTTTTCGGGTGTGAGAGTGAACGAGAAGTTTTGCGATGTACCTTGGAATCTACCAAACTTGCCCATACCCCACAATGTGCGGTTGCCCACGTAAGGACGGCCGTCTTTGTCGAGCTCGTAGGCGTAGGAGGCAAATACAGCCGTCATGTTGAACGTGTAGTTCTTCCACCACTTCAAGCGTATTCGCATGGTGAGGTCGGATAGAGGCTTCTCCTTAGCCGCCATGTTGTAGCTCATAGCCAAGCCAAGCTCGTCGATGATGCTTACTTTCTTGATACCCGTAGAGTCCTTGTCGCTCTTGATTTTCATCTCCACGTTGTTGGAGATGTCGAACGAGATGTTGCCCGTCTTGCCCTTGCCAGGCACTCCGTAGAGCTGACCCGCATAGGGCGAGTATTCCACAAGCTCTACCGAACCGTCGGCATTAGTCTTCTGGTAAGTTTTATAGTAGCCGTAGTGATGGGCAGAGAAATCAGGCGCGTAGCTGAAGTTCACAGATGGAGTAATGACGTGGCGAATCTTCTGCACCTTGTCGCCGAACAGTTTGCGTATTGGTACGTAGAAACCATATAGCTTTGTCGACAGACCTATGGAGAAGTTATAGTCGTATACATTGTTGAATCCGTAGATGGTGTCGTTCTGCACGCGGTTGTTTTGTGCGTCCCATGACTGCTCAATCTTGTGTGTGTACATACGGTCGTGGAAGTTGAACGATGGCGACACGTTGATATAATTCAATAAGGTGAAGTTGCCTGAGATTGGAATGTTGTGGTTCCATCCGTTGCGCCAGTCCTTCACGAGGTTGGCGTGCATGAGCTTATCCTCCTTAGTGTTGATGCTGTTGGAGATTTGGCCCGTATAGGACATTGAAATCTTCTCATACCATCGCTCGTCGCCCACCGCATGCTTGCGCTTGAATGGATAGAATCGGCTTAGCGAGATGTTGAGGTCGGGCAGGGTCATGGCAATCGTTGAGTCGCGCATGTTTTGCGAGAGGTTGGCTGTGCTCGACAGCGACAGTCCAATGCTTGAGAATGTTGTGCTCCACGACACAGAAGAAGTGCGCGTCGACTGTGTCAGCGTCTGCGGATTGTAGAGCGAGCTGAGATTGTTGCGCTCATAGCTCGATGTGGCGAAGTTGACGCTTGCCGACAGCGAGCTGTATGGATTGGCTTTGGAGTCCTGACGGTGGCTCCATTGCACCTTGAATGATGTCTGCTTAGAGTAGTCGGGCATACCCTTGTCGCCAGTTCGGGTGTCCTGATAGCTGAAGTAGAAGCTGCCCGAATAGCGGTAGCGTTTGTTGTAGTTACTTGCTGCCGAAATGCCCCACGAGCCCTTGGTGTAGATCTCGCCAAGCAGCTTAAGGTCTACCTTGTCGTTGATGGCGAAGTAGTAGCCACCGTCGCGCAGATAGAATCCGCGGTTGCTCTCGTCGCCGTAGGTAGGCATGATGAAGCCCGAAGAGTAGCTCTTGGTGAAGGGGAAGAAACCGTAGGGGATGGCAAGCGGCAATGGCACGTCAGCCACCACAAGATAAGCTGGGCCGAAGGTCACGTCCTTGCCTGGGCGCACCTTGGCACGCGACAGAGCGATGTAGAAGTCGGGATGCTTGGCGTCGCAAGTGGTGTAGCGTCCGTGTTGCAGGAAGATGTCGCCGTTGGCGTTGCGCTTGGATATTTCGCTCTGCAAGAAGCCGTCCTCCTGCTGTGTGTATACCTTGGATATAAGACCCTTCTTGGTCTTGAAGTTGAAAGCCATAGTGTCGCTCTCATACTTGTCCGAACCCATAGTGAAGACGGGAGTGCCCGAAAGTCCTTTGCTTGATTGTTCGGTAGAGTCGGCCTTGCCTGTGGCATGAACAAGCGATGAGTCGATGCTCATGTGAATCTTCTCGGCAGAAAGGTCCATGTTCTCGTATTTCACCTTCGACTCGCCGTAGAGCTTGGCTGTCTTCGATGTGGCATCGTAGACAAGCGAGTCGTTGGCAGAGTATTCCACAGGCGAGTTGATGCCATTGGAGCGCTGACGGTTGAGCGAATCGAGGCGTATGGAGTCGTCAATAGCCTGGTTGTGGTGGTAGATGGCGAGTTGCAATGAGTCCATCTTCGTGGTGTCTACAATCTCGAGGCCGATAGAGTCGCGCAATATGGCGGCAATAGTGTCGGCATTGTGCTCTATCGAGTCGCGTTTAGCAGTCTTTCTCGCTTTTTTGTTTTGTTGGAAAGGCACACTTGTGGCAGCCATCACAAACATGACGGCAGACAGAAGAAGGGCTATGACGGTCTTGGTTCTCAATTTTGTTGGATTATTTCTGTTGTTCTTATGTTATAAATCCGGCTCAAACAGCCGTTTCATTTTGCGGAACCTTGCCAATGTGTCGCCTCCGAATTTGGCAAGGCTCTTTTCAGCCTGGGCGATAGTCTTCTCGCGTTCGAGATGGCTCTTAGAGAAGAATTTGTCGGCATAGCAGATAAGCTTCTCCTCGATAGTCTCCGGCTGTAAGTCGTGGTGGGGCAGGGGAAGGTTTTGCGATACAATGTCGTCGAGAGTGAGTCCGGCTCCGGTGTGGCGTTCGCACACTCGGGCATATCTCTCGGGCAGCCCTTCGGCACGCAGAATCTCGGCTCCGCAGATGCCGTGGCGTATATAAGGCTCGGTGCCGTGGCACTCGATGCCTGGAGCATCAACACGCACAATGCCAATGTCGTGGAGCATGGCAGCCTCGCGCACAAAGTCGGTGTCAATGTTTAGTTCGGGATGCAAAGCAGCAATCTGTAGCGCACGACGCGCTACAGACTCGCTATGTGTGACGAGGATGTGGCGCAGGGCGTCACATCCATCGTAGTATTTGTCAATAATTTCCTTGTACATATCTATATATTACTCGTGCTCGCGCTCGATGTAGGCAATCACGTCGCCCTTCGAAACCTTAGAGCCACGCTTAGCGTTAATCTCAACGAGCTTGCCGCCAAGGGCTGCAGGCACCTCAACAAACTCGCCCCAAGGAGCCTGGATGTAGCAAAGGATGTCGCCCTCCTTATACTCCTTGCCGATGAACGGCTCAACAGTAGGAGCGCACTCGCCTTCGCCTGAGAATTCCCAGTAGATGTCGCCCTTGACAGGAGCTACGATAGCGTCGGCCTTGGCGTGCTTGTAGGCGCTGAGCTGCTCGGGAGAAAGGTTTGCGCCAAGCTTAGCGTCCTTGAGTTTCTGCAGGTCGGCAAGGAAGTTCTTCTTGGCCTGTCCGCTCTTTAGGTTGCGATACTGCTCTGGGTGCATGGCAAGCTCGAAGAGTTCCTCGTCGTCCTGGCCATATTCCCAACCATTCTCGTCCATCTCCTTGCGGAAGTCGTCGAGAGCGTCGGTGAGGAGTGTGTGAGCGTCGACATCAGTAAACTCGCGGCCCTGTTTCTTGGCAAGCTCTACGAGCTCTGGGTCGATAGTGCCAGGAATCTTGCCTGATTTGCCAAGGATCATACCCCACATCGACTCGTCCATCATCACGAAGCGACCCTTGCCCTGCTCGATGGTGAGGAGGTTCATGAGGGCGATGTTCTTGACATACTGCGAGAACGGAGTAACCAATGGAGGATAGCCTACGCGTGGCCATACATACTCCACCTCGTCGAAGAGCTTGATTAGGAGGTCGTCCATAGAGAGCTCTTCCTCACCCTTCTTCTTGCGTACATTATTAATAGTGGTGCGCATACCGCCAAGGTCGGCCATCATTGAGCCCATCATACCGCCTGGCAAACCGCAACCGAGAAGGAGCGACGACATTATCTTGTTGCCCGGGTTGATGAAGTAGCCAAGCCACTCGTCGATGAACTCCTGGGTGAGGGCGCGAGCCTTCATGTAGGCCGACATGTTGATTTCAGGCACTTCGAAGCCCTCGTTCTTCAACATGCTGATGACAGAGATAACGTCGGGATGAACCTTACCCCATGACAGTGGCTCAATGGCTGTGTCGATGATGTCGGCACCGTTGTTGCACACCTCAAGGATAGAGGCCATTGAGAGACCAGGACCTGAGTGACCGTGATACTGGATGATGATTTCAGGATACTTGTCCTTGATCATCTTTGTCAGCTTGCCGAGGAATGCTGGCTGGCCGATGCCTGCCATGTCCTTCAAGCAGATTTCCTCTGCTCCAGCGGCAATCACCTGGTCGGCGATGTTCATGTAGTATTCCAGAGTGTGAACAGGAGAGTTGGTGATGCAGAGAGCACACTGCGGAGTCATTCCGCCCTCCTTTGCCCACTTGATGCTGGGGATGATATTGCGAACGTCGTTCAGTCCGTCGAATATACGTGTGATGTTGGTACCCTGCTTTGCCTTAACCTTGTACATAAGAGCACGCACATCATCAGGCACGGGATACATGCGCAGCGCGTTAAGACCACGGTCGAGCATGTGGGTCTTGATGCCTACCTCGTTGAATGGTTTGCAGAAAGCGCGCACAGCATCGTTGGGGTTCTCGCCAGCGAGAAGGTTAACCTGCTCAAAAGCACCACCGTTGGTTTCCACACGGGCGAAGCAACCCATCTCGATGATAACGGGAGCAATGCGCTCCAACTGGTCTTTGCGTGGCTGGAACTTGCCAGAAGACTGCCACATATCTCGGTAAACGAGACTGAACTGAATTTTCTTTTTCATCTCTATTCCTTAATTATATATAGATTTCTTGTTGATAATATGTAATGCAAGCCCCGCCAAAATCACTTACGGCAAGGGCACATTCTTTCAAATGTGCAAAATTAGGGAAAAAAATCCAAATAAGCATATTATGAAAGTTTTTTTAGTACTTTACTCTTTATTTTAGGCTTGTGGATAGGAACGTGTGTGTCAAATTTACCCCAGTTCGGGATAAGAAATAGTTCATAAAAAAGTTGGTAGTCTCATAAATATTTTGTACCTTTATAGGTGAAAATCAATTAATTACAAAAACATTTGATATGACTACCGATTACAAAGTTACAGAATTATTTGTAAGCGTATCCGCGATGCAGCCTTGTCCATATTTTTTTATCTCTTTACCT
>DAVZIG010000066.1:0-5564 GCA_052273435.1 Prevotella sp.
GACGGAGACCATCATCACGAACAAGCTGCCCGACCAGTATAAGCCGGACGGCGGAAACATCGCCGAGGGTATCGGCCAGGGCGACGTGCTCTGTCTGCAGGGCGGTGCGACCAACACCTACATGCAGAGCTTCACCATCAAGAGTGCCATGGGCGATGCCAAGGGACGCGACATCGAGCTCAACGACCAGTCGAACAAGACTGTATGCAAGGACATGTGCCTCTGGGGATACCAAGACACCTACGTATCCAACAGCAACCGCAGCCGCTTCTATTTCGAGGGCGGACTGCTCCGCGGCAACACCGATTTCCTCTGCGGAAAGGGTGACGTATTCTATAATAAGGTGAATCTGCAGATGTGCGGCACGGGCTATCTCGCCGTACCGTCAATGCCTACGAAATACGGATATATCTTCAAGGACTGCACCATCAAGGCCGAAAAGAGCGGCATCGATGGCAACTACACGCTCGGCCGTCCATGGGGTTCGGGCACTCCTGTCGCCCTCTTCATCGACACCAAGATGGAGGCACAGCCTTCGGCAATCGGTTGGAGCGAGATGAGCGGCGGTTGGCCGGCACGCTTCGCCGAATACAACTCCATGACAAGCAAGGGCACCGTGATTGACCTGAGCGGAAGAAAGAAGACCTTCGGCGACGAACACGCCAACAACCCCGTACTCACCAAGGAGGAGGCCGATCAGTATACACTCGCCACAGTGATGAGCAGCACCGACAACTGGGACCCTACAGCTCTCACCGAACAGGCTTCTGCTCCACAGAACGTGCTCATCAGCGAAGGCAAGATGACATGGGACGACAGTCAGTACGTGCTCCTCTGGGCAGTATGCAAGGACGGCAAGGTGGTGGACTTCACCACTGAGAACCACTACGACAATGCCGACACCACAGGCAAATGGAGCGTTCGCGCCGCCAATGAGATGGGCGGTCTCTCCGAGGCTGCCGAGGCTAACACAGCATCTGCCGTAAAGGAGGTGAACCAGACTGTGGGCGTAGTCGCAACAGCATACTACAGCCTCGACGGAATACGCGTAAACGCCAACTACACCGGCATCGTAATCAAGGTAATGACCATGACAGACGGAACCGTGAAAACCGTGAAGGTCAACAGATAACTCCAAGAACGGATTGTTAGTTAGGTTATTATATCAATAGCAGATTCCCGAACCGTGCATCAGTTGCCGGTTCGGGAATTTTACGTAATACTTCATAATGGACTATGAAACTACAATAATCTGCACAGACATGATGAAACAACATGATGAAACAAACATTCTGCACCAACAACAAGCACAGACAATCAGCGACCCGAATCAGCGACCCTGAATCATCGGAAGAGAAAATTACGAGCGATATGCAGACATGATCAACTATCAGGAGAAAGTAGCATGAAAGTTTGATAAATAATCTTTAAATAACTATAATAAAGCTATAAGAAAACTATAACGATACAAATATTTTCCTAACTTTGCAGCCACTTTATTGTAACAGAAATGAAACATCGTATTTTAAGCATGACAATGTCACTTTGCCTTACCTGCACGATGGGAGCGCAAAGTGCCGAAAGGGTTGTACCCATCAAGTATGGAAACATGGATAACTGGGTTATCAGAAACATCAAGGAATCAGGTATTATTGGCGGAAACAAGAAGGTGGTTTATGCCGTAGGTCCGTCGATGACCATCAACGGCAATACCCCCTACACCAACAAGGGCGGCTCTCCCTGGGGAACCTCCAATGTGCTTGCCCACGTGTCAGGCATCTATAAGACCAACAACTCAGTATATCGCGACAAGCACGAGAACGGCCATTGTGCCAAGCTCGTCACCCACATCGAGAAGGTGAAGGTACTGGGACTCATCAATATCAAGGTGCTTGCAGCAGGCTCGCTCTTCCTGGGCGACGTGCGCGAACCCATCACCGGAACCAAGGACGGTCCTAAGGCCATCAACTGGGGCATTCCTTTCACCCATCGTCCCAAGGCGGTGCGTTTCGACTATAAGACTCTGTTGCCCAACTCAGCCACCCGCATCAAGCAGAACGGCTTCAGCAGTGCGTCGAAAGTGGCAGGACGCGACTATGCCGTCGCCATCCTCTACCTGCAGAAGCGTCACGAGGATGCCCATGGCAACATCACAGCCAAGCGCGTGGGCACCATGGTGGTGAAGTACAGCAAGAGCACCAATGGATGGGTGAACGATGCCACCTACACCATCCACTATGGCGACATCCGACACATGGCAGGCTATGACGCCTCGCTCATGGGACTGCGCTCTACCGACTATGCCCGCAACAGCAAGGGCAAGAGCGTCATCATCAAGGAGACAGGTTGGGCTTCGGCCAACGAGACCCCTACCCACCTCATCCTGCAGTTCTCTTCCAGTCACGGCGGAGCCTATATCGGAACGCCTGGCAACACACTCTGGATAGACAACGTGGCACTCGTATACTAACTATTTATCACATACCGACACCCCTACACATTATTATATATATAACACATGAAGCAGCTTCTACTCTCATGCCTTACATGCCTTCTCTTGCCTACTCTTTGTATGGCAGGAGAGGCCGACTCTACCTTCACACCACATTCCGGGATGAAAAAAAAGGAGGTAAAAATAGTGGAAAAAGTGGACGAAAAGGTGGAAGTGAAGGTGGAAGCGAAGGAGGACGAAAAGGAGGAAATGAAGGAGGATGATGAGAAGAAGAAGAAATCGCTCATTACCCGTTTTCTCGACTACTTCAACGATGCCAACAAGAAGAACGACAAGCGGTTCGACTTCAGCATCATCGGAGGCCCACACTATGCCACCGACACCAAGCTGGGCTTAGGCTTAGTGGCAGCAGGCATCTATCGCTCCGACCCTGCCGACTCGTTGCTCCTCCCCTCCAATGTGTCGCTCTTTGGCGATGTCAGCACCGTAGGCTTCTATCTGCTCGGAGTGAGAGGTACACATATTTTTCCACGCGACCGCTATCGTGCTGTCTACACACTCTACTTCTATTCCTTCCCCTGCAAGTTCTGGGGCATGGGATACGACATGGGCGACAACGACGACAACGAGAGCGACATGAAGCGATGGCAGGTGCACGTGAAGGGAAGCTTCCTGTGGAACCTTGGCAGCAATCTCTTCCTCGGTCCGTCTTTGGCCTACGACTACATCATCGGCAAGGACATCGAGCGCCCCGAGCTCTTGGCAGGAATGGACCGGCATACCGACAACTATGGCGTGGGATTCACCTTCATGTTCGACAACCGCGACAACCTCACCTATCCCCACCGGGGTTATTACGTGAACCTCACCCAGATGTTCCGTCCGCGCTTCATGGGCAACGACTATGCCTTCAGCACCACCGAGCTCCAGCTCAACGCCTACCAGCAACCCTGGCGAGGAGCCGTACTGGCCGAGGACCTTCGTTCCACACTCAACTTTGGCAATCCCTCGTGGGGCATGATGGCGCAGACAGGAGGCAGCAATGCCCTGCGCGGATATTACGAGGGCAGATATCGCGACAAGCACATGATAGAAGCCACTGTCGAACTTCGCCAGCACGTGTGGAAACGCAACTCGCTCACGGCCTGGATAGGTGCTGGAACCGTCTTCCCCAAGTTCAGCCAGATGAGAAGCCGTCACATCCTGCCCAACTATGGTGTGGGCTATCGATGGGAATTCAAGAAGAACGTCAACGTGCGCCTCGACTATGGCTTCGGTAAGGGCGGACAGAAAGGATTCCTCTTCAATATCAACGAGGCGTTTTAAGAGAAGAAACTATACACACACAACATGAAATCATTCAACAAAATCATATACTGGTATGCCGTCATAGCGCTTACCGTGCCCAATGTGGCCCTTTGTTTCACCGAGCACCTCAGCCCCTTGGCAGCCCTTGCCAACATCGTGCTGCCCTTTGGCGTCTACATGGCTCTGATGAGCATCTGTCGCAAGCCGGGCAAGATGGTGTGGTGGCTCTTCCCCATCATCTTCTTTGCGGCTTTCCAGATCGTGCTGCTCTACCTCTTCGGCAAGGGTGTCATCGCCGTGGATATGTTCCTCAACCTCGTCACCACCAATCCTGGCGAGGCCATGGAGCTGCTCGACAACCTCATTCCGGGCGTGGCGAGTGTCTTCATCCTCTATCTGCCCCTGCTCATCCTGGGCGTGGTGTCCATACGGAGCAAGAAGGCACCCGTGCTGTCCTCTGCCCTCAGAAAGCGATATGGCCAGTGGGCTTCAGCCTTGGCCATCGTGGGGTGCATCTTTGTTGCCACGGCCTGTCTCTCCCGTCCTTCCGACAACACACAGCTCGACGACCATCACGCCCCACAATATAGCGTGCTCAACGACCTCTACCCCGTCAACGTGTTCTATAACCTCTACCTTGCCGTGAAGCGCAACAACGCCTCCATCCACTACAGGGAGGCTTCCGCCCGTTTCCGCTTCGATGCCAGACCATCCCATCCCGAGGACTCCTGCGAGGTATATGTCATGGTGATAGGCGAGACGGCCCGAGCCATGAACTTCAGTCTCTATGGCTATCAGCGCGACACCAACCCACGGCTCAGCAAGACCCAGGGACTGGTGACGTTCAGTGATGTCACCACCCAGTCGAACACCACCCACAAGAGTGTGCCCATGCTCCTCTCGCTGGCATCGGCCTCCAACTTCGAGCGCCTCTTCCACGAGAAAGGCATCCTGCAGGCCTTCCGTGAGGCTGGTTTCCACACCGTGTTTCTGAGCAATCAGCGCCCCAACCACTCGTTCATCGACTTCCTGGGCGAACAGGCCGACCAGTGGCTCTTCCTCAAGACGGGCGACGCCAACCCCGCTGGCCGTGAGCTTGCCGAAGCCCCGGGCAAGGACGGCAACTACTATGACGCCGACCTGTTGCCCATCCTCGACAAGATACTGAGTCAGAAACGCAAGAAGGAGTTCATCGTGCTCCACACCTATGGCTCTCACTTCAACTACATGGACCGCTATCCCCGACAGATGGCGCACTTCCAGCCCGACACGCATTGCGAGGCCAAGAAGGAGAACCGTCCCGACCTCATCAACGCCTACGACAACACTATCCGCTATACCGACCTTGTGCTCAGTGGGGTGATAGAGCGCCTGAGAGCACACGGAGGCATGAGCGCCATGCTCTATACGAGCGACCATGGCGAGAACATCTTCGACGACAGCCACAAACTCTTCCTTCATGCTTCGCCCCGAGCTTCGGAGTACGAGCTGCATGTGCCCTTCCTGGTATGGACATCGCAGAGCTTCCAGCATCAGGAGCCAGCCGTGGCACAGGCCCTCTCCGCCAACCGCCACAAGCAGGCACAGAGCAGCCGTTCCGCCTTCCACACCATGCTCAATATCGGGGGCATCAGTACGCGCTTCCGTCAAGAGCACGAGTCGTTGGCGAGCCCTGCCTATCGTCCCGCCCCTCTGCTCTACCTCGACGACCACAACGAGGCTATCCCACAGGCAGAATGTGGATTTTAGGTTCAGAAGTTAAAGGAGTTAAAGGAGTTATCGCTCCCTACGGTCGCTGAGGAGT
>DAVZIG010000067.1:0-5505 GCA_052273435.1 Prevotella sp.
GTAAAAATAGCAGTTTTCTTGCCGATGTCGGCAAGAAAACTGCTATTTTTGCATATTATTACTTACTTTTTATGCCGATATAATATATGGAATACATCTCTCCGCTTTTTTTTATCTTATGCCACTATTAGCGTATACAAAAAGAACATCCAATGAGCTGTTATCGCTGCAACCAGACCTCCGCAGAAATGTGCCATGATGGCTTTGGGTGTAAGACCTTGCCTATGGCTCCCGTTATCACGCATATACTCATCAAGTAGAACACGGTGTTGAGCAGCAGGTCGTGGGCGGTCTTCATAATGGTGTTGAGCATGTTGGGCACTCCCATCACCATGCCAAGATAACCGAAGAGCACCACTACCGATGTGATGCACCATACGCCACTCGGAATGAGTGGCTTGCGATTGGATTTGTTCTTTTCCATAAGGCTATAGTTTTAGTTATTTGCTTTTCCACGACAGCAGATGCAGCTTGGCTACGAATGCCAAGCGTACGGTGGTCTGATTGTCTGTCAATGTGCCTGAGGGGTTGCTGTTGGTGCCAGTAGTGTGCGACATGCCAAGGCTTACACGCACGTCCGACCTGCCTTTAAGTGGGAACACCTCCACTCCTCCGCCATAGGCAGTCATCTCTGTGCCCGAATGCACACACATGTCGGCATCCGAGTCGGTGCGGTTTACGTCGTATGTGAACTTGCCGTATAGTCCGAGCTGCGGTATTAGTCTGTAGTCGAGTCGCGCCATCACTGAGCAGTCTTTCAGCAGGAATGTCTGGTGGCTTGCGGCACGGTTCATGAAGTCAAGCTCAAGCGAGGCGTTGCCTGCGTTGAACTTGTTGCCGAGGGCTATGTATGAGATGAAATGCTTGGGCGCATATTCTATCATGTTGACCGAATAGAGCGTGTTCAGCCATCCGTAGTTGCCTGCCCAATGAAGATGATAGGCGAGCATGTCGCGGTTGTCGGGGGTGTTGAACAGGCTTTGTGTCACCTGTGCCGTATAGCGGCTCTTGCCGTTGGTGGTGGTGTAGGTGGCGCTCGCTCCAAATTGGAATGGTGCTATGTTGTTCCAGAATTCCGAAGACAGATATATGTCGATAGGGCAGCGGTCGTACTCATATCCTCCCACCATAGCCACTTGCTTTCCGGCAGCCACATTCCAGTGGTTGTTTATCTTATAGTCTACATACAGCCAGTCGGTGGCGTCAAATCTGTCGTTGTTTTCCTTCTTTTGGTTTATTCGTTGTCGCCATGCGTAGGAGATTTTGTCGTTCAGCTGTCCGCTGACACTCAGCAGGAAGTATTCGCCCTTGAATCCTGATGCGTCGTGGTTTATCTGATTGTCCACACGGCTGTTAAGGTAGCTGATGCGTGTCAGTAGGTCTACATTTAAGTTGGGTGTGTCGTCGGCGGCGAGTGTTGGCGTTGCCATGCAAAGCAGGCCGGCAAGTAGAGTAGCTAATGGTTTCATAAATATTGTGGTTTAAGGATTTTTGGTTGTTTTGTAAATATTGACAAAGATATGAATAAAAACTGGTTTATGATGCGTCGGATGTATTATTTCTCCATTTTTTTTGTACAATCTATCCACCCCATGAGCCAGATACCAAGTAAATTTGTAACATAAAAATTTATTACCTTATTTTAATAAAGACTTCTATGTCACAAAAGTTCATTAAATTACTATTTTCCCTATTATTCGACAGTCCGCTGCCTGGCACAATGATGGCACGCTCAAAGGAGAACTACGATAAACAGAAAAAATGTGACCATATCTTCTAACAATAATCGGATGAACCTTAACTTTTCTTTCTACTCTATTCTCCACGATTCAATGCTTCTTCTGTCTGCAGAGAAGTTAATCCCCACTTTATATACTCTTCTTTTGTCATCAGCAAAGGCTGCTGCATAATCCTTATTGTTGATTTGCTCCATTGCTGTTGCAGTGTTCTGCTCATATTTCAGTTCGAGGATATATATGCTCTTCTTTGTAAAGAGAACCATATCGATGCGGCCGTCTGCTGTAGGCACTTCTGCACGAACATCAGCCCCTACCATAAGCAGGCAAGTGTAGAGTACAGCTTGATAATGACGCTCGTTGTTGTTGACCAATGTGTAAGGGAATTTCTTGTAGAATGTCTGCAAGTGGAATATGAATGCGTCCATATTGTCGTTTTCGACCAAGCAATCATAGTAAGCCACGTACAAAGCGTCCCTTTCTCTCATGTAGTCTGGTGCATAGTATCGGAACAGGCTGTTTGAGAACCCCTGTTTCACCTCTGAGTTAGGAAACCCTAATTTGTAGACTTTGCTCCTGCGATTATATCCTTTGATTGTGAGATAACCACTCTGGTATAGTACAGGTACAGGGTCGGTGATGCTCTCTGTAGGAGTGTCGAAGCGGTCGGCTGTAGCAGTAATGTCGTCTAAGTCGAGCATGTCAAGATGCTTTTCCTTTAACAGCTCTATCAGGAAGGTGGGGGTGCCAGTGGAGAACCAATAATCGCTAAAGTCATTGTTGTCCAAGGTACAAAACAGGCTATACGGATTGTACATGTCTTTTCCTCTACCGCTGAAATGATAGCCGTCGTAATGATGTTTGAGTTCTGCCAAAGCCTCCTCGTATGTCATGTCGTTAGCTTTAGCCAATTCAAGTATGTCATTTTTTAGGCATCTCAAGAGTTCTTCTTCGCTCACACCGCAAATGTCACTATACTTGTCGTGCATGCTTACATTAGTGATGTTGTTGAGTTCGCTGAAGATGCTCAGTTGGCTGAACTTGGATATACCAGTGAGGAATACAAAACGCAGATATTTCTCCTCGCCCTTTAGCGGGCTGATGAGGTTGCGCATGATGTCGCGTATCTGCTTCTGCAATTCTCTATTTTTCATAGAGTCGTGCATTGGTGCATCGTATTCGTCGATTAGTACCACCACGTCTTTGCCTGTCTTTGCATAAGCGGCCTCGATGATATTTTGCAATCTTACATTGTATGCCATTGGATATTCCACGGCAAGCGAGTATATTGATTCATAGCCTGCCAGGAGACTGTTGAGTGTGGCATGCAAGGAGTCGAGGTCGTAGAATTTGCCTTTGCTTATGTCCAGGTGTATTACTGAGTAAGGTGTCCACTCACGTTCTTGCTGCTCAATGGCTAATCCTTTGAACAGTTCTTTTCTGCCTTCGAAATATGCTTGGAGTGTGGTCACGAGTAGTGACTTTCCGAATCGCCTTGGACGACTCAGAAAGCAATACTTGTTCTCATGTGCCAATTCATAGACAAGAGCCGTCTTGTCTATATATACATAGTTTCCTTTTATTATGTTTTCGAAAGTTTGTATTCCGAGAGGATATTTTCTGTCTTTCATAAGCTGCTTCTGTTCTAATTGTTGTAAAGGTATGATAAATAAATGATACAACAAAACAATTCCTGCTTTTTGCGGCATAAAATTTTTGCGGCATAAAAAAAGAAAACGGCTAAGAGTTTGTTCAACTTCTTAGCCGTTTTGCTTGTACCCAGACCCGGGATCGAACCGGGATGGATTGCTCCACTGGTGTTTGAGACCAGCGCGTCTACCGATTCCGCCATCTGGGCGTTGGCGTTTTAGCGAGTGCAAAGGTAATATAAATTTTCGGTTCTGCAAAATTTTTGGGCAGAAAATCCTAATAATTGTTCATTTAGGATAAATTCAATTTAAAAAAAGGCTAATAACTTGTCTCTTTCGCAAGAAATAGCTAACTTCGTAATGTCCTACAATAAATAAATAGAAATCTATTTGAAAACCGATAATGACATGAAAGAAACAAACAACAATTATTGTGTCATCCTTGCCGGAGGTAAGGGTCGCCGTCTTTGGCCTTGCAGTCGTGAGGAGTATCCGAAGCAGTTTATTGATTTCTTCGGAAGCGGTCGCACGCAGTTGCAACAGACTTACGACAGGTTTGCCCGTATTCTTCCACCAGAAAACATATTCGTAAATACCAACGAGGCTTACGCCGACATAGTGCGCGGGCAACTGCCTGAGCTTACCCCCATACAGCTGCTTGCCGAACCTATCCACCGCAACACAGCCCCGAGCGTGGCATGGTGTACACGCCGCATATTCAATATCAATCCCGATGCCAATGTGATTGTAGTGCCGTCCGACCAGGCCATTATTGGCGATGAGGCCTTCGAGGAAGCCGTCCGACGCGGCTTTGAGTTTGTTGCCCACAACGACTATATGCTTACCATTGGCGTTAAGCCCACGCGTCCTGAGCCTGGCTATGGCTATATTCAGATGGGCGAGAAGGTGGAGGATGGAGTGTATCATGTGCAGTCGTTCACAGAGAAACCCGACCGCGATTTCGCCCGTGTGTTCATGGAGAGCGGTGAGTTTTATTGGAACACAGGCATGTTTCTTGCCAATGCGCGCCATTCGCTTGAGCGCTTCTGCAAGATATTGCCAGTTGTGATGCGCGATTTCGACAGTCGTGATGCCGATGGCAACTACGACTTCGAGGCCGAGAACCGTTTCGTGCACGAGAATTTCCCGTCCTATCCTAATCTGTCTATCGACTACGGCATTCTTGAGAAGTCGGACAATGTGTGCATGATGGGTGGCAAGTTCGGATGGGCCGACCTTGGCACATGGCACAGCATATATGAGGCCCGGCAGAAGAGTGAGGGCGACAATGTGGTGGTAGACACCGATGCCGTGCTCGACGATTCTCATGGCAATGTGATAAAGCTCCCCAAGGGACGGCTTGCCGTAATCTCCGGACTCGACGGATATATCGTTGCCGAAGAGGGCAACGTTCTGCTTATCTGCCGCAAGGAGGACTCTTCGGCAAATGTGCGCCGACTCGTTAATGAGATACTGCTCAAGAAGGGTGAGGAATTTGTTTGATATACATATTCTATAGACACAAAAAAAGCAGCAACATCCAATTTGCATCGGATTGTTGCTGCTTTTTGTCGTCATCAGACTGTGACTCGCGGTAATCCCGCCCTCTTACGAGAGTGTGGGATTATTTTCCGTGGTGCTCGTCAGATACTGTCAACTTCTTGCGGCCATGAGCGCGGCGAGAAGCCAACACGCGACGACCATTCTTTGTTGCCATGCGCTCGCGGAAACCATGCTTGTTTACGCGACGACGATTGTGCGGCTGAAATGTTCTTTTCATTGTCTTATTTTTATTTATTTGTTATTATTCACGCTTTTGGGTTGCAAAATTACTCATAATTTTTTAAAAAACAAAGACTTACCCTCTTTTTACTTCTATTTTTACGTTTTTTTTTGTTGTTAAGGCTTGTTTGCGCTTATAAATAACCAAGGTTTCTATCTTGTGGATGTCGTAATCTTGCTTTTTTTGAGATTACGACAGGTTTCGTTCAGTTTGACCTCCGCTACTATAATGTTGAAAGCCCATTCAATACTTAAGGCAACATTTAGAAATAGAAAAGCAGATAAAAACATGGCGGTTTGAGGAAATTATCGTATATTTGAACTTGTAAACCAAAGAT
>DAVZIG010000068.1:0-5463 GCA_052273435.1 Prevotella sp.
CGTTGAATTCTCTTGTTTGTTTTGCAACACTAAGATAAGTGAAATCTTCGACATGACAAAATCCTGGGCCGCTCGGCTCTGCCGCTTGCCAAAGCAAGAGCTTTTTGTTGCTCAGGTACATAAAGAGTTTAATTTATAATAGTGTTGCGGAATTAAGGTTAATAACGATGAAAAAAATTCTACTTGCTTGTGCGTGCGTTGGTTCGCTCGCATTCTCCTCTGGACAGTATGCTGATGCCCAGACTATGGTGACGCAGTCATTTAAGGACTTTATGATTTCGGATCCTTATTATGGTGGTGATGCTGTTGGCGCTACTGGTTATTTCCAGCACGTATCGTCCAACGGCAAGTATGCTGTAGGCTATGACGATTCGCAGATAAACTTCCAGTTGGGTGGCGCATTCCTTTGGCAGGCTTCAAATCCGACAGAGCTTACTCCGCTTGGACTTACATACAACCGTATCTCGGCTTGCGACGTTTCGAACGACGGCATCATCGTGGGTAGCTTCGAGCAGCGCGAGGATGAGGAGAAGAACGCTGTATGCTATCCTGGATGGCGTACCATTGATGGCGACTGGCAGCAGCTGCCCGTACCTGCCAATTATTCACTCTCGCAGGCTAAGGTTGAGGACTTCGCTGAGGAGGCTCGCGCCATTACTGCCGACGGCAAGTATATCGTCGGACACCTTAGCCTTAAGGTAGGCGAAAAGGAGATTTTGGAAGGACAGAAGATGGAAATTTTGCACGACTCACCGGTGGTTTGGGAGAAGCAGGGCGACTCATACGTTCTCAGCGCCGTGTATGACCAACTCGGTCAGGCTGGCAAGAACAAGCTGTACGTTGACGGCGAGCTCGTGGAGCAGGCTGATTCGGCTTACTTCACACAGTTCTTCGTGCGCGATATCAGCGACGACGGCAAGACCATCGTGGGTCTGAACGTAGCCGGTAGCGGCGGTTTCAATCCTGCATTCATCCGCGACGGCGAGCTGGTTCAGCTCTTCGACTGTGGCGATGAGGCAGACTATGAGGAAGAAGATGAGACTACGACTGTAAACTTCAATGGCGGTACGCTCCTCAGCATTGACACTGAAGGCAATATGTATGGCTATTATGTAGACGCTGACGCAATGCCGATGTACTTCGTATATACTGCTGACGGCAAGTTGGAGTATACTGACGACTTCTATTCATGTGGCGCTAACGGCAAGCGTATTTCAAGCTCGGATTATGACATGCAGCCCGCTTATTGCTGCAGCGCTGACGGCAAGGTTGTAGCTGGTGGCGGATATATTTATGACGGTTTAGTAGAGTTTAACTATCCTGTTGTCTGCTATGACGAATCGGTTACTTCCGTTAAGACCATCGACAGCATCCGCAAGGACGTTAACGTAAGATTCTCTGGTCGCAACTTCGTTTACATCACAGGCGAGTATAGCTCAGCCAACGTATATGCAGCTGACGGCACTCTCGTGGCTTGCGTAGGTCAGGGCACACCTGTTAACCTTGCTGGTCGCTCAGCAGGCACATACGTTGTGAAGGTGCAGACTGCTGACGGCGTGAAGACCTTCAAGGTGGCTAAATAACCCTAAACGGATGTTTTACCCCAACATTAACAGAACAAACACGTATGAACCTTACATTAAATAAGGAAATAAGAATCATGGGCCTCGTGCTCATGGTTCTTTTTGGTATTAGGGCGTATGCTGCGGAAGCTAAGCTCACCATAGGCAACAACAAGAATTCGCTCACAAACTATGAGTCGGTGAAGGGCGGCAAGGCTGGTTCGGCGCTCTTCTTCGATGCTGCGTATATGTCGGCATACAAGGGATGCAGGCTTACGGAAGTGAAGATTGGCGTGTCGGACAAGACCACGGACGGAGCCATCACCATCTTCCTCAGCCATGCCATCGGCGAAGAACCTTTCTATAAGGAGACGGTGGATGCGTCGAAGAGCAGTTGGAACACCTTCACGCTTGCTACGCCTTACGTGGTGGACGGATCTGATTTATGTATCGGTTACACCTTGGACGGAGCCAAGTATGCTTGCTACGGCAATGCCTTTGTGCGTAACCGTGAGTATATCCTCGGTAAGGATGGAGCGTGGGCTGAGTATGACGGACCTTACAGCGCTTCGCTGCTTGCCACGCTTAGCGGCGATATGCCGGAGCATAACGTAAGGCTGGGTGCCACCTATATGCCAGAATACGCACGGACAGGTGAGGTGATGCACATCTTCGGCGACTTCCAGAATCTCGGTGTGTCTACGGTTAACAGTCTTACTCTCGCTCTCTACGACGGCGATAACGAATTGTGCGAAGAGCGTGTAGGCGACCTTAACGTTGCACCGCGCCGCGAAGGATCGTTCGCTCTCTCCACCATGAAGCTTGACGCTGCGGGCGACCGCACTCTGCGTCTGCGCATAAAGGCCGTAAACGACGGCAGCGACGCTGTGGATACGGACAACTGGACGGAGGCGCAGAATGCTATGTGTCGCGACAGTTACGTCCAGCGCAAGGTGTTGCTCGAACTCTTCTCCACGGAAAGATGTACGGCTTGCCCGGAAGCTCACCATGCCATTGACGCTGTTACGCCAGACATGGACAACCTCATAGAGGTAGGTCATCACGCCGGATTCTATACGGACCAGTTCACTATAGACGAAAGCGTGGCGTATGAATGGTTCTATCCCTCTTATCATGTCTTCGCTCCGGCTATGCTTATTGACCGCATGGACATGCGCAACGCTTTCCCAAGTCTGTTTAAGTATGAGACCCCGATAATGAGTGCGTCTGCCATCAACCTCAAGGCGCTTTACGCACTTGAGTCGCAGCGACCCGCTCTTGTTACGGTGGACGTAACTTCGGACTGGAATCCTTCTTCGCGTAGTCTTGGCATTGACGTCTCAGGAGAGCAGTTGTTGCCCATTGCCACTCCCGACAGCGTACGCCTCTATGTCTTTGTAACTGAGGACAGCCTCTACAGTGAGTCGCAGGCTGGAGCAAGGGGCGGGTTCTATCATCGTCATGTTCCACGCAAGTCGCTCACGCCAACGTGGGGTGAGAAGGTGGACGTTAAGGAATACAACCGCCATTTTGACGTTACGCTCAACGAAGAGTGGGACGAGAAGCGCATGAGAATAGTGGCGTTCGTGGCCAACTATAACTCCACAGATCCGTGCGACTGCTCCGTGCTCAACGCCGCAAAGCGCGACATCATTGCCAAGACATCCGGCATCGGCAGTATATCGCAAGACTCTTCATCGTCCAACGTTTGGATGATAATGGACATCGCAGGTAGTGTGATGGCAAGAGGGCAGGGTAGCGCCTCGCTCACCGCAGCATACAACACTCTGAACAAGGGAATGTATGTGGTGAAGGTTGGAGAGAAGAGCAAGAAGATAGTTTTGAATTAGGAGTTTTGAATTGTCGGCAAGGCCGATTTTGAATTATTCAATTAGGAATTAAGCCTAATAAGATAAGCAAACGGGATAAACTGTAAGAGTAGCGGAAAGCTAAATAACGCAACTCATACAGTTTATCCCGTTTGCTCATTTTATTATATTATTCCTCAAATCCGCAACTAAGCCTTTCAACGTCCTTCCCAGCGTGTACACATCCTCTCATTACTGAATTTGCTCTATCAGTTGCTATTGATTGTCGTTTTTATTCAATACGAAATCTACATTCGTTTGAAAAGGAAATATGGAATATTTTTAATGATTATGGCGAGGATATGCCATCTTCTGGAACATAAGCCTTAGACTTTTTCTGTTTTATGGCTTTTATAATTGAGTCCACTTTTTAAAGTGGACTCTTCAATAGAAATTTTGCCACATGTGTTTTGCAACCCTAACTGGTTTGCTGCTTCACAAATCCCTAATAAGGAAACCCCTTCGTTAGTAACGAAACAATATTGGGAAAGGGTTTCTATTGAGAAATCCTTTCCATAATATTTACAGAGCATCCGTAAGCATGTTATGCCGCACTGCATTGTATCATGCTGACGATAAAAAGGAAAACTTGTCATAATCTGTTTATTTCTTGATTTATTGAAGTCTTTCCACGATACTTCGCCTTCTTTTGGTTCAAGCGATAGATAATGTTTATGGAATAGTTCCATAAACAATAATCTTCTGTCTGTTGAAAATGAATGTTCTTCATTTTCTGTGTTTCCTTAAATTTCATTGTATGAAATATATCTTGTGCCTGAAGGCTAACACTCAATCTGCCGTCAAGAAAACTCTTTTGTGCACCTATGTTCAGCATCTGGTATGGTTTGAACGAAACCGCTCCTTGATGTCCTCCGCTATTGAAATAGTAGTAAACGGAAAGTAGGTATGATTTGGGCAACTCGAAATATTGATTGGCCACAACATAAATCTGCGGATTGTTATATGACATCTTTTCCCCAAGGTATTCGCTTTGGAAGAAAGGTTGTGATATCCCCAATGATAAAGACGGTTTCCACCATGCAATATTCTTCTGTAAGGTAAGATTTGCCTTTAAATACTGTATGTTGTCGTAATTGGCATACGAACTGACAATTTGGTTTTGCTGATCGCTTGAGACGTAAAAATCAGTTGAGATATAATCTTTCACATACGTGTAGCTGGCAGAAAAATTAAAAATCTTATATCCGGTGCTCCATTGAACGACATACGAATTCGAAGGTTTTAACAGCGGGTTTCCACATTGATACATGAATTCATTTGAATAATAGCTTGAATTGCTCAGTTGCCTAAATGTAGGGCGAGTTGTCCTCGATGATAATGACAGCGTGTTCGCCCATCCGTTCTTATTGTAGGACACAGACAAAGAAGGATAGAAGTTCCTGTAATGTCGGTGTACGTCCTCCGACCTGTCAATAAGGTCGGTATAGTCTGATACAAGATTTTCATAACGAATTCCTCCATTAATCATCACTGCTCCGATGTTTGCCGCCATCTCCGCATAAGCGGCAAACTTGCTTTCCTCGTTTTTATAATCTGATGGCGGAGTATTCTCCGAATCACAATTTAGGATACCGTTTCCGTTTATGTGATTATATTCGAATCCCCATGAAAATCTGATCCTTTCATTTAGCTTGTAATCAAAAGCCAATTTCCCTGCATATATATCCAAAGTATTGTTGCCTATGCTGGCTACAGTCTCGGAAACGCCGGCAGTTGTTTCATCTGTTTCTTGATGGTACTTGTTTTTATTATTTACGTAATCCAAGTTTAACTCCGTTGAGAGCCGATTGCTCCATTGTCCGTTGTGGAAGATATTTATATGATTGTATTTCGTATTATTCCTGTATTTGTTGAAAATGTCGGTATTCTGCCGATGCTCTTCATTTAGGCTGTAATCAAGAATGGAATTACGATTTTCTTTATCCGTATTCTCAGATGCATTCCATTCGATGCCGACATTTGTAATACGTAACTTTGTACCACCAAAATTTCGTAAAGTTAAACAACCAGAA
>DAVZIG010000069.1:0-5442 GCA_052273435.1 Prevotella sp.
CTACTCAGTCAGGTCTGTTTCTTGCACTTCAACTTGGCAATCTTCCCCAGGCCATGAAATGCCTGAAAGCTCTTATAGCAGATGTGCCTTACAGCAATAAGAAACTTGCCAGTATGGATATGGAGGAGTGCTACCGCCTTATATTGAGCACCATCTTCAATGCCATCGGCTGCCGTGTGGAAGTAGAGAAGATGATTGCTACGGGCAGAATAGATATGGTTGTGCAAACTACCAATTACATATATGTATTGGAACTAAAACTAAGCAACAACGGAGGCATAGATGCCGCAACCGAACAAATCAGAGCCAAGCAATATGCCGAGCCATTCAATGCCGACAAACGAAAAGTCGTTGCCCTTGCCATAGAACTGGATGATATGGGAAAGGGATTGATGAATTGGAAGGAAGTATAAAAAAACGAAAATACCCCATGGCACTCATGCTATGGGGTATTATTATTATTAGGTTCTCCGTATGAAGCATGATTAACTTAACAACAATATTCCTCTGTCGCTATCTCACCAACAACCCTATGTATGGTCAGCTGCTTATCACTTCTATTATCCGAAGAGCTAAAAAAGTAAAGCATTTTGTAAAAAAATGAGTTAGCATACGTTTTTATCCGTGATTTTCAGTACCTTTGCACCGATATTCTGAAATTATACATATAAAAACAATAAAAGCAATGATTAATTCACAAGACATCAAGATGGGAACCTGCATCCGCATGGATGGCAAGTTGTTCTTCGTCATCGACTTCCTTCACGTAAAACCAGGCAAGGGTAACACTTTCATGCGCGTTAAGCTGAAGAACGTTGTTGACGGTCGCGTTTTGGAGCGTCGCTTCGACATCAGCGAGAAGCTCGAGGATGTGCGCGTAGAGCGTCGTCCTTACCAGTACCTCTACAAGGAGGGCGAGGACTATATCTTCATGAACCAGGAGACATACGACCAGATTCCAATCGCGGGCAACCTCATCACTGGTGTTGACTTCATGAAGGAGAGCGACATTATCGAAGTTGTGTCTGACGCTTCTACCGAGACTGTGCTCTTCGGTGAAATGCCTGTTAAGACCAACCTCCGCATCACACACTCTGAGCCGGGCATCAAGGGCGATACAGCCACTAACACTCTGAAGCCTGCTACTCTCGAGACCGGTGTTGAGATCCGTGTGCCTCTCTTCGTTAACGAAGGCGACCTCGTGCAGGTTGACACACGCGACGGCAGCTACTTGCAGCGTGTTAAGGAGTAATACGATAAAGTCAGAAAAGCTATAAAAGAGTAAAAAAGTAAAAAGCATTGGGAGGATAACGCATAGCGTGTCCATAACTGTGCTTTCTACTTTTTTACTCTTTTTTTTGCTGAATATTTAGCAGTAAGGCTGATGGCTTCGCTCGGCTTTGCCGCTTGCTTGCAAGAACTTCTTAACTCCCTCTTTTACTCCTTAACCTCTGAAAAATGATAATAAAGAAATTATGAAGTACAGTTTTATTATTCCCGTATACAACCGTCCCGACGAGGTGGACGAGTTGCTCGACAGTCTCACGCGTCTTAAGTTGCACGACTTCGAAGTTGTTGTCGTGGAGGATGGCTCGGCTGTGCCATGTCGTGAGGTGTGCGAGAAATATTCGCGGCTGCTTGACATCCACTATTTCATGAAGCCTAACAGTGGTCCGGGACAGAGCCGCAATTATGGTGTTGAGCGTGCCAAGGGAGAATATGTGCTTATTCTCGACTCGGATGTGGTGGTGCCCGAAAACTATCTCAATGCTGTCGACGAGGAACTCTCTGCCAAGCCTGCCGACGCTTTTGGCGGTCCCGACTGCGCTCATCCCTCGTTCACCGACACTCAGAAGGCCATATCCTATTCCATGACCTCGTTCTTCACTACCGGAGGCATACGAGGCGGCAAGAAGAAGCTCGACAAGTTCTATCCGCGCTCGTTCAACATGGGTGTGCGCCGCGATGTCTACAACCGTCTGGGGGGCTTCTCCAAGATGCGCTTTGGCGAGGACATTGACTTCTCCATACGCATATTCAAGGCTGGGTGCCGCTGCCGCCTGTTTCCCAAGGCATGGGTGTGGCACAAGCGCCGCACCGACTTCCGCAAGTTCTTCCGCCAGGTCTACAATTCGGGCATAGCACGCATCAATCTCTACAAGAAGTATCCCGAGTCGCTGAAGCTTGTGCATCTCTTGCCGATGGTGTTCACCGTGGGTGTGCTGTCGATGCTCTTGCTATGTGTTGTGCTGTTGGCTTTGGCTCCGGCCTACGCGTGGCTGCCTATTGTGCCTCTCGTGCTCTACTGTCTGCTGATATTCGCCGACTCGTCACGCGAGAACCGCAGCCTTAAGATTGGTGTACTGAGCATAGTGTCGGCATATATCCAGCTTATGGGCTATGGATTCGGCTTCATCGAATCGTGGTGGAAACGCTGCGTGTGTGGCAAGTCGGAATTCTCGGCTTTTGAAAAGACATTCTATAAATAGATGTTATGGAACGAAATACCCCAAAACCCCAATCCGGCGGATTTGCCATAACCAATTGGGCTGAGGAAGACCGTCCGCGCGAGAAACTCATGGCGCATGGTGCCGCGGCTTTGAGCGATTCGGAATTGCTTGGCATTCTCATTGGTTCGGGCACTCCAAAGGAGAGTGCTGTCGCCCTTATGCAGCGCATACTTGGCGATTGCGACAATAATCTTAACACGCTTGGCAAGCGCTCCATTCATGAGCTGATGCAATACAAAGGCATTGGCGAGGCTAAGGCTATAACAATCGTAGCCGCATGCGAGCTTGGCAAGCGCAGACAAGCCACGGCTCCAGCCGAACGCCCTGACATGGGTTCGGCTGAAGCCGTGTATGGTTTTATGCATCCTAAGATGCAGGATCTCGACACTGAGGAGGCGTGGGTTCTGCTTATGAACCAGCGCTTCCGACTTATAAAGGCTGTGCGCCTGTCGCATGGCGGACTGTCTGAGACTGCCGTGGATGTGCGTGTGATTCTGCGTGAGGCTCTGCTTGCCAATGCCACAGTGCTTACTCTTGTGCATAATCATCCTTCGGGCACATGCCGCCCGAGTGGCGACGACGACCGCCTCACCCTTAAGCTGAAAAAGGCTTGCGAGACAATGCGGATATACATGGTCGACCATGTCATCGTTACCGACGGCAGGTATTTCAGCTATGCCGAGGAGGGGAGGCTCTGAGTGTGAACAGTGGCTCTCCCCGCCACAGTTCCATTGTGGGTTACCACAGTTCCAGTGGTGATATGTCCTTGTCGGGTCTGCCGCAGAGGTAGTAGTCGGCAAGGAACTGCAGGTTCTCCTGTGTTATTCTTCTGCCTATCTCGCGTATATACTTGCTCTCAAACATGTTGGCGTCGGGCAGCATATTGCCTGCTATCAGCTGGCTCACAATCTCGTAGGGGAAGGCGTTGCCGCGTCCGCATATGATGTCGAAGCAGTTGGCAGAGGCTTTTTCCGCGTCGTAGAAGGGGTTGTCGGGCGAGCAGATGCAGTGGGCCACGTTGATGGAAACGCTTAGGCCGGTGTAAGGAGTGCCGTAGACTATCACGCCACGTTCTACTTTGGGCGGGAATTTCACGTCCTTCATCTTGTCGTAGCCTATCGACTCAAGAAACTCTTTGGCCTCTGCCAACGTCTCGGCGAAGATGAAGTGTGCGCCGTAGCCGCTGTCCTTGAGCAACTTGTAGTCCTTGAGAGCGGGCTTGTTGTTGAACAGGTCGCGCTCCTCGCGCAGGTGCCTCTGTGTCTCCTTGTTGTTGTCTATGGCCTGCACAATGCCGCATTGCCACCATGTGTCTCCGAATCGGCACAAGTTGGTGATGAATATCTTCTCGCCGTTGATGAACGGGGCGAAGTCGGTAATCTCGGTCGACTCCTTGCTGATTTTTATAGAGTCCTTTTTGTACAGATCCTTGGCGTAGATGTATTTCTCGTCCTCACTCTCCACCGAGTAGGCTCTGTGTGCCCTGTATTCGGTCTCGGTCCATAGCTTGTGGGCTGGGTTTGCCTCGCTGATTTTGGCAAGCCATTCCATTGATGTGAGCGCGAGCAGGTTGGTGCGGCTCTCCAGCATCTGCTCCACTCTCATGTTGTATGCGCTGAGCTCGTTGTATTGGCCTGTGTTGGCAAGCCATTGCATTCCGGCTATCAGGCGCTTGCGGTTGCCCACATTGAAGTAGCATCCGTAGTGGAACCATTCCAATGCGTTGCGGTAGATGTTGAAGTCGTCCTCGCCTGTGGGCTGTGTGCACAGAAATTCCTTCAGGCGGGTGTTCTCGGGCGCGGTCTCGTATTCAGCGTTGATCACGTCGTATGCCATCTTGGCTGCCACCTCCAGTGTGCTGAACAGGGCTGGCACAATCTCTCTGCCGATAAGGCTCTGTTGGTAGTGGTGCCAAAGCAGGAACTTGATGTCTGAGATGTTGATTTCGTCCTGGTCGTATTGTGGGCAGTCGCCTTCGCCTTCGTGTACGAATCCTTTCTCCACGGTGGTGCCTTCAAGATAGAGGGGCACGTACACGCCGTAGCGGGCCTTGCACTCGGTGGTGAAGGCTTTCCATATATGTGTGCCTGAGATCACATCCTCGAAATAGGCTGCTATGCACAATGCCACCTGTTTTGCATCCAGCGTGTCGTGGAACTGGTGTACAAAGCATGCGCTGTCGAGCGCATGATATATCTTGTTGGCCAGATTGGTGTAGTAGATGTCCACGTCGCTTTGTTTCGTGTATGGATGCATCATGATCCACTCTTGTGTGAAAATTATTTTTTTCATCGTTATATTTGGTTATTGTTATTGTTTTTTTTAGGTTCTTGTCCTTGTGTGGAACGGTTGGTATTTCAAGGGTGTGGTTTTTGTATGCCAAAGGTAAGCATAAATTTTGAAATGTGTGCTTTAATGTCGGATTTTTATACTTAACTTTGTGCTATCTTCATGTTTACCATACCCGTTTAGCCGTATCTATCTCGTATCGGTTCCGTATCGAGTACGTATCGGTTCCGTATCAAGTACGTATCGAGTACGTATCGATTACGTATCATCCTTCGTTCTACCTTCGTTCTACCTTCGTTCGAGAAACGGAGAATGATACGGAATCAATACGTGAACAATACGTGTTTCATAGAAGGAATAACGAAGGAGTATTGAATGTTTTTCCGTAGTGCCGCCTCGAGTAGGCGTAAAAATTGCGTAAAGATGCCGACAGGGATTGTTTACCTATGCGTAGGATGGCTTGTCTTGAATGTATGGGTTATGGCTTATGCTTTGTTATATATATATTATAATGTATATGGGTGTAAAACACGATGTAAGTTGTAAACAACTGTTAAAATAAAGAAGTATTCTTACATTTTTCTATTCAAAGTTTTGGTGGTTAGAGAAAAAGTCATACCTTTGCATCCGCTTTCGAGAACGA
>DAVZIG010000070.1:0-5212 GCA_052273435.1 Prevotella sp.
CGAAACGGCCGATACGACCAAATCCGTTAATACCTACTTTAATCATTTTACTTTAATTATTTTAAAGGGTTAAATTAATATACTATTCCGTAATAGTCGTCTTGATTCAGTTCGTTTTTCCTGCTAATGAGGCATAGAAGCGTAAAAAAACCGCCACGGCCATAGGATTTCTCCTTTTTTACGCTGCAAAGATAATAATTATTTTCTAATTTTGTAGCGTAATACTGTATTAATTTATATAAAAAAATATATTTGCATGTAAAGTTATGCTTGCGATGCCTATCACCACCTTGCAAATTGTCAACTACAGTTTGCAAAAAGCGACATATAGTGGTTATGCCGTCACCACATCACAAATAGGCGAAAACACCTACACCTTATTATATAATATATGAACGATTATATAAGATACGGACAGAGACGTTTGAATAAGGTATATCTAAAGACGGCGCATGAGACAAAACAGTAACTACTCAGCACCCTAGGGCATGAGTAGTTACAGTGGAAGAATGAATACGTTATCATCCCCCGATGAATACGTTATCGTTGGCATATGAATACGTATTCGTTGGCATATGAATACGTATTCGTATTAGGAGACAGATACGTAACTACTCATGCCATAGGGGTGCTGAGTAGTTACACAAAACAACCAGATAACAAACAATAATTAAAAATCAAAGAAAATGAGCAAAATTCTAAACGAGTTCAAGGCATTTGCCGTAAAAGGCAATGCTGTAGACATGGCTGTCGGCGTGATCATCGGCGGAGCTTTCGGCAAAATCGTATCGTCAATCGTCAACGACATCATCATGCCTCCTATAGGATGGCTTATCGGCGGCGTGAACTTCAGCGACTTGAAGCTTGAGCTTCCATCTGTCAAGCTCGGCAACGAGACAATGCAAGCCGCCACAATCAACTATGGAACCTTCATCCAAACCATCATCGACTTCATCATCATAGCATTCTGCGTGTTTATGCTCGTAAAGGGCATCAACAAGCTCGCAAGCATGAAGAAGAAGGAAGAGGAAGCCGCGCCTGCTCCGCAGGAGCCAAAACCCACGAAGGAGGAGTTGCTTCTTACCGAGATACGCGACTTGCTGAAGGAGCGCAAATAACAAATCAGACAGAAGAAAGGAGCGCAAACAACCATTCCAACAGAAAAAAGGCGCAAGCCTGGAGACTTACTTTCTCCGAGCATGCACCTTATCCTTTATCAATTTTTAGTCCTGTGTTAGTTGTAGAACATCTCCTCTTCACCTAAATTTTCACTTGCAAAGTTACTAAAAATAATAATTCGCCACAATCACACTTTTTCTCAAATAGGTATAAGATGTATATTCTAATACATAAGCAGCAAAAATCCATGCTTATTCTGCATAAAATTATCAATATCCGTTTTATATGCAGGAAGATTTTGAGCACTTACACGCGCTCATATTTTGTATTATGCGAGAGTTTCTGTAACTTTGCACCCGAAAAGCAGATATTATGAATCAAGAAATAGAACGCAGGCGAACCTTCGCCATCATTTCACACCCTGACGCAGGTAAGACTACACTCACCGAGAAGTTTCTTCTCTTCGGTGGACAGATACAGGTGGCAGGTGCAGTAAAGAACAACAAAATACGCAAGACTGCCACATCCGACTGGATGGAGATTGAGAAGCAGCGCGGTATCTCGGTGTCTACATCTGTAATGGAGTTTGACTATGAGGGTTATAAAATCAACATCCTCGATACTCCAGGACACCAGGATTTCTGCGAGGACACATACCGCACGCTCACTGCCGTGGACTCTGCCATCATCGTTGTAGACGGTGCAAAGGGTGTGGAGACACAGACAAGAAAGCTCATGGAGGTATGCCGCATGCGCAATACTCCAGTCATCATCTTCATCAACAAGATGGACCGCGAGGGACGCGACCCATTCGACTTGCTCGATGAACTTGAGGAGGAGCTGCAAATCAGTGTGCGTCCGCTTTCATGGCCTATTAATATAGGTGCCAAGTTTAAGGGCGTATACAACATCTACGAGAACAAGCTCGACCTTTTCAAGCCCGACAAGCAGCGCGTGACGGAAAAGGTGGAGGTGGACATCAACTCCAGCGAACTTGAGGCGCATATCGGCGACCAGGACGCACAACAGCTGCGCGACGACGTAGAGCTAATAGATGGCGTATATCCTGAGTTCGACGTGGAAACCTACCGCTCAGCGGAAGTGGCACCCGTGTTCTTCGGTTCTGCATTGAACAATTTCGGTGTGCAGGAATTGCTCAACTGCTTTGTCAAGATAGCACCTTCGCCCAAGCCAACCAAGGCAGAGGAGCGCGAGGTGACTCCAGAGGAGCCCAAGTTCACGGGCTTCATATTCAAGATAACAGCCAACATCGACCCCAACCACCGCTCATGTATAGCTTTCTGCAAAGTGTGTAGCGGCAAGTTTGAGCGCAACAAGCCATACTTGCACGTAAGACAGGGCAAGACTCTGCGCTTCTCCTCACCAACACAATTCATGGCGCAGCGCAAGAGCACCATCGACGAGGCTTGGCCAGGCGACATCGTCGGACTACCCGACAACGGCATATTCAAGATTGGCGACACTCTGACGGAAGGCGAGAAACTGCATTTCCGCGGGCTGCCATCGTTCTCACCCGAGATGTTCAAATACATCGAGAACGACGACCCTATGAAGGCGAAGCAGCTTGAGAAGGGCATCAACCAGCTCATGGACGAGGGTGTGGCTCAGCTTTTTGTCAACCAGTTCAACGGCCGAAAGATTATAGGCACAGTGGGGCAGTTGCAGTTTGAGGTTATACAATACCGCTTGGAGAACGAGTACAACGCAAAGTGCCGCTGGGAACCCGTACACTTGCACAAGGCTTGCTGGATTGAGAGCGACGATGCCGAGGAACTCGACCAGTTCAAGAAACGCAAGTACCAATATATGGCGAAGGACCGCGACGGGCGCGACGTGTTCCTTGCCGACTCCGGATATGTGCTGTCAATGGCACAACAGGACTTTAAGCACATAAAGTTCCACTTCACAAGCGAGTTCTAAGCAAAAACCCAACCAAATCTTTAATATAAAAAAGCACATAAGAAACTTATGGGAGGCATTTTCGGCACCATCTCCAAGAAAAGCTGCGTGGCAGACGTTTTCTATGGAACTGATTACAACTCACATCTCGGAACCCGCCGTGGCGGTCTGGCGATGTACAGTAAGGAAAAGGGATTTGTACGCTCTATCCACAATCTTGAGAGCGCGTATTTCCGATCCAAGTTTGAGCCTACGCTCGACCGCTTTGCCGGCAGCACGGCTGGCATAGGCGTGATAAGCGACACCGACGCGCAGCCGCTCGTCATCAACTCACACCTTGGAAGGTTCGCAATCTGCACAGTGGCAAAGATTGCCAACATCGAGCAGCTCACAAAACAGTTGCTTGAGAAGAACATGCACTTTGCCGAACTTTCGCAGAGTTCCACCAACCAGACTGAACTCGTTGCTCTGCTCATCATTCAGGGCAAGACGTTCAAGGAAGGTATAGAGAATGTTTTTCACAACGTGAAGGGATCGTGCACGATTATGATCATGACCGACGATTCGCTCATCTGCGCACGCGACGCATGGGGACGCACACCTATTATTATAGGAAAGAAGGACGGTGCGTATGCAGCGTCGAGCGAGTCGACGTCATTTCCAAACCTCGGCTACGAGGAATGCTATAACGTGGGACCGGGAGAGATTGTACAGCTTGCTGCTGACAGCTTGACACAGCTGCGCCCTGCCAACAAGAAGATGCAGATATGCTCGTTCCTTTGGGTGTACTATGGTTTCCCGACATCCACCTACGAGGGAAAAAACGTGGAGGAGGCTCGATTTGCCAATGGATTCAACCTCGCCAAGACCGACGACGTGGAGGTGGACTGCTGTTCGGGCATTCCCGACTCGGGCACTGGCATGGCTATGGGATATGCCGCTGGAAAGGGCGTACCCTACCAGCGCTGCATAGCAAAGTACACTCCCACATGGCCGCGCTCGTTCACTCCTGCCAACCAGGAGATGCGCTCGCTTGTGGCAAAGATGAAGCTCATACCCAACAAGGCTATGCTCAAGGACAAGCGCGTGCTTTTCTGCGACGACTCCATCGTGCGCGGAACACAGTTGCGCGACAATGTGAAGGAACTCTTCGACCAGGCAGGACTTAAGGAATGCCACATGCGAATAGCATGTCCGCCGCTTGTCTACGGATGTCCGTTCATCGGCTTCACCTCGTCAAAGAGCGACATGGAGCTTATCACACGACGCATCATCGAGAAATTTGAGGGCGACGCCAACAAAGACCTTGAAAAGTATGCCACCACCAACTCGCCGCAATACAATCGCATGGTGGAGGAAATACGCAGCCAGCTTGGACTCACATCATTGAAGTTCAACACCATCGAGCAGCTCATCAAGGCTATCGGATTGCCCAAGTGCCAGGTGTGCACCCACTGTTTCGACGGCTCAAGCCAATACACACTGGAAGAGCAGGCTGACGAATGAATCATAAGTCATATTGGCAGAAACAACTGACAAGCATGCCATAAGACAAAGAAAAGCAAACTCTACAGAAGACCGTCTTTTGTAGAGTTTTTCTACATCAACAATCAAGTAGGAGGTAAACACTAATCATAGGTGTTTATCTCCTACTTTCGTATTTACCGACCTCTTACACCACCGTACGTGCCGTTCGGCATACCTATCTCTTTGGGGGCAGCCATTAACTTGGGATAATGTTTCTGCATTCTTTCCTTCATAAGGTATGTTTCAATTACTGTCGCTTAATTATTAGGTTCTGCCCTTCATACAATGTTATCGATTACTGCACTACTATGGCATCTGCTGACTTCTCACGACAAGCTTTACTCCACTTCTTTCGTAAAAAAACTATTTGAAGCGTCCGTGAGACCTCCTCGGATAAGGGCATTATCTTTTCATCTTATACCTACTTCATTTTTTCGCAAGCTCAAGGAAACTCCACCAACCATTCCGAATAGCTATGGAACTTTGATTTGTTTGGCAATCTTATCCATGGTTAAATGCCTTATATGAAGATCCTGTTCATTAGGTCAGATGTTTACCACAGCTTCCTTCAGATTTCACCTTACGATGAACACCCTTGCTCTTGGCTATGTAATTCCCGCTATTAGGGCTTACTCGGGACTTGCAC
>DAVZIG010000071.1:0-5167 GCA_052273435.1 Prevotella sp.
TGTTTGTGGTAGTCGGGGGAATTCCCTCAGGAATTCCCTCATCCATCTTCCATCCTTGTAATATCCGGTGTTGTCCTTGAAGCGTTTGCCACCGAAGAGAATACCGTATTCTTTGTCATCGTTTTTGTCTTCGTTTTTCACAATGACATATTTGTTTTCTCGCCCTTTGACGCACCAGAATGTCAAGGTGGTGAGTTTCCAATCTTTGTTTTTACCAAGATTGTCTTTGACGCTGAATCCTTCATTATCTTCATTACCTTTCTTACCGTATAGGGATGTACTACCAGTATTTATGTACCAGTTGTTTATGATATTACCTTGATAGTACATTTTAAATGTTACCGGATAGATGTCGGGTTTGCTCTCGAAAAATTCGTGTAGGTTGGAAGTAGGGTCGTAGACAAACCATCCTTCGCGGTTCTTGAAATCGAAGAGCGGCACTCCCGGTTCCATATCGTACGGATATCGCTGGGCGTTGCCTTCGCCACTATTGAACATTATCAGTGTTTCGCCGGTAGTGGGAGTTTTTTTTGTTCCTTCGATTTTGCACTTTCCTATTTGATCTTTGGATAGTTCGAAAAGCTGCCACTCCTTGTCTTCCAGGTCTTCATTCATTTTTACTCCCGGCCAATAATTTTTCCCCGAATCCAGACCGTTTGTGTCGAAGAAATACCACACGGTATTGGGGATATCGTTTTTTTCTTTATCGGTCATGCCATACTGGGTGTATAGGTATATGTTATAGTTTGGCCATTTGTTGTCGGTAGGCTTGCCGGTGTTGATGTGTGCTCCATTTTCCCCAGTTCGGCTATCGTTGAGGGCAATGAAATGTATTCTATAGCTGTTCAGAGGAGGAATGACCGTAACCTTCACCACTTGCTCCTTCTTCAAATAGTCGTATTTCGGACTGCTTGGAGAGACGGTGAAAGATGATGTCCATGGTTTTTGGGGCTTTCCGTCTAATTCGAGCATTATTGTTCCCTTTGATGAAGTTCCCGTCGGATACTTTATCGTCACCTTGTCTGGGTTGGCGCTGTTGGCGCTGGTGAGACTCTCTTTATCAATCTTTATTCCGCCAAGGTTGGTCTCGTACAAGACGGCATACGTACTTTGCTTACCTTCCTCCGTGTTTATCTCCACTTCGAGCGGTGTGACGTTGAGGAAGGGCGTTACATTGTATTGCACGTCAATGTATTTCACGAGATTGTTGGCGTGGATGGCTACCACTGCCGTACCGGTAGTATTCCTATTATATTCGCCCATCTCTATAGCAGGATTGACGGTGAAGATGATTTGTCCGCTCTGTGCTGTTGCCAGAACAAGAGGTTCCTCGCCGATTTTACTCACGCATTCCACACTTAGCGTTTTGGCGTTTGTTTTATATCCGATAGAGTCGTTGTATTGTGAGGTGACGAGTATCTGTTGGCCGGTTTTCTTGTCGTGGTCAAAGTTGCTGAAGTCGGACTTTCCTGTGCGCGACACCCATAGCCATGTTTGGCTGAAGTCGGCATAGACATCCTGCAATGTCCAGTCAAAGACACTCATCTTGATATTCATATCCATTTTACCCTTGCCGGTGATGCGGGCAATCATGTCGTAGAACGTACCTCGTTCCAAGCTATCTCCGGGATTCACTGCTTTGCCTCCCAAGGGCAGTTTGTAGGTGTGGGTGATTGTGGTCTCGGCTCCGGCGGAAGTAAGTTCTGTACCTTTAATCTCAATATAGGTTTTTTTATCGTTGTTATAGTTCTCCGGTAGATAGAGGGAGTCGGTATAGCTCCATTGGTCTGTGTTGAAGAAGTCAAATTCTTTTTTGACCGTGAGCTTTTTGTCTTGTGTTCCATCGTTTTTCTTTCCGTCAAACAGTCCCCCTGTGGTTACAATGTCTTTCACCGTGATTGATGTAATCTTCAACCGGTTGGATCCGAAAGAGTTTTTGGAGAAATCAGTGTTGTCGAAACGCAACGAGAACTTCACCTTGGAGCAAACAAAGATCATGTTGGCTGTTATGGTGGCCGAGGTGTTTGGGCTCACTTTCAGCGTTTCGTTATGTTCGTATAGTAGTGGCAGCTCACCTTGCACCGGCAAATGGCCGTTGCTGAAGTCGAGCGTTTTTGCCTTGAGTTCATCTTCTTTTGTGTATATGCTTATGCCCGGAATGTTGGCCGTCAGATATATTTTGTATTCCCCTTGCTTGAGGTCGCAGTAGAACACTCGATAGTTGTTGTCGGATGAGAGTTGGTTGATGTCTATTCTGCGCACCACGGCCTCGCCTTTTCCGTTTTTAGGATAGGCGAAGAACCAAAGGTCGGCTATGATTCCTTCCTTGCCCGAAATGTCAACAGAGCCGGGAGTGTCGCTGCCTTCTCGTGTGACATTGCTGTAGGGGATATATACCGTCACGGAATGTGTCGGGCCGTCAGGTTCAAACCCGCAGTCCGAACATCCTGTTGTCATCAGTAGGATGGCTATGTTGAATAATAACAAAATATACTTTCTCATGATGGCAATTGTCGTTTTTACAAGTCGTTGTCGTTAAATACTATTCGCCAAGTGTTGATTTGCAGCGACAGCACCACTTCGGCGTTGTTGCTGTCACGACCGATGAGCAGTATGATTTGATAGTTGTTCTCACGGTCGAGATACTCCTGTAGAGACATGTCTTTGTATTTGTCTAGACGCATCATCTCCAGGTATTTCACCAAGTCGATGTTGAACACATCCTGGTTGGTCTTTTGGTTGTGTACGACGAACCGCGACGCTTTGTCGGTGGTTAGTCTGAGGGTGGCCATCTCTGCCAGTAGGGCGGTATTGGTGGGAGCGGTCTGACTGTCTATAACGGCCTCTTTCATGCTGTAGGGGCGATATTCCAGCGTCGGGCAGTCTGCGAGGTTGTTGCGGTAGTCGTAGGTATGATTGGCCGCTTTTATGGCCAGTGAATAGTCGTTGGCCGTAAGAGGCTTGTCGTCGGCCGACTGTATCAACACCTTGAATCGGTTGACATCTTTTACCAGTGGGACTACAGCCAGGCTGGGTGCTGTCTCGCTGACGGTGAAATGTTCAGTGATACCGTGCCACAAGTCTTCGGGCGACTTGTCATAGACGGTCTGTGTATCGCTGAGCTTCAGATTGAGCTGCAGCTGGTCGATGCTGTTTCCTGTGGTGGGTTGTTGGGGTGAGATGTTGTAGCACGAAGGCGTGTTGTCGGTTCCTGCCCATGCCACCAGTGTGTACGTTCCGGCTTGCAATCGGAGTGGTAGACTATAATTCCCATCGTGTTGTGTGATGTGGTCTTCAACGGTTGAAACGAACCGCCCACGGTCATCATAGATGAACAGCTTCACCCAGTTCACCTGCGATGGAAAGGCATCGGCGAACTCCATGTTGTAGTTGTAGACGAAGCGCACCTCGCACGGACATGGCTTCTCATCCTCGTATACGCAGGAGGACAACAGGGCGGTCAGTGCAAGACACAACACTATCATCGGATAGTAAAAGCGGTTGTTATGCATAGTGTAAATAATGGTGAAATGCTTGTTCCATTGTGGGGTATCTCCTTCTTGTTGCCAGGAAGGAGATACCGAGCTTTTGTTTATATTCGTATTCTGTATTTATTGGCTTATTCCAAATCTACATTCTGTTTAACCCAACGCCATTTCTTGATGTTGACTTGCACCTGTATGGATGCTTCTGCCTTGTCGTCAGGATCTGTAGGATTCTTATAGGTTGGCTGGCTGTAGCCCAGCTTCTTGATGTTGTTTACTGTCAGTTCATACCAGAAGTTGCGCACCACTCCATACTTGTCTTGCTGCATAGTTGTTCCGTTTGGGTTGTGCTTAATCCATGCGGTGTAGTAGCAGTAACCCTTATCGTAGGTCTGAATATCTTTATCGTTTTCATTCCCTTGGAAAGCTGTGTTGACAGCTGCGGCATCATCGCCCGTTTTGGCTGTGGCAATGGCCTTGTACAAGCGTGCACCTGCCTTAGTTTTGAAGACATAGCCGTTGTATGAATAGAATGTTCCGTCTGTACCGTCTGTTCCTTCTGCTTCAGTGAATATGGTCTTCGTGATGGCAACGTCTCTAACTTCATCAGCAAGCTTCAGTACTGCTTCGAACATCTTGCTGTAGCTGTCTGTTCCATTTTCAGCAGCCAGTACTGTATAATAGTCTTTTTCAGGTGTGTATTTCACTTTATAGACAACGCCGGTGGTCTGACCGTTTAACTGGGCAGAGGCTTCCATCGTGTTTTCCGGACAATAGAATTTGGCTGCGCTTGGAGCAGAGAAGCTTGATGCTTCTGTTTGGGTGAAGTTTGCTTCACAGTAACCTTTGTCTATCGAAGTTTCGTTATAGTTCGGATCCTTAGGGTAGGGCCAATCGTTGGTAGTAACTGGTTTGTACGTTGCAAGCGTCCCATCCTTTACAAGATACATCTTTTTATTCAGGTTTATCAGGCTGACACCTTCCAACGTGGCCGTAGCTATGGTGTTGGCTTTGGTGTTGTCTCCTTGTTTTATCTCAAAGGATTGGTTGTCTTTATTGTCGAATGTAACCTTTGAAACGGCACGTTCAACGTCTACTTTCAAGAGATTCAAGTTGGTTTTTCCATCTGTTATCTCTTTTCCAGCATCATCTACTTCTTTTCCATCCGCTTTCTCAACCTCAACGATATCTTTCTCTACCGGGGCAGAAACATTGGTCATGAAGAAATTGTCCGATTCATAGAGTTTGGTGATGTCGCCTAAACTGAATACCATCTTCATATCTGTAGACCCTTTGATGATAGGGCTTAATGAGCTTTGGCTGTTCTTGTAGTTGGCCAAGACGTATACCTTATACTTGCCGGGAGTACATACGAATGGTTCTGTAACACGAATTTGTCTGTCAGCCTCATCTGTGTTCGATACTGTTTTCAGTGTTGGAGTAATGACCTGCATAGCAATGTCATTCTCATTGGCCAACACTACAGTAAGGTCGTTGACGGTGTATTCTGCGTTTTCACCATAAGAATAGTCACCGGTATTACCTGGGGTGGTGGTACGCGTGGTAGCACTGTTTGCCACTGATATGGCAATCTGTGCGTAGGTATTGCCTTCGTTAGAGGTTCCATTACCCCCCCCCTAAAGCTTCATCGTTCGATGAGCAACTGGCAGCCAACAGGGCTA
>DAVZIG010000072.1:0-5037 GCA_052273435.1 Prevotella sp.
GCTTAGAGAAGTAGGCTCCTACAGAGAACTGTATCGGTCGCTTGCCTCCAAACCAATTGGTAGAGTAGGAGGTGTTGTACGACTGGTAGTAAGTACCGTTGGTCTGCGCTCCGATAGAAAGCACCTCACCGTCGCCGATAGGCATGATGCCGCGGTGCTCCTTGTTCTTGTTGAAGAGGTTGCGCATTGAGAAGTTGTTAAGCTTCAGTCCGACGCGTCCTATGACACCTGTCTGTCCCCAACCCAATGAGAACTCGACCTGGTCGTTAGACTTCTGCTCAAGATTATAGTTGATGTCCACAGTGCCGTTCTCAGGATCTGGCTTCGGTTCTGGGTTCACCTTTTCTGGGTCGAAGTGTCCCATTGATGCAATCTCACGTGCAGAACGCTGCAGAGCCTCCTTGGAGAAGAGGTCGCCTGGTTTTGTACGGAGTTCACGGCGAACAACATTCTCGTAGAGACGGTCGTTACCGTTGATTCGCACATGGTTGATGTGTGCCTGCGGACCCTCAAAGATACGCATCTCAAGGTCGATGGAGTCGCCCACGATGTTCACCTCAGTAGGGTTGAGCGAGTAGAACAGATAGCCATTGTTCCAATAGTTGTTGCCCACAGCGTCCTCGTCTTCAGTAAGACGCTTGTTCATGAGCTTCTGGTTGTACACGTCGCCCCTCTTCATGCCGAGCACGGTAGCAAGATAATCGGAGTTGTAGACAGTGTTGCCCACCCATGTGATGTTGCGTATGAAGTATTTCTTGCCCTCATCCACCTTGATGTTGATGCTCACGTGCTTGTCGTCGACATTCCACACAGAGTCGCTGAGTATCACGGCGTCGCGGTAGCCATACTCGTTGTATTTTTCTATGAGTTTCTGCTTGTCGGCCTTCCAACGTTCGGGAGTGTACTTCTTTGCCTTGAGGAACGAGCCGAACTTGCCCGCCTCATGTGTCTTGGCAAAGGCACCCTTCTTGAGGAATCCACCCTTGATCTTGCTGTCCTTAAGCGCGTGGTTGCCCTCGATAGTGATGGTGCGCACCTTCATCTTCTCCTTCTTGTCGATGATGACATCAAGAATCACCTGGTTTTTGTTGGCGACATCGTCGCGCTGCACAATCTGAATGTCGGCATTCTTGAAACCCTTGTCGTCGAAGTATTTCTTGGCAAGAATCTTGGCGCGGTCGATCATGTTGGGCGTAATCTGCGCCCCCTTCAATAGTCCGAGCTTCTCTTCCATGTCGGTGCGTTCCGACTTCTTCAGACCAACGTAGTTGATGGTAGAGACGCGCGGTCGCATCTGCAAGTGTATGTGCAGGTAAGCCTTGTCGTGTACGAGTGAGTCGACGGATATGGACACCTCTGAGAATAGTCCGTATTTCCAGTAGTGCTTCACAGCGTCGGTAATCTGGTCGCCCGGAAGTTCTATCTCCTGTCCTACGGTAAGTCCGGAGATGCCTGTGAGCATGTAGTCCTCGTAGCCTTCGGCACCCGACACCGTGAGTCCGCCAAGGGTTACGGTGCGTGGTGTTCCCGCATAGGATATGTCGGGGAATACGATTTTGTCCTGCGCCTTTGCGATGATGCTGCATGCAAGGATGCAGAGTGTGGTCAACACCTTTCTTATGTTCATTGGTCTTATTATTGTAATTATATTTCTTATTATATAATGTGGGGCTTATGGGTAGTAGGGGTTATGTTGACTGTATTGAATGCTATTTCTTCTCTTCCTGCTCCACCTGTGCTCCTGTCTTGCCGAATCGTCGCTGGCGGTGTTGGTAGTCGGCTATGGCTTTATGCAGGTCGTCTTCCGAGAAGTCGGGCCAATATGTGTCGCAGAAATACAGCTCCGAGTAGGCTATCTGCCACAACAGGTAGTTGCTTATGCGCTGCTCGCCTCCTGTGCGTATCAGCAGTTCGGGGTCGGGCATGAAGTTTGTCACCATGTGCTTGGATATGGTGTCCTCGGTGATGTCTTCAGTCTTCAGTGTGCCAGCCTTCACCTCATCGGCAATCTCGTGCATAGCCTTGGTTATCTCCCAACGCGACGAGTAGCTCAGAGCCACCACCATGGTCATAGCCGAGTTGTTGGCAGTGTGGTCCATAGTGCCTTGCAGCTTCTCCTGCACCTCGATAGGCAGACGCTTGATGTCGCCAATCACTTGGAATCGCACGTTGTTCTTCATGAATATCTCGTCCTCAAGCGATGAGAGCACGAGTCCCATGAGTGCTGCCACCTCGGTGGCCGGGCGGTTCCAGTTCTCTGTGGAGAATGTGTAGAGTGTGAGGTACTTCACGCCCAAGCGTGTGCATTCCGACGTGATTCGTCTTACGGCGTCCACGCCAGCCTGATGTCCGTAACTGCGCGGCTTGCCGCGTTCGGCTGCCCAGCGTCCGTTGCCGTCCATGATGATGGCAATGTGCTGTGGTATGTTGTTTCTATCGAGTTCGTAAACCATATATCTGATATTATTGTTTGTTGTATTAGTCGTCGTCGTTGTGGCATGTTCGGCATTTAGGCATGAAGCTATAGGTGAGCGTGAGTTGTAGCATCGAGTAGCAGTCGGTGTTCTTGAACATACCTGTGCTTTGTATGCCGTAGGGGTCTTTCACTCCGTCGAGATTGTCGTTCATCGAGAAGTGCATAGCCCACTCAATGCCGAGATTCAGTCGTGTTGCCACTTTGTATTTCACTCCCAAGCCGAGAGGCACGTTTGCCGTAAACACATTGTTGCCCGATCCTGATGCGTAAGTGGCTCCAAGTCCGGCAAATATGAATGGCGTGAGGCGTTGTGCTCCACGGTAGTCGCGCCCTGTGCCGTAGGGCCAGAAGTTGTATTCATAGGTTGCGCTGACATCGACGAGCGAGTTGGAGAACTCGTATGGGTTGTCAACGTATTCAGGCATATATGTCTTCACGTTTTTCGACGAGCCTTTCAGTTTGCCGTAAGCCGCCGAGAAGCGCAGAGCCATGTATGGGTTGAACGTGCGGCGCAGCACCGCCGATGCCATAGGTTGCATGCCGTGTGTGATGCTGCCATTGAAGTCGCCCTCATAAGCCACCAAGCCTATGCCTGCGCCAATCTCCATGCGGTATTCATAGTCCGACTGTGCGGTTGCGGGCAATGCCGTGGCGAGTAGGAGGGCCAATAGAGGGTTGTTCATGCTGTTGTATGGTTGCTTGAAGCTGTTAGTTCTTATTCAGTGATGTCGGTCTGCTCCTTCTTCCATCCGAGTCGGTTGATGCGTCCGTTCCATGTCTTGCCGTTGTTGGCGTTGACGAGCCAGAGCACATTGTCCTTGTCCACGGTCATGGAGTAGGCGTTGTTGGTTTTGTTGACAGTGATGCCGAGGTCGAAGTCGTTAGGCACCACGATCACGGTGTCGTTGTTCCAGGTGATGCCATTGTCGAGAGTCTTGTACATCTTAGGTGTGGCAGAGTCCTTGCCTCCGAACACGCATACTGCTCCATCGTAGCACAGTGCGCTGAGTGTAGTGAGCATCGGAGCCTTGTGCTTGTTCTCCTCAGCCACGTCGTAGAATGTCCAGGGTTGGTTCTCCGAGCCTTCGGCTCCCTCGTCTATCTTGCCCCACACGCTGATGTTGGTGTCGTTGGGGTAGGTGGTTCTGTTGCGTGTGCCGAAGAGCAACACTCGGTCTACGAGAGTGTTGGTAGTGAGTGGGTAAGCCACATAGGCTGTCTCCTCGGTAGGCAGCAGCGAGAGGTCCTCGTCAATGGTAGCCACAGTCCAAGTGTTGCCGTTGTCGGCAGAAGCCATTAGTCGTCCGTCGGTGGCATAGCCGTAGATGCGGAATCGGCTTGCAGCCACAAGGCGTGTGATGCCGGTGGTTGTGCCAGTCTCTGTCCATGTGTTGCCATCGGTTGTGGAGATTATGTTGCCTCCGTCGCTCATGTAAGCGCGTCCGTCCTTAGCCACAACGCCTTTGTAGGCATCAGCGGCGAGCACGTGGTTGAAGTTGGGCTCGCACAGTGTCCATCCTGCTGTTGTGAATCTATAGGCAAGTGTGTTTGTGCCATTAGTGCCGAAGAGGAGCAGTCCGCCGTCGGTAGCCACTGTCTTCACTGCTGTGAGCGAGCGCAGAGCCTCGCAGTCGGGTTTGGCGTGCCATGCGAATGAGTCGGGGAATTCCTTGTGTACGTTCACCTTTACTTTATATTTGCGCACGGCAAGTCCTGAGTTGCTGTAAACCTGCAACTCGCGTTCTGTAGAGAAGTCAAGTGAGTCGACTGTGGTTACAAACGACAATGTGTCGCTTGTTGTGCTCTTGATGACCACGGTGCCTGAGTTGAAGCTCGCCACTGAGCAAAGCAGTTTCTTTGCGTCTATGCCGCATGGCAGTGAGTCGGGATTGTAAATCTCGCCACTGAGTTGGTTGATATAGAACTTGTAGGAGCTCAGTGTGAGGTCTTTGGTCACGATACTGTCGCCACCCGTCGACGACTTCACATGTAGGTGTTGCTTTCCTGATGAAATTGAGAAACTGGTTATTGCGCTGTCGTCTGTATACGTATAGTTATCATCGGTGCTGAGACAAGATGCCAGCACAAATACTGTCAGAAACAGCAGGGCAAAAGCTGCGAACTTACTTTTCATTATAATCTAATTATACTCAAACTTATTGTTTTTAGCTGCAAATTTAATCAGAAATCCGCAAATAAGTACTCTTTTATACCTATTAATTATGCAATTTATCGATAAAAGCATGATTTTTAAGGTTGTTTAAGGGCAAAGGAGGTTGGAGGGTAAAGATTTAAAGGGGTGATTGCGCCTGCCGCACATGGCGTATGGCCGAAATAAAATTCCATTTTTTAGCAATCAGAAAGTCGTTTGATAGCAAGCAAAGATACTTTTGCCACTAAGCAGAAATACTTTTGTCTATAGGCAGAAATCGAAAACACATGTATTCTCAAGCTATTGAATGTGGAATGTATTGAATGTTGAATGTATTGAATGTGGAATGTTGAATGTTGAATGGTCGGCAAGCCGATGAAGAATGTTGAATGTTGAATGTTGAGTGTTG
>DAVZIG010000073.1:0-5002 GCA_052273435.1 Prevotella sp.
ACCGAAATAAGATGATTTATTATATACAAAAAAATAGCATTCGGCCAAACATCTTGTTTCTGTCGAATGCTATTTTTTTTAATTTCTTATTATTGGTTCTTTATTCTAAACTGATTTTAGAATATTCCCCATTTCTTCTTGCGCTTTGGTTTGTCATCTTCGTCGCCGAATTGACGCTGACGCAACACGTCATGCCATGAAAGGTTGTCGTGAACCATCTGATAAATCTGTCCCCAGTCGGGCAAACCACCGATGTTGCGGTCGTCGATGAAGTAGTCGGCCTTAAGCTTGCGTGAGAAATGGTTGTTGTTTTGCATTGTCTCCTCAGGATAGTCCCTGTTAACAGCATAGAATTCTACACCGCGTTTGCGGCACCATTCCACAGCCTCCTCAAGGAGCTTGCCTTCGCGCACGCTCCAGAGGATAAGCTTATGACGATCTTTTATAAGCATTTTCAGCGTATCGGTGGCGAAAGGAATTTCCTCACCGATAGCTGGATATTTGTGTTCAACTATTGTTCCGTCGAAATCAACAGCTATAACCATATATTATCTTACTTTTATTTGTTTTGTTGTTTATGCAGGCTTTCCCGTCGACCATTACTTCTTGATAGAGTCGTCGTTCTTGTTGCCATAATGGCTTTCAGAATATGAACCGTAGGTACCGTATGAGCCATACTTACCATACTTGCCATATCTGCCGTACTTGCCATACTTGCCGTAGCCGTAAGAGTAGCCATACTTCTTCTTCGACATGTCGATACCGTTGATGACAACGCTGACATTAGGCAACTTCTTCTCGTTGGCGAGTGAGTTGATGAGCTCGAAGCTTGACTTTGCTGTGTAGTCGGCACGACACATGTAGATGGTGAGGTTGGCAATGCGACCAATCTGCAGAGTGTCTGTCACCAAACCTACAGGAGCAGTATCGATGAATATATAGTCGTATTCCTCCTTGAGTTGGTTGATAACAATGTCGAGCGACTCGTTGTTGACAAGCTCTGCAGGGTTTGGAGGTATAGGACCAGCCATGAGCAAGTCGAGGTTGTTGTTCACGCCTGACTTAAGAATCTGGCTCTTCAATTCCTCCTTGGTTGGGTTCTGACGCATAAGCAGTGGAGTGATACCATGCTTGAAGTCGTTAATCTCGAAGAGCTGTGCAAGTCGAGGTTTACGGATGTCAAGACCAACGAGAATAACCTTCTTGCCAAGCAAAGCAAAGCTGACAGCAAGGTTGGCAGCAGTAAATGTCTTACCCTCACCAGATGTGGTAGAAGTAAACATGATGACCTTCTCGCCCTCCTTGAGCATGAACTGCACATTCGAACGTATAGAGCGGAATATCTCCTCCATAACGTTGTTGGTATTCTCATGCACAACGATGTCGGCTTTAGTCTTGGCTGTAGAACTTGCAATGGCAACGTCGCCGATGATAGGCAGCTTGGTGAGCTTCTCAACGTCGTCGTGACCCTCAATCTTGTAACGGAGTTTCTCAACGAGGTAAACCAAGCCGATAGGCAAGGCAATGCCGAGAATCAATGCTATGAGCAAGATGATAGGAGCCTTAGGGCTAATCCTGCCCTTAACCAAAGGATTGTCGATAATCTTACCCTTGTCAGCTGTAGCTGCAAGAGAGATAGAGTTTTCCTCGCGCTTCTGCAAGAGCATAAGGTAAAGGCCCGACTTAACCTCCTGCTGACGGCCAATCTGAGTGAGGATGCGCTCCTGCTCAGGAGTTGAAGATATCTGGCCAGTGTAGAGGCTATACTGCTGCTGGATGTTGTTACGCTGTATCTCGGTATTGCGCTGAGCCTGGGTCATTGCGCGGCGAATGCTGCTGGCAAGGTCTTCAAGCTGTGCTGTGAGCGGAATTACAGAAGGAGAGGTCTCGCTTGCGCTACGCAAGAGGCGGTTGCGCTCCATAGCAATCTCGTTGTACTTTGTAATGAGAGCCGAAGCTGCAGGGTCGCTCAAACCAACGTTTGAAGGCAAAGCCTGATATTTGTTGGCAGGCTCGTTCATGTACTCGTTGATGCTGCGGAGAAGCTCAATCTGGGTGTTGGCTTCTACAAGCTTCTGTGTGTACATGTCAGAGTTGGCAACAGTCTGAGCCGAGTTGATCTTTGGATCGATGATGCCATAGCGGCGTTTTGTTGACTCAAGATTGCCTTCTGTAGCACCAAGCTCGTTGTTGATTTTCTCAAGACGAGTGTTGATGAACTGCTCTGTACGCATGGCAATCTCGTTCTTGTCGATGTTAGCCTGACGGTTGTAGCAAACGATGAGCTGCTTGAGGTAGTCGGTTGCACGCTCAGGCACAGCATCATTGATAACCATCTCTGCGATAGTTGTGGTTTTAGAGGTCTGGCTTACCGACATAGCTTTGGCATAAGCAGCACCGGCATCATCAGGCGACACGATGACAGCCATAAGAGTGCGATCCTCAGGCATTATATGGCCAGGGTTGGCCTTGAATGATATAGTACCAACGCTTGTGCGGATAGAGAAAGGCAGAGTCTTGGTTGTGCGGTCGATAGTATACTTAATCGGCTTCTTCTCGTTGTCAGTCGGCACGTATGTGTAGGTGCCCTTGATGTGGTACTCACCCTTGGCATAATCCACGCTCAACTTGATAGGCTTCTTGAGGTTGGCCTGTCCGTATGCGTCGAGGTCGATGTTGATAGGTTGTGTCTTGTAGACAATCTTGTCCTTGACATGGGCCGACATGTAATAGCTCACATAAAGCTTGAGGTCTTTCACTGTCTCGCTTGCCAATGACTTAGAGCCGAGAATCACCATCTCGTTGTCGATACCGGCAGAGTTACTCATGATACCAAGTGTGGTAGACATGAGCATCTGGTTCTTGGCTGCTGCGCTACTTCTCGAACTGTTGGGGTCGTCCTTGATGAGCAACTTTACATCAGCCTGATAGATAGGTGTGGCGTATCTAAGATAAACTACAGCCAAGCCAAGGCAGATGATAAGCGACAGTACGAGCCATTTCCAGTTGAGAATGACCATTGTGTAGATTGTTTTGAAGTCAAACGAAGAGTTTGCTTCGCTCTCTTGCTGGACACTGTACAATCCTGTGTTTTTGTTTTCTTCCATTGTTTATTCGTGCAATATAAAAAGTATTTGTTTTGTGTCTTTATACTTCCATTTCACTTTCGGCAAGCTGCAGGAGGTATTTGCCATAATTGTTTTTGCTCATAGGTTGTGCAACTTCTTTCAGCCGCTCTTTGTCTATCCAGCCTTTCTTGAATGCAATCTCTTCAAGGCATGCCACCTTCAATCCCTGTCGCTTCTCTATTACCTCTATGAAGGTGCTTGCTTCCGACAAACTGTCATGCGTGCCTGTGTCAAGCCATGCAAATCCGCGCTGCAAGGTCTTCACCTTCAGGTTGCCCTGTGCCAGATATTCCTGGTTTACGGTGGTAATCTCAAGTTCGCCTCGTTTGCTTGGTTTAATATGGTTGGCTATGTCTACTACGCTGTTTGGATAGAAGTAGAGTCCCACTACGGCATAGTTGCTCTTTGGATGCTCTGGTTTCTCCTCGATGCTGAGACAGTTGCCCTTTGCGTCAAATTCTGCCACACCGTAACGTTCAGGGTCGTTGACATAATAGCCGAAGACAGTAGCTTTGCCCTCGCGCTCTACATTCTCCACGCTTTCGTGCAAAAGCTTTGAGAATCCGGCACCATAGAATATGTTGTCGCCTAATACAAGGCAGGCTGAATCGCCGCCGAGGAAGTCGGCACCGATGATGAAAGCCTGTGCCAGTCCGCCAGGATATGGCTGCTCGGCATATTCGAATTTTACTCCATAGTCGCTACCGTCGCCAAGCAAACGCTTGAACGATGGCAAGTCGTTCGGCGTAGAGATAATGAGTATCTCCTTGATGTCAGCGAGCATGAGAACCGATATGGGATAATAAATCATTGGTTTGTCGAAAATAGGTATAAGCTGCTTGCTTATACCTTTCGTGATGGGGTAGAGACGTGTACCCGAACCACCGGCTAAAACGATTCCTTTCATAACTTATGGATGTGTTGAATATTCGTTAATCTCTTCGTTGTTTTATGTCAATGCAAATAAAATGCGTACAAAGTTACTAATAAAAGTCGGAATAAACACTGTATAACAATAAAATAATTTGCACATTTGCGTAATTATTATTTATTTAGAGCTAACGTGCGAAAACTTTTGCCAGTTTGGAATAGTTTTCGTAATTTTGCATGGAATATCAAAAAATATTTAAACAAAACTTAAACATGGGATTTTTATCAAGATTATTTGGAAAAAAAGACGAAAATAACAAAGCAGGCGGTATGGAAGACTACATGCAGCTTGTGCGTGTGTATTTCCAGGCTTCTATAGCCGCTAATGTGGGTATCACTAATCTCGCAATGTTGCCTGACTTGAGAGTGTTCAAGTCTACACTTCATGTGCAGACTGTCAACAACAAACTTGGACTTGGCGAGAAGAATGCTTGTCGCAAGATGCTTAAAGAAATCTACGGCACCGACGACAGTTTCTTTAAAGAGGTGGATCAAAGCATTCGTAAGAACTGCCGCAAGATGCAGGATGTGCAGACTTACTTGGTGCAGTTTCAGGGGTTCACACAGGACCTTATGATGCTTATGGGCAACCTGATGAAATTCAAGTTGCGTCTGCCTTCTGTATTTAAGAGTGCTCTCTACAAAATGACAGAGAAGACCATTGGCGAGATATTCAGCAAGAATGACTATACAGACCCCGCTGTGCTCAAGGCTGTAGTGGCTATTCGCCAATATAATCATCGTCTTGGATTCTCACAGAAGTGGATTTCCGACTTTGTGTATCAGGTGGTGATGCTTGCCAAGAAAGAGCCTAAGGCTGCCGACGAGGACGCAGCAAAGAAATAATAACGAGTGTCGTGGTAAAAAACTGCTGATATTTTTGTGTCATGGCAGACTGTGTGCATCCGCTGCGGAAACTGCAGGCGGGTATGTCCGAACAAATT
>DAVZIG010000074.1:0-4987 GCA_052273435.1 Prevotella sp.
CTTTCAGCTTTTGCTTTCTCTTGGCATATCCCCACCCATTACTGCGACTTGTCAGCTCTTTTCTTGAATTTCCCTGTAGCCTGGAAGAAATGCTCGGCTTTTTCTTTCACAATACCGATGACAACATCCTTAGCCTGACGCTTAACCTCATATAAACAAACAGTTTGTTCTATTTCCTGACTTCGTCATTGCGTACCCCAAAATAAGGGTACGCAATGATACAAAATATTGTTTATCAATCAGTTATAAAATACGTATTTCTTGAGTGACGAAGTCAGGAAAATGAAACGCCCTCCATACAAGCAGAAGCTCTTATGGAGGGCATTTTCTTTATGGTTTATTTCTGATTAGAAACGAAGCGTTTTCTATTAGGAATTAATCGTTTTCGTTTCAGATTAGGAACGACTCGTCTTCGTTTCTGTTAGAAATAAGTTATCCTAAACAATTATTATCTTTACTTAGCAATGAGGCTAACAGCGAAGCCACCACCAGAGGCCTGAGTGAGGTTCAACACATCGCCTTTCTTCACCGTGCGGTGAGTGATGACATAAGCCTGCGGATTCTTGTCGTAAGAAGCATCGGGAGCATCGGCATAGATGGCGCACTCATACTTGCGGCCCTTGTCGAGGAAGTCGAGCTTTATGCGGCTCTTGTGGCCCTCAGCATCACATTTGCCACCGATGAACCAGTTGTCGGTGCCTTTAGCCTTACGGGCAACGGTGATATACTTGGCTGGCTCAGCCTCAAGATAACGAGAGTCGTCCCAGTCGCAAGCCACGTCGCGGATAAACTGGAAGGCGTCGTCATATTTCTCGTAATGCTCGGGCAGGTCGGCAGCCATCTGCAACGGGCTATACATGGTGAGGTAGAGAGCGAGCTGACCACAGAGAGTGGTGTGGATGAACGACTTGTTGCTAGGGTTCCACTCGCTAATCTTGGTCACGAAGATTCCAGGAGTATAGTCCATCGGACCACCCTGCAAACGTGTGAAGGGCAGGATGAGAGTGTGATAATCGGCGCTTCCGCCAAACGCCTCATACTCGGTGCCGCGTGCCGACTCGTTACCAACGAGGTTAGGCCATGTGCGGCAGAGACCTGTAGGACGAACAGCCTCATGGGCATTCACCATGATGTGGTGCTTGGCAGCCTCCTTTATGCAGTAGAGGTAATGGTTGTTGGTCGACTGAGAGTAGTGATGGTCGCCACGGGGTATGATGTCGCCCACATAGCCGCTCTTCACAGCATCATAGCCATACTTGTTCATGAGGCTATAGGCCTTCTCCAGATGGCGCTCATAGTTGATGGTAGAGGCACTGGTCTCATGGTGCATCATGAGCTTCACGCCCTTAGAGTGAGCATAGCGGTTAAGCTCCTCGATGTCGAAGTCGGGATAAGGAGTCTGGAAGTCGAACACATAATCCTTATAATGACCGAACCAGTCTTCCCAACCGATGTTCCAACCCTCCACGAGCACCTCCTGGAGGCCGTTCTTGGCAGCGAAGTCGATGTAACGCTTCACATTAGCTGTGTTGGCAGGATGCTGTCCGTGAGGCTTGCACTTAGAGTAGTCGAGGTTGTCGAGATGCACAGAGGGCAGGTCGTTGGTGTAGCTCCACTGGCGTCCGCCAGCAATCATCTCCCACCACACACCACAATATTTTGTGGGATGAATCCATGATGTGTCCTCAATCTTGCAAGGCTCGTTGAGGTTCAGGATGAGGTTGGATGCAAGGATGTCGCGTGCATCGTCGCTCACCATAACAGTGCGCCAAGGAGTGTTGAACGGTGTCTGCACATATCCCTTCATGCCAGTGGCATCGGGTGTGAGCCACGACTCAAACACCATGTTCTTATCGTCAAGGTTCAAGTGCATGGTGGGGAAGTTGACACACGCTGCCTCATGTATATTAATGTATAGGCCATCGGCAGTTTTAAGCTGTAGCGAGGTCTGCACACCTGTGGGTGAGAAGGTGGTCTGTGAAGAGTTATCTGTAACGGCATCCTTCATCTTACTGCGAATCTCGCTCATCTTTGAGATGACATGCTCATACTCCTGCGTGTCATAGTCGCCCGGAATCCAATAAGCTGTGTGGTCACCGGCCATGGCAAACTGCGTGTGCTCTTCCTTCACAATGATATAATTGAGCTTATTCTGCTGCGGGAACTCATAACGCAAGCCCATGCCCTCATCATACACGCGGAAGCGGATAACGATGTCACGGTTCAGGGATGTCTGGTTCAGGGTCACCGCCATCTCGTTATAGTGGTTACGGATGGTCTTTGTCTCACCCCACACAGGTGTCCATGTCTCGTCAAAGGTAGAGGTCTGTTGGCCTTTCACGGTGAAGCCATCCATGAGGTTCTGCTCGTTCTGTCCGTTGCTGGCATGCTTGTCTTTAGCAAGCTCAAGACCGAGGTGCGAAGGTTTCACAACAGCCTTCTGCTTGTAGCTCATCTCATAGGTGGGTCGTCCGTCTTGAAGCCAGAACTTCACACTAACATTGCCGTTGGGCGATGTCACAGTCTGCGCTCCAGCCGCGAGGGTCATGAGGAGGGCAAACGCCGATAATAGTAATTTTTTCATTTTTTTATTTTGTTATTATGTTCTTAAATAAATTGTTGCTTGCTTTTGCCTTTTGCCATGCTTTCTGTTAGCTCTTCCGGTTGTTTCAGCTTATTGTTTATTCCTATTACATCTTTCTATTGTCACATCTCGTTCGGTTTTAAAGCCTTTGTTTATTCAACCTCGCAGCTTTTGCAGAGCATCTTAACATTATTGTCTTTAGCATCAAAGAACAAAAGGTGTTGCAAATTTAACATTTAAATCTATAAAAATAAGAACAAAGTAATACAAATGTACATAATACATTTCTCTCAATGTTTAACCTATTGTTTTTCAGCGTGTTATACAGGCAGATATTTTTCCTAAGTACAACGCTTGCGATAGGTACTCTTTTCAAAACGGAGCAAATACGACAATTTCTCACGCTCAACAATCAATAATAGTTTGTAAAGACATGATAAAACAAAATATGACATTCACATAAAAAAAACGACATAAAAAAGTGGCGATTTTGTTTTTTATTGCTATCTTTGCCTTATGTTCCTTACAATGTGCGACGCACATGCCGAAAGGAGGAGAAGAAGAAAAAAGCAATAAACCTATCCAAAAAAAATTATGAACCGCATACTAATAGCTTTTGCCATGCTGCTGCATGTTATCGCCATATCGGCAAGCGATGAAGCACAACTGCTGAAACTCGACAAGATAATGGAAAAGGCCGACTCGCTGTATACCAAGAAGACGATGAAAATCGACATGTTGCGCAACTCGCTACGACGCTCTGCCAACGACAACGAGCGCATGTCGCTGTGCTATGACATCTTCAACGAGTTTCATGTGCTACAGTTCGACTCTGCCATGTGTTACATAAACAAGGTGTATGAGATGGCCACAAAAACAAGCAACAGACACATAAGAGAAATGGCTATCGTGGACAAAGCCGAGCTGTTGGCCATGGGAGGATTCTATCCCGAAGCATTGGAGCATCTTGACAAGGAACCTCTTGACAGCACCGACCGAGAGGTGATGTTTAAGAGCTATATTGCTCATTTCAGAATCTATCTCTATTGGTCTGACTATTGTAACGACGCGGTGTTTGCACCTATCTATCGCGAACGTGCCAGCAAAAATCTGGAGAGAGCTATGGCTTTTATTGGCACATCGACAGCTTACGAGTATTATCGTGGCGAATATTTTATTTATGTGAAGCACGACGACCGCAACGCTCTAGAGTGTTATTTTAAGGTGTTGCACACCATGCCTCAAAACACGCGCGAATATGCCATGGCCGCATGTGCCGTGGCACACAACTATAGTGCGAGGGGCGACATGGAACACTACGAGCACTATCTCACAGAGGCGGCTTACAGCGACCTTCTCAACTGCACTCGCGAGAACATGGCGCTACAAGACCTCGCCATGTTTCTTTACCAACAGGGAGAGGGCAACATGGAGAGGGCCGAACGCTACATCAACTTTGCAATGAAAGATGCCAAGCTGTTCAACAACCGTTTGCGCATGATAGAGATATCGCAGAAGCTGCCAGTCATCGTGGGAGCCTACAAGCAGTTGATGAAACGACGCAACACCATGCTGCGCATCTCCACCTTCAGCGTGTCGGCGCTGGCCATCATCCTTATCGTGTTTGTCTATTTCTTCATGAAGCAGAACCGACAGCTCAGCACGAAACGCCGCGAACTGTCTGAGACAAACAGCGAGCTTACATCGCTCAACGACCGACTGCACACGCTCAACGACCGACTGCTCGACACCAACCGCCGACGAGAGCATTTGGCAAAGTTGTATATCGACCTCTGCGCCAATTTCATTGACCGTCTGGCAAAGTTTGAACTGTTGGTCAAGCGCAAAATCAAGGCCAACCAGATAAAGGAGCTGCTTTCTATGGCCTCATCATCAAAGATGTCGGACGAGGATGCCGCCTCCTTTCTCAATCGTTTCGACAAGGCGTTTCTTGACCTCTACCCCACTTTTGTGGACGAGTTTAACAAGCTTCTTCTACCCGATGCTAAGATTCTACCTCGCAAGGGCGTGTCGCTGCTCACCACAGAGCTTCGCATCTTCGCCCTTGTGCGCCTTGGCGTGACCGAGAGCAGCGAGATTGCAGCCCTGCTGTTCTACACCCCCCGCACCATCTACAACTATCGCTCATCGGTGAAGAGCAAGGCAATAAGCCGCGACACCTTCGAACAAGACGTCATGAAGCTTTGCACGGTCATTTAAACCCCAATCGGTCGTTAGGCCGATTTGGGGTTATTGTTGGCACAATAATCCAAAAAACAACCCAAAACGGCCAATGACCGTTTTGGGTTAATCTGTATAAAACGTTTCTGTAATCATTTCCTGCATAGTAAAGTTATGCAGCAAAAGTTAGTCAAAGTTATCTGAAAGTGGCTTGTTAGTCAT
>DAVZIG010000075.1:0-4734 GCA_052273435.1 Prevotella sp.
GGCTGCTATGCTAAGGTTATCAACCTTGACAAGGAGTCTGAGCCAGATATCTACAACGCTATCAAGCGCAACGCTCTCCTCGAGAACGTAACTGTTGCTGCTGATGGCAAGATTGACTTCGCTGACAAGAGCGTAACTGAGAACACTCGTGTTTCTTACCCAATCTACCACATCAACAACATCCAGCCGGGTTCTTCTGCTCCAGCTGCTAAGCAGGTTATCTTCCTCTCAGCTGACGCATTCGGCGTATTGCCTCCAGTTTCTATCCTGACTCCGGAGCAGACTCAGTACTACTTCCTCTCAGGCTTCACAGCTAAGTTGGCAGGTACAGAGCGCGGTATCACAGAGCCGACTCCTACTTTCTCAGCTTGCTTCGGCCAGGCTTTCCTCGAGTTGCACCCGACAAAGTACGCTCAGGAGCTCGTTAAGAAGATGGAGAAGAACAACGCTAAGGCTTACCTCGTTAACACTGGTTGGAACGGTACTGGCAAGCGTATCTCTATCCGCGACACACGTGGTATCATCGACGCTATCTTGAGCGGTGACATCGACAAGGCTCCTACAAAGCAGATTCCAATGTTCGACTTCAAGGTTCCAACAGAACTTCCTGGTGTAGCTACTGAGATTCTTGATCCGCGCGACACTTACGCTGAGGCTGCTCAGTGGGAGGAGAAGGCTAAGGACCTCGCTGCTCGCTTCATCAAGAACTTCGCTAAGTACACAAACAACGAGGCTGGTAAGGCTCTTGTTGCTGCTGGTCCTCAGCTCTAATCTTTAGACAGAATAAAGACTAAATAAAAAAAGGTTTGTATCTTTTAATCGGGATACAAACCTTTTTTAGTTATTTCATATCGCTGCCATCGGCAGCAGACTACATAATCCGAACAACCCTTTAAAACCTTTTAAACCCAAAATCTACAATGAATATGAATTTGCTTTTCACTATTCTGCCCTTTGCAATAGTGTTGTATTGCGGCTACAGCATTCACAAGACAATACAACGATACAAGTCGGAGAAACCTACCAAAGAACAAAAGAAGCTGCGCATAGCTTACGAGATAAGCTCCACAGCCTTAGGTTTGACCATTCTCTCGTTCATCATTCAACACATCCAAATAAACAATGTGACGAATGCGCTTGCCACAATAACAGTAGCAAGCTGCATGTATACAGCCTACTGCGCCTACCGACAAAATAACCGCAACATACTAATAGGAACAATGCGCATCGCGTTAGCCTTGACATTGGCTTACATCATGTGCATCTTCCTTGCTGAATAAAAACAAATGGTTAGTGTAGGTACAAAAAAAAAGGACGACACGAATCACTCGCACCGGCCTCTCAAAGAATAATGTTAACGAATGTTGGTTTTGGACTAAAGCAAAGCCTTAGTAATCATTTTCATGATCCTAGGCCAACATTGCGATAGTTTCAAAATCTAATAACATAATCTTTACCTTAAAATCTATCAAACTACTAACCTAATGAAAAAACATTGCATTCTCTCGAACACGTTGCAAAGATAATAATATGTGTGCGACAACACAAGGAAAAAAGCTATTTTTTTATCACGTCCGCAATAATTTGACATAAATCAAGCATTTAACATTTGCAAACCGACTAAAAAGCCTTCTTTCATGAAAAAATAACACAAATATAAATTTTTGAGTAAAATCATGAAGTTTTTCGTGTCAGAATGCGTCTAAATGATAATAAAGCATTACTTTTGTAGGACTTAAGCACTATTTGGACACAAAATCCAAGCATCGTGAATATTCTATAAACAAAAAAACATAGTTTCATGAAATTAAGAAAACTTTTGGTGGCCGCCCTTGTCTTCTTTGCAGGGCTTGCCCAGGCACAGCAAATGCCTCCGATTCCAGTCGATCCCGACGTGCGTATCGGTAAGTTGGACAACGGATTGACCTACTACATCCGCCACAACAACTGGCCGGAGAACCGTGCAGACTTCTACATTGCACAGAAGGTAGGCTCTATTCAGGAGGAAGAGTCACAGCGTGGCTTGGCACACTTCCTTGAGCACATGTGCTTCAACGGCACAAAACACTTCCCTGGCAACCAGGTGATACGCTTCTGCGAGGGCATCGGTGTGCAGTTCGGTCGCGACCTCAACGCCTACACCTCTATCGACCAGACAGTATACAACATCTCAAATGTGCCCACAACACGCCAGTCGGCTCTCGACTCTTGCTTACTCATCCTCAGCGATTGGGCAGGTGCCCTCACTCTCGACCCTAAGGAGATTGACGAGGAGCGCGGAGTTATCCACGAGGAGTGGCGTCTGCGCACAAGTGCCTCAAGCCGTATGTTCGAGCGCAACTTGCCTGCTCTCTATCCAGGTTCTAAGTATGGCAATCGCTACCCTATCGGCCTTATGTCGGTAATCGACAACTTCAAGTACAAGGAACTCTCTGATTACTATCACAAATGGTATCACCCAACCAACCAGGCCATCGTGGTTGTGGGTAATGTGGACGTAGACCACACCGAGGCAGAAATCAAGAAACTCTTCTCAGGCTTCAAGAATCCCGAGAACGCAGCTCCTATTGTTGACGAGCAGGTGCCCGACAATGCCGAGCCTATCATCATCATCGACAAGGACAAGGAGCAGGAGACAACCGACGTAAGCCTCATGATCAAGCACGATGTGTTCCCCGACTCATTGAAGCACGACGTTAATTATCTCGTGTTCAACTATGCCAAGAATGCTGCCATGAGCATGCTCAACGACCGCCTGAGAGAGAAGGCTCTCGACGCAAGCTGCCCATACGTATCTGCAAGCGCAGGCGACGGACAGTATATCTTTGCCAAGACTAAGGACGCATTCTCGCTCGACGCATCTCCCAAGGAACTCAGCAAGGCTTCAGAGAGCCTTAAGGCTGCCTACACAGAGGCTTTGCGTGCTGCCAAGTTCGGTTTCACAGCTACAGAGTTTGCACGCTTCAAGGAAAGCTACCTCAGCTCTCTCGACAAGATGTACAGCAACAAGGACAAGCGCTACAACTCACAGCTCTACCGTCCGCTCGTCGACAACTTCCTTGAGAACGACCCAATGCCTTCTATCGAATTCACATACCCGGTTATGAAGCAGATTGTGCCGATGATACCTGTAGAGGTTGTCAACGAACTTATGAAGGAACTCGTGCCTGAGAACGACAGCAACCTTGTGGTGCTTGCATTCTGCAACGAGGCAGAGGGCAATGTTTATCCCACCAAGGACCAATTGCTCAACGCCATCAAGAGCGCACGTTCTGCTGAAATCACAGCCTATGTAGACAACGTGAAGAACGAGCCTATCATGACCACAATGCCTAAGGCCGGCACTATCAAGAAGGAAGTGAAGAACGAGAAGCTTGGCTACACCACTCTCACTCTCTCCAACGGCGCTACCGTAATCCTCAAGAAGACCGACTACAAGAACGACCAGGTGCTCTTCGTAGGTCGTACCACAGGCGGTTCTACCATCTATGGAGCTAAGGACTATGCCAACATGCAGCTCTTCAACGAGGTTATCGACGCAAGCGGTCTTGGTTCATTCTCAGCAACCGAACTTCAGAAGGCTCTCGCAGGAAAGATTGCCAACGTCAGCTTGTCGCTCGACGAGACAACAACAAAAGTAAGCGGCACATCTACTCCTAAGGACGTTGAGACCATGTTCCAGCTCAACTACCTCTACTTCACTGGCATCAACAAGGACCAGAAGTCATTCGACAACATCATTAGCCAGTATGAGGTGCAGCTCAAGAACCGCGACCTCAACCCAGATATTGCTCTCAGCGACTCTATCACAGCCACTCTCTATGGCCACAACCCACGCTTGGCTCCTATGACCATCGACCGCTTGAAGGACGTCAACTACGACCGCATTCTTGAGGTTGCCAAGGAGCGCACAGCCAACGCCAAGGCATGGACATTCATCATCGACGGCAACTTCGACGAGGCTACCATCCGTCCTCTCATCTGCCAGTATATAGCATCTCTCCCAGTTAAGGGCAAGATTGTTAAGGGCAAGCGCGAGCTCTTCCCAGTTAAGGGCCAGGTGGAGAATATCTTCAAGCGCAAGCAGGAGACTCCAAAGTCTACAGCCTACATCATCTGGAACAACGAGACTATGCCTTATTCTCAGAAGAACGCTATCTGCGCCGACATAGCTGGCCAGGTGCTTTCTATGGAATATCTTGCCAAGATACGTGAGCAGGAAAGCGCAGCCTACACAGTAGGCGCACAGGGTGTTGGCGTTCTCAGCGACGACAACTACCACATCTTCCAACTCTTGGCTTACTGCCCGATGAAGCCAGAGAAGAAGGATGTGGCTCTCAAGATTATGAATGATGAGGTGAATACTCTTGAGAACACTTGCGACGCTGCCAAGTTTGCCAAGTGCAAGGAGTTTATGATTAAGCAGTATGCCGACCAGGTGAAGACCAACGGCTATTGGATCAACGTTATCTCAAACAACGTGTTCTACGGCTACGACAGCCATAGCAACTATACGAACATTCTCAACTCCCTCACTCCGCAGGACATCTGCAACTTCATGAAGGAGTTCAACAAGGCAGGCAACAAGGTTACTGTAATGATGCTGCCTGAGGAATAAAAAAGACACTCAATATTAACATAAGAGGTCGAGCATTTTTTGCCCGACCTCTTTTTTTATCTCCTGACTTCGTCATCGTGTCACCCAAAAATCTTCATCAAAGAGTTTGGCGATTT
>DAVZIG010000076.1:0-4389 GCA_052273435.1 Prevotella sp.
TCTTTTATGTGTGAAAATAATATGTTGAAATTGATATTATGACACTTTTGCCGAGACTTATACAGGTAAGCTCTTAATAACTCGGCAAAAACACGGCAAAAATATAAAAGCAAAAATCCTAACTGTTCATTTCTAAGCAGTTAGGATTCTGTATGGTGCGCCTGAAAGGACTCGAACCTTCACGTCGCAGGACACTAGATCCTAAGTCTAGCGCGTCTACCAATTCCGCCACAAGCGCATTAAAAATGTTTATGTATGATAGCAAGGCCCTGATGGATTTGCTGTCAAACGTGGTGCAAAGGTAAGACTTTTTATTTATATTGACAAGTGTTTAACCTATATTAAATGATGTATTATAGTCTCTACACCTAATTTGTGGTATGATAACGTAAGAAAAATATGGTATTTGATAATAAAATGTAAGAAAATCCGAATTTTTCTTGGCGGTTTAATATATTATTACTACATTTGCAACAATAAAAGCAGTCAATGTAGGATTTCTGTTAAAGAGAGATCGTGCACATTTATTAACAAAAAATGTCGCTTATGAAAAAAGTCTACACTGCGTTTGTAGCAGCAATGTTTGCTACATCGTCTTTCGCACAGCCCCTCGCAAAAGTTCAGGCAAACGGACCGTTTGCCAACAGTTCGCTGAGATATCAGCCTAACATCAAGAAGCCGGCAGGCCAGCCAATGAATTTTATTATGCCTACGGTAAGCAATCAGACAACTCTTCCTGCACGTGTGTGCAAGGCTGCAAGCGAGTCGGAACTCATTACCGAGCAGCCGGCTGGCACATTGCATGACAATCTATATGGTACGGGTGAGGGTTACTTGGTAATGTTCGGATATATATTCTATATAACTTTGGATGGCACAGTACAGCGTTATGTTGAGGGTAGCAACGGAGAAGTATATCTCCAGAATGCTATCTGCACAATACCATCTGACTCTTGGATAAAGGGCTATAAGGCTGAGGGTGACACCATCAAGTTTGATTTTCCTCAGAAATATTATGCCCAGGACGCTATTGATGATAATGGCAATCCTACAGGCGAGAAGGAATATTTCTATGCTTATCGAGCTGTGATGAATCAAGAGGGCACCTCTATTGTTCCTGATCCTACATCTCAGACTATGAGCTACGTGCTCCGCAACGACTCACTCATCCGTGTAGACAACCGCGATAATAATGTTTATCTTGCACTATGTGCCGACGATGGCGGTTGGAGTGGATACGCCGACTACTATCAGGTATGGAGCAAGATGAAAGAGACAGCAAGTGTTCCTCCAGCTTCAGCCGAAGTTTCGAAGTATCAGGTTAGATTCATCAATCAAGATGGTCAGGACGACGCTCGCATTATCAATTTGGCTATTGATGGCAAGGATCTGTATCTTGGCAATCTTTCAGAAAACGCTCCGGATAATTGGGCAAAGGGTAAGATTGATGGTGACAAGGCTGTCTTCGAGGGTAAGATCTACATGGGTGTAGACCCGGTGGAGCAGATACATTCCTTCTTCGCTCCTTTGGGTAGTAAGAAGATTTGGGACGAAACGTATGGAGCGGAAGTTGACAGCTTCTACTTCGAGAAGTCTATATCGTTTGATTATGACGCCGTTGCCAAGACATTGAAGTCGGATGGTATGTTTAATGTTAACAAAGGTATGAATTCTGTATACTCAACTATATCTTATGAGGCTCCGCAGATGCAGCCGTGGGTAGAGGTTCCTGGAAGTCCTAAGGATCCTGAGTTGCTGCAGTTCGCGCCATTCGATGAGGCCCAAGGTTGTGGTGTGCTCCAGTTCTGGTTTGACAAGAATTCGGTTGACGGCAACTTGCTTGATGCCAAAAAGCTCTACTATAATGTATACTTCGATGGCGATTTGTTTACAGCATATCCAGATGAGTATGCGAATATTTCTGAGGAGATCACCGATATCCCGTATTACTTCTCAGACAATTCGTTTGACTTTGTTGCAAATGGTGACATGCACACATTGTACTTCTACATGACTGGATTCACAAAGCTTGGTATTCAGACTTTCTATAAGGATGGTGACAAGGTTTACAAGTCAAATCTTGTAGAGTATGAGATTGATGATGAAGGCAACTTCACTCCTATCACAACTGCCATTAAGGGCGCAACTGCCGAGAGCAACACTGTTCAGAGCGTAAGCTTCAGTGATCTTAGCGGTCGTCGTGTAAGCAACCTTGCAAGTGGTGTATATCTCAAGACCATGAAGATGGCAGACGGCACACTGAAGACTGTGAAGGTTGTCAAGAAGTAAGATTGACAGAATAAAAAAATAATGAGAAGGGTCTTTTAACATAAATGGGAAATGGCATTCACCCTATATATTATATAATGTGTATAGCGGGGGTGCCATTTTCTGTAATAATAAAAAAACACGAAGGTTATGAAGAATAACAAATGTATACTCAATTCCATGCTGCTTGTGGCGGCTTTGTCAGGATTCTGCGACTCTGCTTATGCTGACAACGGCAAGATTGTATTCAGTGGCAATATGGGTTCGTCGTCGTTGGTGGCTTATGGCACACAGAAGAAGGAGAACTATGATGTGGCTGTGATGCTTGCCGACAAGAGTCTAAAGGGTAAGAAGATAGAGGCTATACGCGCTCCGTTCCAGAGTAGCGACAATATAAGCAACGTGAAGGTGTGGATTAGCAAGAAGCTCACGGTTGAGAGCAAGAAGAATGTGCCCGATGTGATGAGTCTCGATGCTACGTTTGATGGCAATACAGCTTCTGCCACTCTTGCCACTCCTTACACTATCGATAGCGACACTCTGTATGTGGGCTATTCGTTCAACGTGGATGCGACAAGCTCTACCACCAAATATCCAGTGATTTTGGTTGAGGATAAGAGTGATGCAGGATTCTTCATCCATACATCGCGTACTTACATGAAATGGAAGGATAAGTCGGATTTTGGTTCTTCGGCTCTTGAGGTTGACATTTCTGGCGTTGAGGCCAATGCTGCCAATATCTCTGAGATAGGAACGGTGTATGGACAGGTGAACACAACCACCGATGTTACTCTTAGTATAAGGAACCATGGTTATAATGGCGTTAAGTCGTTCAGCTACAGTTATACGGCAGGCGATGTGAATGGTTCGGGTTTGGTGGAGCTTGACAAGCCGCTGCCAGCTATCTACAACGCTTCAACTGATGTGACCATTAAGCTCAGTGAGATTGCTGCAAAGGGTACCTATCCACTTGAGCTTACTATTGACAAGGTGAATGGCGAGGCTAATAGCGAGGCTGTTGCCAATGAGGGTAAGTTTGTGGTGGCCAACGTTATGCCAAAGCACAATCCTGTAATGGAGGAATATACTGGTACATGGTGCGGATGGTGTCCGCGTGGATATGTTGCCTTGAAACTTATGAACAAGTATCATCCCGACTTTATCGGGCTTTCTTATCATAACGGCGATGCAATGGAGGTGATGTCTTCTACTAACTTCCCGGTAAGTGTGTCTGGATTCCCAACAGCGGATGTTGACCGTTCGTTTAATGCTGCTGTTGATCCTTATGGCGGAGTCTCAAATTCCGGCTTCGGCATTGAGGATATTTGGAAGGCACAGGCTAAGAAGATTGCTCCTGCAGCAGCTGCTGTTGAGGCAAGTTATAAGGATGGCGAGAAGAAGATAGCCACTAAGGCAACATTCGTATTCCTTGAGGATTTGACAGATGCTGATAAGTATAAGGTTGAGTTTGTGCTCGTAGCCGATGACCTTCATGGAACAGGTTCTGCATGGGAGCAGCATAACTATTATACAGAAGCCAATGCCGGATCAATGCCTTCGCCTGAAGCAGATCCGTTCTTTGCAGGAAATTCTGTTATCCCAGGTCTTCATTTCGATGATGTTGTAGTGGCAACAAGTCGTCTTACAAGTGGACTTGTGTCGCTGCCAGCAACAGTCAAGACCGACGAGCCGATTGAGGTAGAGGGTGAGTTTGAGACTGCAAAGGTTGTCAACACTTCGGGAGAGTCGCTAATTCAGGACACTTCAAAGATGCGCGTTGTTGCCTTGTTGCTCAATGCCGATGGCACTATCGCAAATGCCGCCAAGGCAAATGTTGAGGGCTATACCACTGGCATCTCTACCATCAACAACAATGAAGGCAAGACTGATGTGCCGGTTGCAGTATACGATGCTCAGGGTCAGCGTCTCAGCTCTATGCAGAGAGGTGTGAACATTGTGAAGTATGCTTCGGGCAAGACTGTTAAGGTTGTGAAGAAATAATGAGGGGAATAAAAGAAGTAAGGATAAGTTTTGAATAAGTTATAATGCAATTAGGGGGTGCGGCTTTAAAAACCGTACCCCCTAATTCTATTCTGTTTGTTCAGTTGTTCTATTATTTGT
>DAVZIG010000077.1:0-3918 GCA_052273435.1 Prevotella sp.
TAAACAAAGTGACGCAACATGCTATTTTGCTCTACTCCCCTCCAAATATGAAGGGGAGTGGGATACGAAGATATGTTGTTCTGTATGTATATATAAAAAATATGTGTAGAGATATCGGCGAGAACAATTGCTATTTAGTTATCTCGCCACACAGACTCTTGTTCATGAGATAGCGAATAGTGTGACTGTCGGAATATCGTGCCTGTAAGTACATGAGTTTTGTCACCGCACTCTCTACCGTACTGTCGTATCCGCTGACAATGCCGGCATCCTTGAGTTGGTAGCTTGCCTCATAACGTCCCATCTTCACGCATCCTGCAATACATTGACTGATGTTGACCACTGTGACACCGCGCTTGGTGGCATCTTTGAGCAACTGTCTTAACCATGGCTTTTGTGGAGCGTTGCCACTGCCGAAGGATCTCATGACAATACCTCGCAACTCAGGAGCCTCAAGCACATGGCGAACGATGTTTTCCTGTACGCCTGGGAAAAGGGAGAATACCACAACGTTAGGATCCATGGCAAAGTGAGGAATCATGGGTCGGTTGAAGTCGGGCTTTAATATATAATGGTGGCGGAAGTTAAACTCCACTCCTGCGTCGCATAGATGGGGGTAGTTGAACGAATTGAAGGCGTTGAATCCATCGGCGTTTTCCTTAGTGCTGCGGTTGCCTCTAAGCAGTCGCCCACTAAAGTATATGCACACTTCCGGTACGATGGCGTGTCCGTCATCGTTGTATGCCGATGCAAGTTCAATGCTTGTGACAAGGTTTTCCTTGCCGTCAGTGCGCAATTGTCCTATAGGAAGCTGCGAGCCTGTAAGTATGACAGGCTTGGTGAGGTTCTCCATCATGAACGACAAGGCACTTGCTGTATAGGCCATGGTGTCAGTGCCGTGCAGAATTACAAAGCCATCGTAGGAGTTGTAGCTATCGTGGATGATGCGCACAAGCTGTGCCCATCGTCTGAGCGACATGTCCGACGAGTCGATGGGAGGCGTGAACTGATAGGTGTCAATCTCTGTCTTGAGATACGCGAATTCTGGCAGGTTGGCAATGAGATGCTCGAAATTGAGCGGCTCAAGTGCGCCTGTCTGTGGATTGCGTCCCATACCAATCGTTCCGCCGGTGTAAATCAGCAGCACTTTGTTGTGACGCGCGTTGGCATTGTCGTTGTTCATCGTTCTTGTTTGTTTTGTTCTCGGCAAAATTAATAAAAAAAGTGATAACAGGGATTGTTTGTCGAGGTTTTTTTGGCTTAAAATTTAAGAATTTACAATATTTCATTTTTCTAACCTTAAAAATAATGAATTCTAAGTTCTGAGCGACGTTTTGAAAGGTTTTGTCCATGTGTTAATACTGCTGAATAAAGTTTGTGCTTTCTTTTTGTAAAATATAAAAGGTGTCATTTTCCATGTCATGGAGAGGTGATAAGCAGCTATTTAAGCGTATTATTAATGTTGTTGAAAAATTATCGGGGTAAAACTTTGCGAGTGTCAGAAATTAGTAATAACTTTGCACAAACTATAACACAAATATGTTGCAACGTATATTATGAAGAAATTGTTAATTCCTATTGTCTTTATGGCAATTGTTCTTTTGCTGAACGGATGTAGCTCGGCAAAGCAGGTGGCTTATTTTCAGAACATCGATTCAGTTAGTCTTGCTGCGTCTAAGGGGCTTTATGATGCCCGTATCATGCCGAAGGATTTGCTGACAATCACCGTTGTCACTTCTGATCCTGAGACATCTAAGCCTTTCAATCTCTCTGTTTCAAACACTCTTGGCACTGACGGGCGTTTGGGCAGCACCACAGGATCATTGCTACAGTATCTTGTCGACAATGAGGGCAACATCAATTTTCCTATCATCGGTTCTGTTCATGTGGCAGGCCTTACAAAGAACGAATGCCAGGAAATGATAAAGTCAAAAGTGCAGCCTTATCTTGCGGCTTCTGAGAATCCCGTGGTTACGGTAAGCATGTCGAGCTACCGTGTTACTGTGGCAGGCGAGGTTACCGCACCAAAGGTTGTTCCTGTTTCTACCGAGAAGATGAGCGTGCTTGAGGCTCTTGCCCAGGCAGGCGACCTCACTATTTATGGCCGTCGTGACAATGTGCTTCTGATTCGTGAAAACAGCAACGGACAGAAGGAGGCTCATCGTCTCAATTTGAATGATGCCAATGTGATAAACTCGCCGTACTATTATGTGCAGCAGAACGACTATATATATGTAGAGCCCAACAGCACGAAGGCTAAGAACTCTGCTATTGGTCAGTCTACGACGTTGTGGTTCTCATTCGTGAGCATTATGACGTCTGTAGCCTCATTGTTGGTTAATATTATCAGAAATTAGTGCTATTATGCATATATAAGCGTTGAGCTATGGGGCTTGACGCTTAATTTTTATCCATAAGTCTTCATCATAAAAACACAATAAGAGTTATAAATAATAAAAGGATAATAATCGTGGAACCATTAAAGCATGAGTGTGGCGTGGCAATGATAAGATTGCTCAAGCCATTGGAATACTATCAAGAGAAGTACGGCACTTGGATGTTCGGTCTTAACAAGCTCTATCTGATGATGGAGAAGCAGCACAACAGAGGACAGGAAGGTGCTGGTATGGCTTGCGTGAAGCTCGACGGACAGCCAGGAACGGAGTATATGTTTCGTGAAAGAGCTGAGGGCAAGGATGCAATAACCGAGATATTCGGACGTGTGCAGAAGGAGTTTGCATGCCTTTCGCCCGAACTGCTTGCTGATGCCGACTTTGCAAAGGAGCATCTGCCTTTTGCCGGTGAGCTCTATATGGGACACTTGCGCTATTCCACGACAGGAAAGAAGGGACTCTCGTATGTGCATCCTTTCCTGCGCCGCAACAACTGGCAGGCAAAGAACCTGTGCATTTGCGGCAACTTCAACATGACTAATATCGACGAGATATTCCAGAAGATGCTCACACGCGGCATGTTCCCACGCATCTACAGTGATGGCTACACATTGCTCGAGCTGATGGGACACCGTCTTGACCGCGAGGCTGAGCGCAACTTCGTTGAGGCTAAGAAGCAAGGACTTGACGGCATGGAGCTAACACATTATATAGATGAGCACATGGACATGGCAAATGTGCTGAAGACATCCATGCCCGACTTTGATGGCGGATATGTGATGTGCGGACTCACTGGTTCGGGAGAGATGTTCTCGATGCGTGATCCTTGGGGCATACGTCCTGCTTTCTATTATGCCAACGATGAATTTGTGGCTGTTGCCTCGGAACGTCCTGTGCTGCAGACTACTTTCGACCTTGAGTGTGAGGATATACAGGAACTGCAACCTGGCAACGCTCTTCTCGTAAACCGACAGGGCGAGGTGCGCTTGGAGCGAATACTGAATCAACGTGGCGACTCGGCTTGCTCGTTCGAGCGTATTTACTTCAGCCGTGGATCCGACCGTGACATTTATCGTGAGCGCAAGAAGCTTGGCGAACTGCTCGTGCCGCAGATACTGAAAGCCGTGGATGAAGACATCGACCATACTGTATTCTCGTTCATCCCTAATACGGCTGAGGTGGCTTACTACGGTCTGCTCTCTGGATTTAAGAAATACAGCAATGCGCAGAAAGTGAAGCGCATACAACAGCTCGACCATAAGCCTACCGACGAGGAACTACACGAAATACTCGACACATTGGTGCGCTCGGAGAAGGTGGCCATAAAGGATATCAAGTTGCGCACGTTTATCACTGAGGGTAACTCGCGCAACGACCTTGCGTCGCATGTCTACGACATTACATATGGCTGCATAGAGCCTTATGTGGACAACCTTGTTGTGATTGACGACTCGATAGTGCGTGGAACAACACTTAAGGAAAGCATCTTGCGCATACTCGACCGCTTGCATCCTAAGAAGATAGT
>DAVZIG010000078.1:0-3384 GCA_052273435.1 Prevotella sp.
GCCATCGCCTTTGAGCCATTCCTGCCATTCTCTTCTGAGAAGCTCCGCAAGATGATCAATATGCCAAACTTCGAATGGACACAACTCGGAAGCACCGACCTGCTGAAGGCTGGCGACCAGTTGGGCGAGCCTGAGCTCCTCTTCGAGAAGATAGAAGACGAGGTGATAGACAAGCAGCTCCAGAAACTTGCCGACACCAAGAAGGCCAACGAGGAAGCTTCCTATAAGGCAGAGCCAGTCAAGCCAGAAGTAAGTTTCGAAGACTTTGAGAAACTCGACATACGCGTAGGACACATCCTGAACTGCGAAAAGGTAAAGAAGTCGAAGAAGCTCCTCAAGTTCACCATCGATGACGGTACAGGCACCGAGCGCACCATCTGCTCAGGCATTGCTGCTTATTATGAGCCAGAAGACCTCATCGGCAAGGACGTGCTCTTCGTTGCCAACTTTGCTCCACGCAAGATGATGGGCATAGAGAGTCAGGGAATGATTCTCTCGGCTGTCAACTTCGACGGAAGTCTCAACGTCACCTCTCTCCTGGGCAAGGTGAAGCCAGGAAGCCAGGTGGGATAATCCCTATACATTATTATATATAAAAGGTGGATGCTGAAAATCTCGCTTACGAGACTCAGCATCCACCTTTTGCTTCTAATTATTCCATATATTTCTATAAGCGTTGATACACAGAGCATTATAAATGTTATCAAAGTGCTTTAGGAACAGAATGGTCACAAATACCCAAAAATATTGCGAACAGTCACAAAATGGCATCTGCAATTGCCACCTTTATCAAAGATAAAGGCTCAATAACTGTTTCAGAAAGGTTATATAAGCCGAGGTGATTGTCACCTTCCAAGGTGAACACCCAAAGACTTGTTCGGATAAGCGAATCCACATAGGGAGCGTTCGTCGATTATCGAAGTGAACTTGTGAACGAGACATGTGAGGATCGCGGAATGTGCGAGTTGGCCAGACGTGCCTTGTTCGCTGTCCGCGCGGCATTAAGTTCGGGTGTAGCCAGAACTCAATGCGACAGTGAAATGTGATTGTCGTCTTTCTCACTAAAGAATGTATCGGGGTTACCGATCCTTAAACGGCTGCACAAAAAGGCATACATAAGTTCCGATATATGTCGCATAGCACACAATAGATGTGGCAAAAATGCCCAGTGAAAGGGAATTTGGCTATACTGCTGCAAAAAAATGGTCATCTTTCTCAATGCGATTGAGAAGTTTACCCAACTCACGCTTGTTATACGACTTGGTTCCACTGATAGTTTCTTCTATCCATCCATCAATGGTAATGCTGTGTGATGTACAAAACTTACTAATCTCAAAACGTTGGTTCTCCACCGTCTGTTTGTCGCTGCTCACTCTGATGTATCCGTAAATCATTTTTTTTCTTGATTGTTTATTTTTTAGCCAATAATTTAATATCTTTGCAGCAAAATACCAAATTGCTATGATAACGAAAGAAGAACTTCAACAACTGCTCATGTCCACGGAAACATTTCGCGTGGAGCGCACCGTATCTACTGGCGATATGGACAAGTTTCAAGAGGCTATATGTGCTTTCTCCAACGACTTGCCTGGCAGCAAGAAAAAAGGTTATCTGATAATTGGTGCTCATGACAACGGCAAGTTGTCGGGGCTGAAGGTCGATGACAACCTGATGAAAAAGATTTCGGGCATACGCTCCGACGGTAATATCCTGCCACTGCCTGTAATGTCGGTAGAAGCATTCCACTTTCCCGAAGGTGACTTGCTGGTGGCAGAGGTCACGCCTTCGCTTGCACCGCCAGTACGCTACCGAGGCCGCACATTCATACGCATCGGTCCGCGTCGCGACATTGCTACAGAGGCAGAAGAACGCATACTTACAGAGAGGCGTACATCATATATGGCCACATTCGATGCCACGCCTTGTTTCACTGCCAAGATAGATGACATTGACACCAAGTACATAAAAGAGGAGTATCTCTCGACTGTGTTTGATGCAGAGTTGTTGGCTTCCGACCAACGCGATATCACAGAACAACTGGCCTCGCTGCATCTCTACGACCCAACACACAACTGCCCCACCTACGCGGCACTCGTGCTGTTTGGACGCAATCCCAAGTTTTTCATGCCAGGCGCATACTTGCAATACGTGCGTTTCGCTGGCACTGACAGAGGTAGCGAGATACTGAACGAGCGTCAGTTGCATGGCTCGCTATGCCAGATGCTGCCGCAGTTGGAGAGTTTTGTGCGCGATGCCATCATAACAGAGCGTCCTGTTCCAGTGAGCATACTACGTGAGAAGACGGTCTACAACTATCCTTTCTTCGCTCTACGCGAGTTGCTTATGAATGCCTGCATGCACCGCGATTACCAGTCGAACACACCTATAAGGCTATATCAGTATGAAGACCGCATAGAGATTCTCAACGCCGGCGGATTATATGGTGATGCTCGGCCTGAGAACTTCCCGAATGTGAACGACTATCGCAACCCTATCATAGCCGAAGCTATGCGTTACATGAAATATGTGAACATGTTCAACCGTGGCATTCAGCGTGTCACCGATGCGCTACGCGAGAATGGCAACCCCGAACCACAGTTCAATGTCAATAAGATAACTGCCTTTGAGGTTGTGGTAGGATTGTCTACTGACGAGAACTTAGTCAAAAACGCGAAAGTGACTAAGTCAGTGACTAAGTCAGTGACTAAGTCAGTGACTAAGTCATTGGATAGTCCAGAAGCAATTAAAAATGCAATATTGGAATTCTGCATTACACCGAAGAAGATGGCAGAAATTGCAGAACACATTGGATTAAAACATCTTACATACATAAAGAAGACCTATATCAATCCTCTTGTGGAAAGTGGGGAATTGGCTATGACCATACCAGATAAGCCACAAAGCAGACTGCAAAAGTATGTAGCGACTAAGTCAGAAAATGACTAAGTCACAAGTCAAAATAACAAAGATCTGTCACGACTTAATAAATTATACGAGGCAATTCCTGTGGGTGAAGACTTGGAGCGTAAAGACGTGCTCTTCGTAGCCAACTTCGCTCCTCGCAAGATGATGGGCATCGAGAGCCAGGTGGGATAATCCCTATACATTATTATATATAAAAGGTGGATGCTGAAAATCTCGCTTACGAGACTCAGCATCCACCTTTTGTATGAGATTGTAAATCACATCATCTATATTTCAAAACGGATATAGGTGCGGTCGTCAAAACTCTTGTTCTCTTCAAACAAGCCTTTGGTTGCAATAGATACCCCAGTTCGGGATAATAAATAGCTTGTAAAAAGTTGGTAGCCTCACAAATATTTTGTATTTTTATTGATTTAACTTTCAATAGTTGGATTTCATCCTTCGTTTTCTCGCCATGGC
>DAVZIG010000079.1:0-3371 GCA_052273435.1 Prevotella sp.
AAATGAACCATATTAGTACTGATATATATAAATAATTTAGATCACTTACTTAATAACTTTATTTAAACCAAAATGACTATGTACAAAATTCAAGCTAATGCCTCTGGCACAAGAAGTATAGAAGTAAGCGACAAGCATCTTGAGACACTTGCCAAGTATTCACTACTCGACGCTCTTGTCGACAGCAACGGCATCGTTGACGAACCGGTGCTCGACAAGTTGAAATTCAATGTGCGCTCGCTGCTGGAGTCTTCGGGAATAAACGACAAGGACTTGCTCGGCCTCTGTCTTGACGTGATATATAATAATAATATGAAAGCCATCGGCTTGGCCAATCTCGTGGCTCTCTATAAGGAGTGGGAGAACAATAGGCCGAAGCAAGAGACTGAAGGAACGGAAGAGTAAGGCTGTTGTTGGCACATTTATCAACAGTAAGGTCGATGGTCTACAGTTAGAAGTATTAATAAAGTAAATAGTTAGACAATGAAAGAATACAGGCTCACCGATTGGTTGCCTACTACTAAGAAAGAAATGGAACTCAGAGGATGGGATACGGCAGATGTTATCCTGTTCTCTGCAGACGCATATGTTGATCATCCGTCATTTGGAGCTGCTGTTATCGGGCGCACGCTTGAGGCGGCAGGTTATCGTGTGGCTATTGTGCCGCAGCCCGATTGGCATGGCGACTATCGCGATTTTAAGAAATTAGGTCGTCCTAACCTCTTCTTCGGAATAGCGCCAGGATGTATGGACTCGATGGTCAACAAGTATACTGCTGGTAAGCGTCTGCGCTCTGAGGATGCCTATAGTCCGGATGGCCGACATGATTGCCGTCCGGAATATCCCACCATTGTCTATACAAAGATACTCAAACAGCTATTTCCCGATGTGCCAGTTATACTCGGAGGCATAGAAGCTTCGCTCCGGCGACTCACACATTATGACTATTGGAAGGACGGATTGCAGAAATGTATTCTCTGCGACTCTGGAGCCGACATGATAATCTATGGAATGGGCGAGAAGCCTATCATCGAGATTTGCCGACAGTTCAGCCAAGGCAAGAAGGTGGATGAGATAAAGGACATTCCACAGACTGTTTACCTTTGCCGCGAGGATGAGATTCTTGGCGGAATAACAGCCGACGACATTGTGCTGCACAGTCATGAGGAGTGTCTGCGCAACAAAAAGGCTGAAGCTGAGAATTTCCGTCATATAGAGGAGGAGTCGAACAGAATGCAGGCACAACGCCTTATTCAGGCGGTCGACGGCAAATATGCGGTGGTGAACCCTATGTATCCGCCTATGACTTCCGAAGAACTCGACCGTTCGTTTGACTTGCCCTACACGCGTCTGCCTCATCCAAAGTATAAGGGAAAGCGCATTCCTGCCTACGACATGATAAAGTTCTCGGTGAATCTGCATCGTGGATGCTTTGGCGGTTGTGCGTTCTGCACCATCAGCGCCCATCAGGGCAAGTTTATTGCCTGTCGTTCAAAAGAGAGCGTGCTTCGTGAGGTGAAGAAGGTGATGGAGATGCCCGACTTCAAGGGTTATCTTTCCGATCTTGGCGGACCGTCGGCCAACATGTATGGCATGCACGGCAAGAATCCCAAGGCGTGCGCCGTATGCAAGCGTCCGTCGTGCATAAATCCGCAGGTGTGCCCGAATCTCATAACTGACCATACTCCATTGCTCGACATCTATCATGCGGTGGACGCATTGCCTGGTATAAAGAAGAGTTTTATTGGTAGTGGTGTGCGCTACGATTTGCTCTTGCATAAGAGTAAGGACGAAAAGTCTAACGCTGCAGCCCGCCAATACACTCGCGAACTTATCTGCAAGCATGTTAGCGGACGCCTGAAGGTAGCTCCTGAGCATACTTCCGACGCTGTGCTTAAACTCATGCGCAAGCCGTCGTTCACGCTCTTTGAGGAATTCAAGCGTATCTTTGACAAGATAAACAAGGAGGAAAACCTCCGCCAGCAGATTATTCCTTACTTTATAAGTTCGCATCCTGGATGCCGTGAGGAGGATATGGCTGAGCTTGCCGTTATTACGAAGCAGCTCGACTTTCACCTCGAGCAAGTGCAGGATTTCACTCCTACGCCTATGACTGTGAGCACGGAAACTTGGTATACGGGTTATGACCCTTATACACTTGAACCTGTGTTCTCTGCTAAGACTCCGCGCGAAAAACTTGCACAACGTCAGTTCTTCTTTTGGTATAAGCCAGAGGAACGTAGGAATATAGAGAATGAGTTGCGACGTATAGGCCGTTCCGACCTTATCTCAAAGCTGTATGCCGGAGTTCCAATGCCAAATAAGGGTGGACGTAACTTTGGCAATAATCGTCGCCCTGAGTTTGAACGCCAACAGTGGGAACGTGATCGTGAGGAATCGCCTCGTGAGCGAAACCGCCGTGGACAGGGGAAAAACAATGGTGGCGGATCCTATGGCAAGTCCAATGGCGGCGGATCATATGCTAAACCCAATGGTGGCAGAGCGTATGAAAAGTCGAATGGTGTTGGAAATTATGGAAAAGTATATGGCAAGGGTCATAACAAGAAAAAGTGAAGTTCTTCCATAGTATATTAATTTAAGACAGTTCTGCGGATGCTCCAGTGTGTCGCACACCTTGCGCTTGTTGATAACCAAGGCTTGCTCAAGCACAGCCCCCACCTTACTGCGTCTTCTGATACTTCATCCACTCCGTGTCGACGATCAGTCCCTGCTTGAGGTGGGGGTGTCCACCATATGGACATCCCCCTCATCCAGTCTGTTCTTCACATTTCTGCTATTCGTGATGCCAAGCGAGTCGGCGATGGTGTCGGTTGAAACGACCCCTTCCTAAAGTCGTTGATGATGGTAGTTTTCTGTCGTCCACCAAGGGAGTCGCGAATTGCGACGCCCTTATCCTCCTTGTCCACATGCTTGTAAAAGAGCGTCTTATCCACGAACTCAGGTTTATAGTTCGAACCAATGTCGCGAATTGCGACGGTGGTTTTGTCCTCTGTAATTTGAATGTTGAGTGTTGAATGTTGAATTAATACATTCTTCATTCTTCATTCTTCATCGGCATAGCCGACCATTCCACATTCCACATTCCACACTCCACACTCCCTTACCTGCAGCTCTGCACACCGAGAGTGGCGAGTAGAGCGGTGAGCACGCTGACGATGAACTGCACAACAGTTTTCAGCGTTTCTTTCTTTTTTGATTCTGCCATGATGATTTTTGGTTTGGATAGTTACGTATTATTTTTCCCCCTTACCAGGATTGAAACCTTGTAAATCCGTCAGCGAGTCTTCCTGTTGCCTTCGGGATTTCTTCGGGTTGAGTTCGGGACGCGCGCCATTCCCGTTTTTTTACAA
>DAVZIG010000080.1:0-3072 GCA_052273435.1 Prevotella sp.
CTGATATTGAGCGCATCGAGGTTCTCGAGGGTGCTTCGGCACGTGTGTTCGGTTCTTCAGCTTTTAATGGTGCCATCAATATCGTCACTCGTTCCGACAATGAGTCTAATATCCGTCTCTCGGCTGAGGGTGGTTCGTTCGGAACATTCGGCGGTGACTTTGGTGTTAATCTTAAGACAGGCAGCCTTAGCCAGAAACTCAGTGGGGGATATACCCAGAGTGATGGTGGCACTGTCAATTCCGACTTCAAGCGTCGTCGTGCCTATTACATGGGTGGCTACACCTCGCGCTATACCGACCTCACATGGCAGGGCGGACTCTCCTCGCAGGATTTTGGAGCGTCTACATTCTATAGCGCTAAGTTTAATAACCAATGGGAAGCCACACGCCGTATAATTGCATCGGCACAGGCAGACATTAAACCATTGGGCAACGACAATCTTGTTTTCTCTCCTCAGCTCTATTGGCACCGTGATGTCGACCATTATCAGCTTACACGTGGCATGGAGGGAGCCAAGAATGGTGAGAATTACCACCGCACCGATGTCTATGGAGCTTCGCTTAATGCCCATGCTACATGGCTTCTTGGCAAGACTGCCACTGGTTTCGACCTCCGCAAGGAGCACATCATGAGTACTGCTTATGGCGATGTGTTGCCTGAGTCCGACTGGGCTTCAATACATGGCACCGACCGTAAGTACGACCATCGTGGCGACCGCACCAACATGAGTCTCTTCCTTGAGCATAATGTAATTCTTGGCGGATTCACATTGTCGGCTGGTGTGTTGGCCAACCGCAACACTGCTCTTGACAATGACTTCCGTTTCTATCCAGGTGTCGATGTTTCCTTTCGTCCTAATGATTATTGGAAGTTCTATGCCTCATGGAACAAGGCTTTGCGTGTGCCTACCTACACCGACCTTTATACCAACAACTCTGCGCAGCAGGGCGACCTTAACCTTAAACCCGAGAAGAACTCAATGTTCAAGATTGGCGCTCGCTTCCGTCATTCGGGTGTTGAGGCTTTGGTTAGCGGTTTCTACTCTAAGGGTACCGACATCATCGACTGGGTGTATACCACTGAGGAGCGCGGCAAATACCACGCTATGAATATCGGTAAACTCGACAATATGGGTTATAATGCCGACCTTACCTTGCATATGCAGGAGATAATGCCTGGTTCTTTCATCACTCGCCTCAAGCTTGGCTATGCCTATATCCATCAAGACCACTCCACAGCGCGTCCGGTATATGGTTCACTCTATGCCTTGGAGTATCTTCGCCATAAGGCCACTTTCCAGCTCGACCACAACATTTGGAGCCGACTCTCTGCCTCATGGGCTGTGCGTTGGCAGGAGCGTATGAACGGATATACGCCATATACAAAGGTCGACCTTAAGGTGCAATGGACTGCTCCCACATATAATATATATGTAAAGGCCGACAACCTTACCGCCCATCGCTATTATGACCTCGGTGCTGTGCTCCAGCCGGGATTGTGGATAATGGCGGGAGCAAGTGTGACGATTTAATATATTCTCCATCCCACACCCAGCATCAAGTGCTTGGGTGTATGGAAATTGTTCAGAGTGTATCCAATATGCAGCAAGGCATGTTTGGATACATTCATTTTTAGGGCAAGAAGTTCGTAGGCTCCGCCAAATTCTCCGGTGCCATTCACGAAGTTCTTGCCTATACCAAAGTTTATGTTGAAGTAAGGCATAGCAAACTCAGCGCGTGCCGACAATCCTAATGTCATTTGTTTTGTGGCCGACGGTCTGCGGTATTGGTCGTTGGTGTCAGGATTGGTATAGTCAACGTCGTAATACAGTTTGGCGGAGCGGTCATAAACTCCGTCAAGCGATACTCCGAGCTTCAACCAGTGGTTTAACTTGTAGAGAGGGTTGAAGTTGAACCCCATCACCGCAGCCTTTCCTTCCAATGCGTACGGATAGCCATCCTCGTATATTCCTCGCTGTCGCCATGCTCCATAGAGTATAATGTCGTAGTTGAGGGTATGCTCTGTAGGTGGCAATTGCTCATGTCTGTGTGCAAGCCGCGATTGTTGGCGGTTGATGTAGTAGGCGGCACCCAGGCGTAATGCCACAGTGTTCAGTCCGAGATTTGGAAATTGCGTGTTGCCGTTGGAATAGTGGGCTGCGTTTATACCGAAGTTCAGGTCCATGTGTCGCGACAGTATCCAGCGCAGATATAGGTCAAGTCCGATGTATGCCGTAACCTTCGAGCCTATCACACGGTTGTCGGGGTTCTCCTCCTCATCGTATGGATTCCATCCGAAAGCCAGTCCCAGGTTCCACTCATAGTTTAAGGCAAGGCGGTTGCTTAGGCTTGCTATGCGTGCTCCTTGCAGCAGATACACACTTATGGGGTTGCCCAACTGCGGGTTGAAGTCATTATATGCCACACCAATGCCCTGGTAAGCATCACGGTAGATGCGTGCCTGCTCACTCTCTTCGGGAGCCGAGAAGGCATACTTCAAGTGATAGCCCATGTCATGGTTCATGGTTCTCACCTCAGGGTTGTTGCCTTTAAGGAAGTCGTTGGTATGCAGAATGGCTCCTGGTCTATACTCCAGCATAAGTCGGTGCACATAGTGACTGGTGGCTTTAGATATTGTGTCTGCCTCTGTTGCCCTGCATGTTGTTGTCATGAAGGCGAGCACGAGAAAGCTATATATATAATAAGGTGTAAATTTCATATTCTTCTGTGGTTTATATCTTTCATAGTCCGACCACAATTCTTTCCCATTGTTTTGGTCTGTCGACGTGCAAATTTACTTAGAATTATGCAATTATTGTCATACAATTCAATAAAAATCCCCGTATGTGCCATATTGACAGGCGGCATGTGTCTATGTTTGTCAGTTTTTTCTAATGATATATATTTTTGGCACACCATTTGTATATAGTAAGGCGAACGCAGTTCTGAGATTCGAAATATGTAAATACGAGGTGTTCTTGGAAGAAGCGTTCATAAAGTAATTAACAAATTAGAAATAAAAAATAAAAAAAATACAACTATGGGAAAGATTATTGGAATCGACTTAGGTAC
>DAVZIG010000081.1:0-3038 GCA_052273435.1 Prevotella sp.
CCATAGCGTTCTTGATGGCACGCTCGATGTTGTCCTTCGGCATGTTCTCACGCTTGCAAGTAGCGATGATAGAACGAAGCGACGGGTTGTTCTCTGGTTCTGGACCGCCAGACTTTACTGCGATGGCAATCTGCTTGCCCAGACGAGTGAATGTCTTAGCCATGTGACCCCAACGCTTCAGCTTTGTAGCTTTACGGTATTCAAATGCTCTTCCCATTTTATTATTTTTTATTTATTATTTATTATTTTCTCTATCAGTCTAATTCCAACAATTAACATTTAACACTTAACATTAAACATCATTGTTTATCTCAGTTCTGCTCCGAGCTTCTGCTTGAGGTTGTTGATGAGCTTAGTCATGATAGCCTCAATCTGCTTGTCGTTGAGAGTCTTAGTCTCGTCCTGCAGGATGAAGTTCACAGCGTAGCTCTTCTTGCCCTCAGGCAGGTTCTTGCCCTCGTAAACGTCGAACAGTTCAACGCTCTTAAGGAGCTTCTTCTCTGTCTGACGTGCAATCTGCTCAATCTGCTCAAACTCAATATTCTTGTCGATAAGCAAAGCGAGGTCGCGGCTTACTGACGGGAACTTGCTGATGTCGTGATAAAGAGTCTCGTTCTTCTTGATGGCACGCATGAGGTTGTTCCAGTTGATGTCGGCAAAGAACACATCCTGCTCAATGTCCATCTTCTTGAGGAGCTTGTGGCAAACAGTACCCATCTCGCAGAGCACCTTGCCGCTGCGTGCCTTAAGGGCAAGAGCCTTGCCGAAGACATTGTTGTCCGACTTCTCTGCAACCACGATTCCTGGATTAACACCCAAGCGAGTGAAGATATTCATCACATAAGCCTTAAGCTCATAGAACGACGACTGCTCGTCGGCATGTGCCCATGAGCCCTCAACGCGCTTGCCTGTAACCCACATTCCAAGGTGCATCTCCTCAGTGTAAGCCTTAATCGGATCCTCGTCGTTCTTCTTCTCAGGCGAGTAATGATAGCAATTGCCAAACTCGAACAGGCGAAGGTTAGGCATCTTGTGGTTCACATTGCGGGCAACGCTCTCCAATCCACCAAAGAGCAGAGTCTGACGCATAACGCCAAGGTCGGAGCTGAGTGGATTCATCACCTTGACAGTTGTCTCCTCGGTGTAGCGGTTAAGCTCGGTATAGTAAGCGGTCTTAGTGAGCGAGTTGTTCATAATCTCGCGGAAACCACATCCTACAAGCTGCTCGCCGATAACGTTCTGACGCTGATAAGCCTTGTCCTCATCACCAAGGATAGTGAGTGAGCTCTTGAGCTGAGTCGGGATTTCCACATTATTATATCCATAGATACGAAGAATATCCTCAACAACATCACACGGACGCTGCACGTCAACACGATATGCCGGAACATCAAGTTCCAAGCCTGTCTCAGTCTCAGCAACGACCTTCATCTCCAGGCTCTCAACAATCGAGCGTATCATGTCGTTGCCAATCTTCTTGCCGATAAGACGGTCTACATACTCATAGTCGAGCTGCACACGAGCGTCGGCAATAGGATTAGGATAAACATCCTTTATCTCCATGCTCACCTTGCCACCAGCCAACTGCTTACACAAAATGGCAGCCTGCTTCAGAGCATAGATAGTGCCATTTGGGTCGATGCCACGCTCAAAACGATAGCTTGCATCGGTGCTGAGTCCATGGCGACGTGCACTCTTGCGAATCCATGTCGGGTGGAAGTAGGCACTCTCCAACACTACATTGGTTGTAGTGTCGTAAGTACCGCTGCCCTTACCGCCAAAGATACCGGCAATGCACATTGGGTCTTCTGCGTTACAGATGCTGAGGTCATGCTCGCCAAGAGTGTGCTCCTCGCCATCGAGAGTGACAAACTTAGTGCCCTCTGGCTGAGTGCGCACAACAATCTTATGTCCCTTAACCATGTCAGCATCGAAGCAATGCATAGGCTGACCGTAGGCCATCATCACATAGTTGGTAATATCGACGATATTGTTGATAGGACGCAAGCCGATAACCTTAAGCTTGTCCTGCAACCATTCGGGACTCTCCTTCACCTCGCAGCCAGTGATGCTCACGCAAGCATAACGCTTGCAAGCCTCTGTGTTTTCAATCTCCACCTCGATAGGAAGGTCGTTGTTGTCTACTGTGAACTCAGAGCAGTCGGGACGATGAAGCGAAGTGGCGTGACCATTGCGCTTGAGCCAAGCATAAAGGTCGCGAGCCACGCCCCAATGACTCAGGGCATCAGAACGGTTGGCTGTGATATCAATCTCAATCACCCAGTCGCTCTCCAAATGATAGTATTCTGCTGCAGGCTGACCTACGGGAGCGTCTTCAGGCAACACGATAATACCATCATGACTTGTGCCCACGCCAATCTCGTCCTCGGCACAAATCATGCCAAGGCTCTCAACGCCACGCAACTTTGATTTCTTGATTACGAATTCCTTGTCGCCATCATAGAGCACGCAGCCCAGGTCGGCAACTATAACCTTCTGACCTGCAGCCACATTAGGTGCACCGCAAACAATCTGCTGCGGTTCTGCCTTGCCAAGGTCTACGGTTGTTATATGCAAGTGGTCTGAATTAGGATGCAATTCGCAAGTCAACACCTTGCCCACGTACAGTCCCTTCAGTCCACCTTTAATGGTCTGTACTTCCTCAAGAGCGTCAACTTCGAGTCCGCATGAGGTCAGCGCGTCGGCTGTCTCTTGTGGAGTGAGGTCGAAATCGACATACTCCTTAAGCCATTTATATGAAATCTCCATATATAAATATATAATATTTTTTAAGTATACTCAAACTTGGTGCAAAAGTAATAATTTTTCATGTAGTAGACAAAAAAAAACTAACAAAACCTACATATTATATTGTAGGTTAGATAATTTCTTTGAGGGGCATCCAATAAACTTAGACACTCCTCAAAGAATATAAAAAACATACAGTTACAATTTATTCCATTTCTCTACAACCTGCAATATCTCACTCCGTATATCATCATTAGTGCCATTCTTGCAGTATCTTACAATGCCATCCT
>DAVZIG010000082.1:0-2149 GCA_052273435.1 Prevotella sp.
TGATAGCTGTAACAGAACCGGTTAAGTCAGACTTCTTAGCCACACCATAACCGATAACAACAACGTCGTTAAGAGTTGTGGATGTGTTCTTAAGTTGAATCTTAAGATCCTGTCCGGCAACAACCTTAAGAGGCTCGTAGCCGATGTAGGTGATTTCGAGAGTAGCCTTCTTGTCGGCGGCGATAGAGAAATTACCGTCGATGTCGGTTACAGCACCAGTCTTACCGCCAACAACCTTGACGGATGCGCCTATGACAGGCTCGCCGGTCTCGTCTACTACGTGGCCTTTCACAGTAATTTGCTGTGCAAAGGCACTTGCCGAAAGGAACAGACCTGCTGATAGCGTAGCTGTCCTAATGGCATTTTGGAATTTAACCTGCTTCATCATTGTAGCTTTTGATATTATAATAAATTGTTAGAAATTGCGGTTTTTAATTGTCTCCCTTATTTGGTTCTTATTGAACTATACTGCAAAATTATCATCTTATTTCATACCTTGTACTATTTTTTATGCTAAATGTTTTATTTTTAGTATGTAAACGTTTGCAAATAATGTAAACGTTTGCATACTTTGATTTGCATCAAAAAACAACATCGCATTGCCATATAAAAATAATGTGATAACTTTGCAGCGTGAAAAGAAAACAAACCAAGATAACGAGAATCTTCTATAAGATAAAACTGAAAAAAACAACCCCAAAACCCTACCAAAAAGATGCAACCTACAACGATGAAGGACATAGCCGAACATTTCGGAGTGTCGATTGCCACTGTATCAAGAGCTCTTAACGGCTCTAATCGAGTTAATCAGGAGAAGCGCAAAGCCATCTGCGACTACGCACGCGCCAACAATTTCTATCCAAGCGACATTGCCAAATCACTGCGCAACTCACGACGTATGCCAGTGAAAGTGATTGGCGTTATCGTGCCCGAATTTACACACTATTATTTCTCAACCATACTCAATGGCATAGAGGCTGCTGCCTCAAAGCGCGATTATCGCATCATAGCCACAACATCACGCGAATCGTATGAGCGCGAAGTGCAGTTGTGCCAAATGTTCGAAGCCCACCAGGTGTGCGGAGTGATAGTGTCGCAAGCCAAAGAGACTAACCGCTACGAACATTTCCAATCGCTCATCGACCGCGGCATTCCTCTTGTCTTCTACGACCGCATCTGCAACGGCATCAATGCATCACTTGTAGTGGTGGACGACTATCAAGGAGCTTTCTCTGCTGTGACTCATCTTGCTGCCACGGGATGCAAGCGCATCGCATACTACGGAATGTGCGGCAACACCGTATTAGGACGCAACCGCTACAACGGTTACCGAGATGCGTTGCTCAAGGCTGGACTACAACCAGACCCATCGCTTGTATTCGTTTGTGACAACCGTGAGGATGCCGAGAAGATTACTCCCGATGTCTTAAAACGCGACGACCGCCCTGATGCTTTTTTCTGTGTAAATGATGATACTGCTATCGGCGTACTCTACTCTGCCAAACACATGGGATTCAGAATTCCTGACGATGTGTCGGTATGCGGATTTACAAACGGCGAGCGTGCCATTGCCTGCGACCCACAACTAACTACCGTGGAGCAACGCGGTTCGAAAGTGGGCGAAGAGGCTGCCAATATTCTTATGGACAAGGTGGAAGGCATTTCGCACAAGGAAAAGATTGAGAAAAGAGTGGTGCGCACAAGACTTATCATCAGACAAAGCACAAGGGAATAAAGAATAACAATAATTAAACCAAATAACAAATGAAACCAAAACCAAATCTTAGTTTCTGGAAACTGTGGAATCTCAGTTTCGGATTCTTTGGCGTACAGATTGCCTACGCCTTGCAAAGCGCAAACATTTCGCGCATTTTCGCCACTCTCGGTGCCGACCCTCATAACCTAAGCTACTTCTGGATTCTGCCCCCGCTCATGGGTATCCTCGTGCAACCTATAATCGGAACCCTTAGCGACCGCACTTGGTGCCGCTTCGGACGACGCATCCCTTATCTCTTCGTGGGTGCAGCTGTGGCTGTGGCTGTTATGTGTCTGCTGCCTAACGCTGGCTCCTTTGGAATGGCTGTAGGCACGGCTATGATATTCGGACTCATCTCGCTGATGTTTCTCGACACAAGCATCAACATGGCAA
>DAVZIG010000083.1:0-2106 GCA_052273435.1 Prevotella sp.
GCAGTTCCGCCCCTGGCACTATCTTGTTCAGCAGCGTGCTCTTGCCCACTCCGCTGTTTCCGCTGAAGAGAGTCTTCTTGCCTTTGAGCAGCGGCAACAGCTGCTGCAGCCCTTCTTCTGTCTCGGCAGACACTTTCAGGCATGTGTAGCCCACGGTTTCATACAGGTTCACCATCATGTCGAGATACCTCTCTTCGTCTCCCTTGAAGAGGTCCACCTTATTAAATATAATGGTTACGGGCACGTTGTATGCCTCTGCCGATGCGAGGAACCGGTCGATGAATGTCGTCGATGTCTGCGGATAGTCCACGGTGACGATGAGGAAAGCCTGGTCAACGTTAGCCGCTATGATATGGCTTTGCTTCGACAGGTTTGAGGATTTGCGTATGATATAGTTTCTTCTGTCGCAGATGCTCGTTATGAAGGCGGTTCCTTCCTGGTTGCGTATTATCTCCACCCGGTCGCCCACCGCCACGGGGTTTGTGCTGCGGATGCCTTTCAGCCGGAAGTTTCCCTTTATCTTGCATTCCACAGTAGAGCCACCGTCAGTCAGTACGGTGTACCAACTGCCGGTGTTTTTTATTACCATTCCTACGGTATCGCCCATACTCAGCCTTTATACCGTCATGATTTCCTTGTTCTTTGCAGCGAGCAGCTCGTCCACTCTCTTGATATACTTGTCGTGTATCTTCTGCAGTTCGTTCTCAGCGTCCTTCTCGTTGTCTTCCGAGAGTCCGTCCTTGATGGCCTTCTTCAGCTTGTCCTTGATGTCGGCGCGCACGTTTCTCACCTGCACCTTCACTTTCTCTCCGATCTTGTTGCACTGCTTTGCGAGTTCCTTTCTGCGCTCCTCTGTAGGCTGCGGAATGCCGAGTCTGATTATCTCTCCGTTGTTTTCGGGCGTGATGCCCACCTCTGAGTCCATGATTGCCTTTTCTATTTCGCGTATCTGCTTCTTGTCCCACGGCTTGATGGCGATGGTTCTTGCGTCAGGCACCGAAACGCTTGCCACTTGGTTGAGTGGCACCTTTGAGCCGTACGACTCCACTCTCACGCAGTCCAGGATAGCCACGTTGGCACGTCCTGCACGTATACGGTTCAGCTCCTCTTCGAGATAGAGTGCTGCCATTTCCATTTTCTCTTCGCTGTCTTTCAGCGTCTGCTTTACGTCTATCATATCTTTTTATTGTTTTTTGTTTTTCGATAAATATCCGTGCAAAGATAATATAAATCGTCATAAGAACGAAATAAAAAGTTTTATTTCTTACTCTGTTTATTACACTTTCAATGAGATAACAAACATTCCGATACAAAAAAGTAGTGAAAGGACTTGCTTTGCCTTAAAATCTTTTCTGTTTTTTATCAGAATAAATGAACAGAAATGAACGGTATAGAATATTACATTACTGCCATACTATTAAACCTGTTGGCGGAATTAATTTAGTGCATACTTAATTCTGCCAATGGGCTTGTCGTTAATGAAGTTTACGTATTGCAGAATGGTAAGTGCACTAATTTTGCCAATGATTCTGGCAAACAAACCATTCGTTATTTTCGCGTAGTTCCTGATGACCAAGAACTGGTCTGTAAGTTGTGAGAATATTGTCTCAATCCTCTTTCTTGCCTTTGCAAACGGAATGAATGTCGGTTTCCAGTCCTTTTGGTTGAGCCGATACGGACACTCCAGTCTTATGTGTGCGGTTTCGAACAAGTCAAGCTGTACGTCAGCTCCAATATACCCTTTGTCACCATAGATGCTACAGTCGTGATAAGTATGTTTTACATCCTTCATATAATGGAGGTCAGCCACACTTGCCTTTGACAGATCATAGGAATGGATAACTCCACTTAACCCACAGAGAGCGTGTAACTTATAACCAAAATAATACGTGTTCTGCGAAGCACAGAAGCCGAAGTCGGGAGCTTGCGAGAAATTGCCGGTACGTCCCATCTTGCAACGTTTTCCTCTTGCAACCCTACAAACCTCTATCGGCTTGGAGTCAACAAAGAATTGTTCCTCTCCGCCATCCATTTCCATGGCAATCCGCTTGCGCAGTTCCTCACACAGGCCTGCCGTTTTCTTCCTGCGGTCATTGAACTGTCTCC
>DAVZIG010000084.1:0-1501 GCA_052273435.1 Prevotella sp.
GGGTCGCGCCTCATAGTCGCGTATACTGGTGCGAGTGGCGATGTTGTCGAGCACCGCCTGCTCCGCATTTACCGTTTCCCCTTCGCTTGCCGACTTCTCGGTAGAGGATTCACCAGACACCAAGCGCACACCAAGCACTACTACAACCAAGGCGAGCACAATATTTAATACTATCGATTTGTTCTGTAAATTCATAATTTCAACATTCAAAATTCAAAATTCAAAATTGCGGCTCTGCCGCAACCATTCAACATTCAAAATTCAACATTCCTAATTCCTCAACAAGGTTCCCGTTGGGCATAAGAATCTGCAATATGGTCGAGGCACCCATACCGAAAGGACGAGAAACAACACGGCAAGCACTATCACCCACACCGAAGCCGAGGAGTATAGAAACGCCGTGAACAGCTCGTAGTCGATCCATGCGGTCCACGTAGCAGTGAGCATAAGCACCATAAGCACTCCCCACAGAACGTTGCGAAAGACGTTTAGTGCCCTGTTCAATCGGGGCGAGAGTCGAGGTTTGCGACGGGTGAGTTTGCCAGCAAGTTCCTGAGCCGAACCAAACGGACACATGTGGGCGCAGTAGTGTCCAGGTCGACCTGCCAAAGGATAAAGCATAGCCACCACTACCATCAGCAATGGGGCTGCAAGTGTGGCGAGTGTGGCAAGGCTTACGCCTCCCGAGAAGAGTCGCATGAGTAGGGTGTAAGAAACGAATGTGCCGGTCCACAAGCCGAGAACGATGACGTTGAGAACCAACTGCACATAATGCCAACGGCGGTTCTTGACAAACAGCGGAACCAAAGCACCCATCAACACCACTATCAAAGCTACAATGCCGCCAAGAGTAAACCCACCAGACGAGGCTGAAGCCCCCGACACATCGGCAGAACCAGTGGCATCGGGCGCATTGCCGAGTGCTGCGTGTTGCTTGGCATAGGCGAGTCCACGCTGCACATTGGCTATGATGGCACGCGACGAGAACGTTGCTCCCGTCACGCCATCCACCTCCATTGCCGTAGCCTCATCAATGGTCTTACCCTGCCATTGAGCAAGGATAGCAGAAGCATGATTGAAGAAGTCGGGCGTTTCGGCATTAGGCTCTGCCACGATGCTGTCCACCACCCCACCCTTGCTGACATGAATGCGCAGCGGAACCGGGCCGCCATATCCCTGCACGTCCTTGGCAAGCAGGCGTGTATCCACAACCATTGTGCCATCGGGATGCACCGACATGGTGTCGTTGCCTAATGCCACGGCATCAGGCGTGACATGTGCGTGGCGTAGGTCGATGCCGAATATCCTGCCGTCGCGCACTATTGCCGCAGCCGAGAGTATCAGCACTACAACCACAAGCGATAGCAGAGCAGGAATAAAGTTTTTGTTTTTCGCGTTTTGCATATTTAATATATCTAATTGTTTTATTATTGTATGCAAAAATAGCAAAAAAGGAAGAACAATCCAAATATAAAAATGTTTATTAACGCAATATGAGGGT